>CAYJIS010000068.1:2284-6588 GCA_964370315.1 uncultured Treponemataceae bacterium
ACTTCAGTTATTATTGATGATATCAAAAATGTTGATATTAATAAAGTATTCAATAATCGTTGTGCTGACATTATTATTGGTGGTCCACCTTGCCAAGGCTTCAGCATGGCTGGTGCACGAATTAGAAATGGTTTTATTGATGATCCTCGGAATTATTTATTCAAACATTATTTTAATATTGTAAAAACTGTTAAACCAAAAGTATTTCTCATTGAAAATGTAAAAGGAATTGCTACTATGCAAAACGGAAAGATTTTTAATGAAATAATTACTAGTTTTGGAAACAAGGACTTACTAGATGGTGATTGTTATAATATTTATCACACAGTTATTAAGGCAACAGAATTTGGAGTTCCACAGACAAGGGAAAGGATGATAATTATTGGCGTTTTAAATAAAGACTTTAATGGTTCTGCTATATTTGAAAGTGTTAAAAATAAAATTATTAGAGAAAATGCCCACTTTTTTACTCCCGTTACTGTATGGGATGCGATATCTGATTTAGCTAAGGTTTCTCCATCAGATACAGGGATAATAAAAAACACATATCCAATGACGTATTATCAAAAATATTTATCTTCAGATGGGGAAAAATTAAGTAACCATATTCAAACAAAACACTCTGTTCTAGCAAAATCACGCATGGAAAAAATTGGAGAAGGAGAGAATTTTACTAAATTAAAGGAAACCATAAAGTCAGTTCATAGTGGGGCATATGGTCGTTTGGAGAAGCAAGGGGTTGCACCTACGATTACAACAAGATTTGATACCCCATCTGGGGGAAAGTTTACTCACCCCATACATAACAGAACTATTACTCCGAGAGAAGCTGCAAGAATTCAAAGCTTTCCTGATGACTATGTTTTTTATGGTAATAAAAGTTCAATATGTAAGCAAATTGGTAATGCTGTTCCTCCCAAATGTTCTTATTTTTTAGCAAAAGTGGTAAAGGAGTTATTAAACAGTGTACAAAATTGAAGATAAGCTTTTTGAATTAAATGATTCTAGTGTCTGGATTTTTACAAAACAAGAAACATCTTTTGATGAATGTTACAAAGCTGTAGAACTGTTAGCCTAAATGCAGAATAGAAAAAACGGCAATGTAGAAGAATATTTTAAGAAAAATCATGCTACATACAATATAAATACAGATAGACACAGAATATTATCATCATCGCAATTATTTGGCCTGTTAACAAAAACACCTCCATATTCAAAAGCTGGGCGCTATGGTATTGAGGAACCTACAGAGATATTTGAATTACTAAAACAATATAAAATTGGTAGTCATGAATATAATACTTTAAAATCTGAACAAATTTTGAAAGTAAAGATAAAAGCTATAATTGATACAGCAGGAAACAATGATAATTGGAATATTTTGCCTGTGATTTATATATATAAAGTCTTAAAAGTATTAAAAGAGCAATATCAAATTAACAGTGTTGATATTGACAGATTTTATACTTATATCATGACCTCAGATGATTATAGTTGTCTAGACGAAACAGTTTTTTGTATTAAAGAAGGGGCTCCAATAACTGAGTATATTGATAACTATAGAAATCTAAGTAGAGTGAAACCTCTTGTGCATAAAAATATAAATCTTTTTAATTTTGATAGTAACAATATATCTATTAACGAAAAATTTGATGAATATTTTAATAATTTATTTATGGAAAAATTTGATATTGATGAATTAAATATACAACTAAAAAGAGTAGTAGATTATACTTATTTCTTAACATCATGTCAAAATTTTAATATTAATCTAATAGATGAGCCAAATTATACTAATACTCATTCTAAAGAGGGGGTACAGTCTCAAAAGATAAAGAAGAAGAAGACAATTTCGCTTGAGGATGGAGGTATTGAAGATGATGATGTTGATTATGTGATAAAAGTAAATGATATAAAAGAATTTACTATTAATCCCAATATAGTTAAAGATGCAGAAAAAGTTGAGCCAACAATAACCTCTGGAGCAATTGCTAAAAGATATAGTAAAAATCCTTTGATAGGTAAAGTAGCAATACAAAACTGTGAGTATTTATGTCAAAATGACCAGATGCATACCACTTTTATTGCTAATTCCACAAAGAAACCATACATGGAAGCACATCATTTAATCCCGATAAGCGCTCAGTTAGAGATTTGGATTCAATTTGGTGTAAATATCGATTGCATTGAAAATATTGTTTCTCTTTGCCCAAATTGCCATAGAGCCATTCATTATGCAAAGGATGAATTCAAAATAGAATTATTGAAAAAAATTTTTGAAACAAAAAAGGATTGCTTAGCATCGATTGGCTTAAATATAGATTTTGATTTCCTTTTGAAATATTACATAAAATAGCATTTCAAAGAACTCTTAGCATGAGACAAATTTTATAAAATTAAATAATGCGAAAAGGCTGTGTATTAGATTCATGGAACAAAGTGCTAATGAAAATGCGAAACATGAAAAGTAGGTGGGATTCCTGTGTAACCAAAAATGATAGAAATAAATCAATTAGTTAAAAGTTCCCAAAATAAGAACTTTTTGTTGACAATAATCTTATATTTGTATATAAGGTTGTGTATGTTCGCTTCATTGGAACACATAAAGAATATGATAGCATTAATGCAGGAGAAATCTAGATATGAAAGCAAAATTAATAAAATCAAATATTGATTATGAACAAGCACTGCAGAGAGTTGATATTCTTCTTTCAAAAGAGGTTTCAGCGGATGAAAAAGACGAACTAGAACTTTTATTGTACTTAATTGAAGTATATGAAGAAGAAGCTTTTCCTATTAATCTTCCTTCTCCTGTTGATGCAATTTTATTTACAATGGAGCAATTGTCATTAAAACAGCAAGACCTTGTTCCCTATATCGGAAGTAAAAGCAAGGTATCCGAAATAATAAATGGAAAACGTGAACTAAGCCTAAGCATGATTCGCTCTTTGCATACACATTTAGGTATACCCCTTGAAATTCTTATACAAGAAAAAGTGGAAGATGTGCCAGTTATTGAACAAGCTTTAGCGTAATTCCAAGTACAATGCCCCTACCTGCATGAAAACACTCTCAACCCAACAACGCACAATTCCCAGTACCCCATCAATTACCTACACACTTACTCGCAAAATGGTAAAAAACACAAACCTTCGCATAAAGAAAGACGGTAGCGTTTTTGTCAACCTGCATTCGATATTCTTTTCCTTGTTTCAAAAGTAGTAGTTTTTTTTAACTTATGGTATACTATACATACATTATGAAACCAAACAATAAAAGCAAGCAAGAAAGGTATAATAAATATGAAAGAAAGTCAAAATATAGAATTTAAGGAATCATGGCACGATGAATATATAAAATGATTTGTGGTTTTGCAAATGCGCAAGGCGGAAAAATTTATATTGGTATAAATGATAAAGGCTCTGTTATTGGATTAGTAAACTCAAAAAAACTTCTTGAAGATATTCCAAATAAAGTTCAAAATAAGCTTGGCATTGTGGTTGATGTAAATATTCTTACAAAAGATGGCTTAGAATATATTGAAATAATGGTTGAGCCTTCTTCTTTTCCTATTAATTGTGACGGTGAATATCATTATAGAAGTGGTAGTACTAAGCAACAATTACGAGGCAATACGCTTACCAATTTTCTTGTGTCTAAAACAGGCATAAAGTGGGACTCTGCAACAATAACAAATATTAGCATAGATGACTTAGACAAAGAGAGTTTTGATATTTTTAAAAGAGAGGCTCTTAGAAGCGGTCGTATGCAAAAAGAAGACCTCGATATTTCAAACAAAGAATTACTGGAAAAATTAAATCTATTAAATGACGGTAAGCTAAAACGTGCAGGAGCTTTATGTTTTTATCGAAATGCAGAAAAAGTTGCATCGGGTTGTTATGTAAAAATTGGTAAGTTTGAAGGAAGCGAATTATTATATCAAGATGAAATACATGGCTCATTGATACTTATGGCAGATAGAGTTATTGATATAATGTATTTAAAGTATTTAAAAGCTACAATTTCGTATCACAAAGAAACAAGGGTAGAAACATATCCCTATGCTCGCGAAGCTGTAAGGGAAGCGGTATTTAATGCACTTATACATTGTAATTGGGCAGATGGAATCCCCATTCAAATTCGTATAGAACAAGACAAAATGTATATAAGTAATTCAAGTATGCTTCCCTTTGGATGGACTTCGGAAACACTTCTTGGACCGCATTCGTCAAAACCTTACAATCCTGATATTGCACAAGTTTTTTATAGAGCAGGTTATATTGAAAGTTGGGGACGGGGTATTC
>CAYJIS010000069.1:0-6572 GCA_964370315.1 uncultured Treponemataceae bacterium
CTGGAACCCCAAGCTTTTTTGCTTTGTCTGGATCAAACTCCCCAGGTCTATCTAACTCTTCCAATGTATATCCAACACAAGGCTTTGTATGTTTTAAAGGAAATGCGCGTATATAAAAATCCTCACCTTCATAACAAACACAGGATTCAGTGATTTCTTTAATTATAATAGGATAATTTATGTACATATCTAATACTTGGCGACTTGACTCAATATATTCTTTAATTTTTGGTGGTCCATAAATGTATAAAGGCTCATCTCTATCTACTTGGGATGATAACATTAAAATACCTGGAAGACCTGTAACATGGTCAGCGTGAGTATGACTAACAAAAATTGCGTTAATTTTTTTCCACTTTAGATTTAACCTTCGTAAGGATACTTGAGTTCCTTCTCCGCCATCAAATAAAAACAATTGACCTTCTCGGCGCACTAAAACTGATGTTAAATGTCTATATGGAAGAGGCATCATGCCGCCACAGCCTAATACAAATGCTTCTAAATTCATACATTCATTATACTGAATCACTCTATAAATGACAAGCGAGTATCGTTTAAGCAATTATATAAAAAACAGAACATTCTTGACACTAATATATAATATTGTTACACTTGATTTTCATAGGAGTTACTAATTATGAATCAAAGAAAAAATTGTATTATTTTATTACTCACACTCATTTTTTCACTGGGTGTATACTCACAAGATGCAGGTAATATTACTTTTGATAATTATTCTATTTTTGAAAATCAAGATAGTGATAAATACTATATTGGGTGGTTAGATAAAAGGGCAATGGTTACAACGCTTTTTTTTAATTACAATTTTGATTTAGAAGACACATTTAGAAAAAGAACTCCTGGATACAGCTTTGATTTTTCAGATGTATTTTTATATGTAGATACTCGTATTGCAAAGGAAATTCAATTTTATAGAAACCAATATTTTTCTGTTGGAATCGCTGGTGCTGTAACGGCCGCAATTTTTGAAAAAGAAGAAACAATTAATAACGTGAATTTTTACACATATGACTTTGCCGGAGAGTTTGCAGCATACATTGACCTATATCTACAAGATCTATTAAATGTACCTATGAAAATTAGAGTGTATCCAATGTATCATCATTCTACGCATTTTGTTGATGGATACAAAGCTCCTTTTGCTCAGATGGGTGCAAGTTATGAATTCTTTGGATTAAGCACACATTACTTTTTAGATTTAAACAATCATTTATTAACTCCATATGCTGGACTAGAAACAACATATCGACATGCAGGAAATGGAGCTCCAGCTTTTAAGGTTCATATGGGAAATGATTACCGATACAAGTTTCTAAATGAGTATGATATGAGTTTTATAGCTGGCTTTAATGTTGCCTATATTCATGACTACCTTGACTTAGAAAAACTAATAGAAAATCAAAATCATTATGCTGCAACAATTGCAACAGGTATAGAATTTCATAATTTTGTTATAGCTTTAAAATATAAATATGAAAGAGGTCGTGGAGCTACAACATACTTTGACTACCAAAATACGCTAGGAATTGAATTCTCAGTATTCTATTAAGCAAAAAAAAATGCACTTCCATAAGGAGTGCATTAAAACGATGAAAAGCAATAAACGCTGAGCATCCACATAAAACTATAAAATAATCTAGCTACATTCGATGACTAATATTCATTTAAATGAAAGTATAACAGTATGCTTGTTTTTGTGGTGTTTATTAGTAAACAACCGATGTTAAAAAAGGTTACAGAAAATAGTATTTTTTTTATTTATCTTGCACGTGCCCCTCTACCCCTTTGCTGTACCTGAGGGTCTATAATACTTCCATTCTCATCTTTAATTGTACCACCTGTTTGAGTAAATGTGCCATCAAAATCTAAGTGCTGACCAGCGCGATTTAAGCTACTCATTTTAATAACGATTTGTCCACCAGTAACGGTAATATCATTATTTGAATCAATACCATCAGTGTCAGCACCATGAGTTTCTATGTTAATTGTACCACCATTAATTGTAAGCAAACTATAATCTTCAGGTGTGTTAATAGCATCATCAGTTGAGTAGATATTTATGATACCAGCGTTAATAACAACATACGCACCTTCTATTCCTTCAACACATGTTTGTATATCAATTTTCCCGCCATCAATAGTAATTAACTTTTCTGAATGTATTGCATCATCCCCTGCATTAATAGTGTACGTTCCACTTTTAATATGAATATCTCCATCTGAGTCTATTGCATCTTCTGGTGTTTCAAGGTTTAAAGTGATATCCTCTAGCACAAGATTTTTTTTACTTTTTATCGCGTCTACATAGTTGGCTGTAATTTCAAGCGTACCACTTCCCGCAATAGTGAAATCTGACCTCGAATATAAGGCTGCATCGGGTAGATCATCAGTATCGTTATCTTGGCCTGTATATCGAATCGAATTGCTTGTTTTATCTTCAAGTATTATTACAACATTGGTTGCTTTTTCTATGTATAAAGGACTACCATTATTTCCAGTTAAATGAGCATTATCTAAAACAAGATAGATGGTGCCTGTATCATTGGTAGATACTGTAACCATTCCATTGTTGAGTATTCCAGTGAGTTCGTATACCCCACTTCTGGTAATGGTAGTGCTTCCATTTTGAAGCCGAATTGTTTGGCGATCTAGGCGCTCCCAGTTTTCATATGATTGTGCAAAAGATGTAAAGGTGCAAAAAATGATTGTAAGTAAAATAATTAGTTTTTTCATTACGTATCTCCTAAGTTAGAATATACACTATTATAACATGAGAATCATTAAAATAATCTGAAAGTTTTTTAAGAATTATTTGCCACAGATGAATAGGATTAACGCAGATTTTTATTGTCGCGTGTACCACTATGACTACCCTGTCATTCTGAGCGAAGTCGAAGAATCTTATCCGTAAGAATGTGTGGCTGAATTTTTATTGCTTTAGAGTCTATTTAAAAAGCCGTAGTGCCCGACGAGACAGGCGGACACTACGGGAATGTTTTAAAGGGTTAAAGGGATAAAGTGTTAAAAAGCCCGGATGGCACGAACCCCATTTGAAGCTGTCTTAACGTCGAGGATCTGAGTGCCATAGCTGTTGAAACGCTGTTTCCACGCATACTTATTATCGCTCTCGGACGAAGACCAGAGATACCCTGTTTCATCTATGAGCGGTGGGTCTCTATTTTCTTTAAGAGCAAGGTACACTTCGTTTAACTCTTCTTTACTTGGTAAGTACCAGCTAACCCCTCCACCGGTGTATGCTTCTGCCGTAGCTTTTGCATCTTCCCAGTTCATCTCATCAGAACCATCTTTTAGCAGTCTTTCACTTACTTCTTTGTACACGTATCCGTTATCGGCAGTTCCCACTTGAAAAATAATGCCACCTCCGGGTCCTGTATCTCCTACTTGAGGTTCTGCTACCGTAATGGTAAAGTCTTTTGTGTAGTCGGTGCCTGCGGCTGTGCCGTTTTCAATGGTTGCCGTTACCTTGAGTGTTCCTGCACTTGTTGGTGTAAAGGTGCCGTCTTCTACCTCTGCGGTGGTAACGGCGGTTGTTCCTGCGTCTTTTACGCTCCACACAATGTCTGTGTTGGTGGCTGTGTTAGGTGCTACCGTGCCGGTTAGGGTTACTGCTATGTTTTTTACTGCATTTGTTACTACGCCGGTTATGTCCGTTACTGGCACAAATGTAGAGTCACTTCCACTTCCTGTTCCACTGTCGCTTCCGCTTCCACTACTGCTTCCGCTTCCACTTCCGCCTCCATCACTGTCGGTCGGTTGTGGACAGCCGATTAATACTAAGCCAAGCACGAGTGCTAGGCTTATCAAGAACATAGTTTTTTTCATAAACGTTCTCCTTTTGTAAAATGATTTAAATATGTGTTCTTTCCATATATTAGTGTGTCATGGTTTGGGTGGGTTTGTCAAGGTGTGTTTTGTCAATTAATAATGCATAATTACTAATTACCTATTCCACATTTCTGCACTGCTCTTTTATATTCTCAAGAGCTTCTTTGGCAACCAAAACTTCATCTGATATTTCTTTTAGCTGACTTTTTGAACCAATAGTGTTTATTTCACGATTTAGCTCTTGGCATAAAAAGTCTAGTTTTTTACCAGGGTGTGGCACATCAAGTATTTCTTTTTTTAAGGCAAGAATATGACTCTGTAATCTAACTAGTTCTTCGTTTATAGTGTATTTTACGAGTAAGGCTGCAACCTCTGCTAAAACTCTTGTTTCGTCTACATTATTCCCTAAAAGTTCATTAAAACGATTTACTACATTAGACTTAAATAGTTCTTCCATTTTTAAACTTGAATCAACAAAAGTTTGAGCAGACTTTTCAAGTTTTTCAACTTGAAGCATCATGTCCTTTTGTAAGTTCTCACCTTCTCTTTGTCTATCAGAACAGAACTTATCAATAGTTTCTGCGAGTACTGGCATAATGAGCTCTTTAAACCTATCAATATCACAATCTTTTGTTGTTACAAGTACGCCATCTTGCTGTAGTACAAGTTCAAGAGGAACCTCATCTTTACTTCTTCCAAGTTCTGTTGCAATTTCAGCTAAGGCATCAAAATAACTTTTTGCAGCCTCAATATTATGAGTTACTTCTACCTTTGGTTGTATTTCTTGCACACGAATAAATACATCAACTTTTCCACGTACCATTTTATCTGTGCACAATTTTCGCACCTCGGCTTCTAAGCGACCTAAAAACGGTGGAATATTAATCGATAAATCTAAAAAACGCGAGTTTACTGACTTTATTTCTACTATGGTATTTGTTTCTTCATTTGTTATTTCTGTATAGGCATAGCCTGTCATGCTTGTCATGAATGTAATTCCTTTTGTAATAGTTTTCCAAGCTTCCAATTGTCACCTGCTCCCATAGTAACAAAAAGAATGTCTTTTTTTATTTGGCTAATTCTGTGTAAAACATACGGGAAAGCATCTTCTATTTTTGCAAAATATTTTACACTGCTGTGGTAATCACTTGTAGCATCTGCAAGAACAGAGCCATCAAACTTACCATCAAATTTTTCACGTGCAGAGGCGTAAATATCGTGTAAAATTACCTCATCTGCACTTTCAAAGCTAGAAGCAAAATCATTCAATAATGAAGATGTCCTAGAATATGTGTGAGACATAAAGTCAACAATAATGTGATAATCTTTATAAAAATCTTTTAAGCCTTTTATGGTTGTTTTAAGGGCTGTTGGATGATGGGCATAATCGTCCATAATGAGTACATCTTTTTCGCCCACTGAAACCTTGTCAATAATTTCTGCACGCCTTCTTGAGCCTCTAAAACTTGCGAAACCTTCTTTAAGCTTTTCATAAATTTCTTTTTTTGATAGTGTAGATTTTGCTTCTTGAAGTAAAGATACCACAAGGGCACAACCAGATGCGGAATTTAAAACATTATGTGTTCCAGGAACCGTCAAATAAAAGCCTTCTGGAAAATCTTTTTCAAAGCAAGCAAAGTTAAAAAACTGTTTTCCGTCTTCAATGTCTCCAAGAATTACCCTGTAATCGCCAACGGCTGTAATGCCATAGGGTACTAATACAATATCGCTTCGTTTTTCTTTTATGATGCGTGCAGTATCTTTTGCACCAGAATCATCTGCACAATAGATTAGCTCACCGTCTTTTGGTAAAAGAAGAGCAAAGTCTATAAAGGCCCTTTGAATATCTTCAAAGGTTGGAAAATAATCTTGGTGGTCAGATTCTACACTTGTCATAATAATTTTTTTTGGATAAAACGACATAAAGTGCCGCTTGTATTCACACGTTTCAGCTATAAAAAAATCTTTACCTTGATTTAAAGTACAAGAGCCTTGGGCTAAAGAAGAGTCTCCGAAGCTTGAAATAATGCTTCCAGCAAGTACTTGGGACGGGAGATTTAGAGCCTTTACGAGCGTTCCTGTAATACCTGTGGTAGATGTTTTACCATGCACACCTGCAATCGCGCAAGAATAGGTACTTTCAGATATTTTACCTAAGGCTTCTGTATAAAGCATAATGGGTATACCAAGTTTTTTTGCTTGTAATAATTCTTCATGAGTGTCTACATTGTAGGCTGCAGAGTATATAACAAGGTTAATATCTTTATGAATGTTTTGAGCAGAAAAAAGCTTAGGCGTTATGTGTAAGGATTCTAATACATCGTCAGTATAAAACCTGTCTTCTACATCGCTTCCTTCTACAATGGCACCTCGATAGGTACATATTTCTGCAAGGGCTGCCATACCGGTACCCTTGATACCAACAAAAAAAAGCTTCATGTTTTCTATATCATTTGGAAAAAGCATAAGTAATAATAGTGTAAAATGGGAGAATTTACAAGAGGTGTTGTTTTAAGAGAAGATTTTTATTATACTAAAAACATGTCAAACAGCACAGCATTATCCAAACTAGAACGTATTTTATCCGCATACTTAAACTTTGAAATTACACCTAAAAAAGATGCGCTCTGGCTTAAAAACATGGAACTGCTTTGCACTATTTTTGATAACCCTCAAAATAATTACAGAACAATTCACATTGCAGG
>CAYJIS010000070.1:0-6531 GCA_964370315.1 uncultured Treponemataceae bacterium
AATTCGTCAGCCAAGTCGCTTTGCGATGGTATATATTCCCCTACTTTGTAAACGCCTGATATTATTCGAAAACAAATAATATCAAATATTTGACGAGACATGGGAATATAACTTGATTTATCTAATATCATCTTCTTTCCTTTATTAGTTATATTATATAATATAAATGACAGTAATGCAATTTAATTTTCACTATTTACTTTATATATCCCAATAAATCTTCCGTGTTGAGTACAATTCGTGGTCCTATTTGAGAAATAGCCTGAGAAGAAGCATATGACGAAAACTGGATTGCTTTTTCATCTGGGGCTCCGCATAAAATAGCGTAAAGGTAGCAGATGTTAAATGTGTCACCTGCACCTGTTGTATCTAAAACTTTGACATCAACTGCGGGAAAGAATATCTCTCTTGAACTTGAAAAAATCTTCGCTCCTTCCTTGCCAAGGGTAAGCAAAAGCTTGTCAATAGAATAGTCGTTTATAAGCTTATAAGCATCATATCCTATATTTTGAAGTTTTTCATACCCAAACTCATTTACACTCATTATATTTGCATACTGCAAATACATTAGCTCTTCTTTTGTAATATTAGCATCACAGTCTATGAAAACACCTTTGCCTTTTCCTTTAAAATCTAAAAAAACAGTTTCAATATCTTCAAAAAATTGCAGGTCACTTATTGTGGTATATATGTAATCACAATCCAACAACAAATCCAATTGTTTTTCTGTTAATTTTATTTTTTTAACGTCTTCATTAACAACAAAAATAACCCTTTCTGAGTTTTCCGTAATAAGGAGACACCTTTTATTGGGTCTTGCGCCTGTACTAATACCACTTGTATTAACCCCAAATTTCTCTAAATCGGAAATAATTAAACTTGTCGAGGTTTCATAATTTGACAATTCATGCACTACATATGAGTCGATTTGGAGGCTACGCGCCACTATGGATGCATTTGCTACCATACCACCAGCAGAAACATAGCTAGGGCTTATAAAGCCTTTACCCCCCATTGAGGGATAAAGGCTTTGCAGAGAATAAAATTCATCTAGATCGCAGCCACCTAAAAAACAAATCTTCATATTATTTTTTTTGGGTTAGAGAATAAATTGATTTTGTAGTTGCTTCTAAATCAAAGTTATTCATTTTATTGATTGTTGATAGATAATCTGCAGGGAATGCATCAATACCTTTATAAGCACCCATAATAGCCCCTATCATAATAGCAATTGTATCTGTATCATTTCCAATATTAACACCAGCAAAGATTGCATCGAGTGCATTTTCTGGTGCTACAGCCATACAACCGTATGCAGCAGGAACAGCCTCACTAACGTGTAGTCCATTTCCAATAATATCTGCCAATTCACCTATTGCGTCTTGCCATTTTGAATATTTTTGTCCAATTGAAATAGCTAAAGGAATTCGAGCTAAGGTTGAAGCTCCAGCGACCCTATCAGCCCCGTTTTCATACGCAAGTTCATAACCTCGTTTTGCACCGTAAATACCCGCTTCGAATATTTTTTCAATTGAAGTTATTTCATTAAGTGCTTCTGCAATACTAGCTGCAACAGCACAAGCACCAGAGATAGCAAGTGTATTGTTGTGTGTAAACTTTGTAATTGCAATAGCATCTACAATAGCTTTTTCTACATTGCCAGGGTTCAAAATTCCAGCTGAATATATTTTCATTGCGCCGCCATTTGTAGCTTTTGCATTTCCGTCATTTATAATTTTTACAGGATTCTCTTTGTTTTCTAAACTACCTTGCAAAGAAGCTCTTTGATCGCCAAAAATGCTTTGCATAGCCATTCTTGTAGTTGGACCGGTAAAATTACTATAATATGGATAGTCTAACCATCTTTTAAAGGCAACTTTCATGGTTTCAACATCTATAAGTCCATCACGTTCAAGGATAGATTCTAATATATAATATCCTTGAATAAAGTCATCAGTACACATACCTGCCTTATTGCACCGGCCGAAGGTATCTTGAGGCCCATCATGAAAGTCAGTTACATAATCACCAAAATATTCAATAATTTGCTCAGTACTTCTGCATTCTGTTGCACACCCTAAAGAATCCGCTGCAGAAGCGCCTACTAAACATCCTAAAATTTTCTTTTCTAATATATTCATTATTGTCTCCTTTTAGACTATTTTTTTTCTAATATTTCATTAACCATTATAGTTGATAATAAAATAATTCCAAGTATTCCCATTTGCCAAACAGAGTTTATTTGTGCTAATTGTAAACCAGTGGACAGCATAGTTGTAATAATCGCTGCAAAAATTACATTTTCTATGTTACCTTTTCCTCCCTTGATTGAACTACCTGCAAGCATTACAATGGTAATAGCTTGCAATTCCATATCCCTACCGACATCAGCTTTAGCAACCATTAAATACGATGTCATTAAAATACCACCAATCGCAGCTAAAAAGGCAGATACCATATAAATTCCTATTCTGATTTTTTCTACCTCTATGCCTGCAAATCTTGCAGATGTTTCATTTATTCCGATTAAATAGATATTTCTTCCTAGCTCAGTTTTTTTCATCCCTATAATCATCAAAACTAAAATAGGAATTACAACCAATAAAATTTTTGAGGGGATGCCTAAAATAGTACTTTGACCAATCCATGAAAAAGATTCAGGAAGTCCGACTACTGTACCAGTTTTAGCAAGAACTAATGAAATCCCACCATACATATACAAGGTACCTAGAGTGGCAATAAATGGAGGCATTTTTATTTTTACTATTGCAAAAGCATTTATTCCACCAAGAACCAAAGACAATAATAGCACTGTAAGAATTGCTAACCATAACGGTACTCCATTGACATACAACAATGCCATAACAACTCCAGTCAAGCTAATTATCGAACCAACAGAGAGGTCTATACCTCCACCACCTGCTAATATTACTAAATTTTGTCCAAGTGAAATTAAGATGATAACGGTAACAAAGTGCAGTATTTGAACCAGGTTATAAGCAGTAAAAAAATAGGGACTCATAATTGATAGTATAATAGCTGTAACCACTGTAAGCACTAACAAAGAAATAGTTCTATTTTTTAATAAATTTAGAGCAGTGTTTAATTTACATTCTTTATGCATTGTTTTTTTTCCTTCTATTTGAAATCATATCTATTGTTACAGATAATAGCAGAAAGAATCCGACTAAAACTCTCTCCCATAGAGATGGAATGCCCATAAGATTAATTCCGTTACGTAGCGTTGCCATAATAAAAACTCCAGCTAAGGTACCAAGCACGCTTCCCGACCCACCTAGTACAGAGGTCCCTCCAATTACTACCGCTGCTATTACGTGAATATGCAGTTCAAGTCCAATGGTAATCTCTACACTCCCTAACCTAGCTATATACAACAAGGAAGCAATACCAGTTAATGCTCCAATAAAAACATATGTAATTATTTTAGTTTTTCGAATATTAATCCCTACCACTGAAGCTGCGATTTCATTGCTTCCAACAGCATACACATTACGTCCAATCTTTGTATACTTAAGAACTAATGCAAAGAAAATGTATCCTAAAACAAGTAAATACAACAATGTTGGTACACCCAAAATGCTTCCTTTTGTTACATACCCGAATACATCTTCTATACCTGTAAGCCATCTTCCCCCAAGCATAATAAATATTAAAGCACGCAAGATATACATAGTACCAATTGTTGCAATCATATCAGGAATTTTACAAAATGCTATTAAACTACCATTTGCTAAGCCAATTATTGAGCCACACAAGACAATTAATAAAATTATCAGAGGAGCAGGAACTCCAGCTTGTATCATCCAACCTGTAAGGATTGAAAGCACACCTAAGGAGGCCCCAACGCTAATATCAATCCCACCAATAATCATAATAGCTGTCATACCAATAGCTATGACAGCTATTTCCATACTATTTTGCAATACAGATAGTAAATTTAAGTAGGTTAAAAATGATGGAGCAAAAACTCCAAAAATAATAACCATCACTATCAACAAACACCAAATAAAAACTGTTCTTTTATTAATCTTAATTTTATTCATATTTACTCTCTTAAGAATTTAATGCTGCTTTTAAAACATTTTCTTCTGTACATCTATCACCAATTAGATGATCAATATATTTCCCTTCATGCATAACCAAAATATTATCAGTAAGAGCCATTATTTCAGTTAATTCAGATGAGATTAAAATTATTGTCATACCCTTTTGAGAAAGAGACTGTATTAATTTATAAATTTCTGTCTTAGTTTTAACATCGATACCGCGTGTTGGCTCATCTAGAATTAATATTTCAGGGTCATGCAATAAACATCGAGTAAACAACACCTTTTGCTGGTTACCCCCCGATAATGATGATATAAAGTCATCTGGAGAATTTAATTTTATTTCATACTTTTTGATACTATTGTTTACATATTCTTTTTCTACTTTATTATCATACACTATAAATTTTTTACATAGGTTATTTAACATTCCTGCAAGCAAGTTATATCTAATTTTAGCAGTTGAAAAAACTCCTTGCGTTATCCTGTCTTCGGGTAAGTATACGATTTTTTTGTTATAGGCATCTCTCGCATTTTTTGCCTTAAAGTCTTGGTTTTTATAAGAAAATGTTCCAGAATAGATTCTTTCACCGATTATGGCCTGAGCTAGTTCAGTTCTCCCCGCGCCAACTAGACCATATAATCCTAAAATCTCACCCTTGTTTATCTCGAATGAAATATTATCAAAAGCTTTATGCGAGCAGACATTTTTTGCCGAAAAAATAACTTCTGTTTGTTTTTTATACGTAACAAGGTCTTTGCTAGTAAAAGTTCTTCCTGACATCATTTCCAGCAGTTTATCTGTAGTAGCCTCATCTTTTTTTAATGTGCCAATTAAGCAACCGTCTTTTAAAACAGTAATTTTATTTGATAACTCAAGTATCTCAGGAATTCGATGGCTAATATATAATATTGCAACCCCTTCACTTGACAGTCTTTTTATTAAAGAAAACAGCCTGAGACTTTCATCAAAACTCAAAATTGATGTTGGCTCATCCAGAATTAATATTTTCGAATTTCTATATATTCCCTTGGCTATCAAAATCATTTGCTGTGTACCAATTGGTAATAAGCCCATATTGGTGTGAAGAATGTCTACAGGTACGCCCATAGCGCCTAAGGCTTTTTTACCTTCTTCTTCCATTAGAGCCCAATCAAGGTAACCCATCTTGCTAACTAATTCGCACCCAACAAAAATATTTTCAAGAACAGTTAAATCTGAAAAAATAACTGGCTCTTGATGAATAATACAAATTCCTTCTTGTTCCGCTTCTCTAACATTCTTAAATGTCAACACCCTGTCACCAGAACTCATAGAGCCTTGAGATGGGTTAATGACACCACTAATTATTTTCATTAAAGTGGATTTTCCGGCGCCATTTTCGCCAACAATTGAATGTACCTCTCCAGCATTTATTTCAAGGCTTACATCAATAAGTGCTTTAACTCCACCATATTGTTTATTAATATTATTTAATTTTAGTAACGTCATAGTCCTCTTCTTTCTGCCGTAACTTAAAGTTTAGCAATTTAGTAATGAATACTAAATTGCTAAAACAATCAGCGTTTAGAAAGCAAAATCATTGACATTATTAATATCAATAACTAATGGCTCCCCAAGTAGAAGCATTTTTTCATCTTCAAAATATCTTACTGGGTCTTTTAACCCCTCAATATTATTAACTTCTTCAAAACTTTCACCTAAAGCCAATTTCATACCAGCCCAATAAGTTAGAAACCCTAATGCTTCTGGATCCCATAAAATTGATTCAGCCATAACACCAGATTCAATATATGGTTTTACAGTTGCAGGAGAACCATAACCAATAACAGCAACTTCTCCAACTTTTCCAGATTGTTCTACTGCTCTAGCTGTGCCTGGTATTACAGTTGATGCTACTGCTACAAGACCTTTTAAGTCTGGGTAACGTGTCATTAATTCTTGTGATTGCTTTAGAGCATCTTCTGTACTTCCTCCAACGGTGTATCTAATATCTACTATTTCAATATTAGGATATTTTTCTTCGATTTGAATTTGCATCCAGTTTATCCATGAATTGAGGTTAACAGCTGTTGATTCACCAGAGATAATACCAATTTGCCCTTCCTCATTGATTTGAGCAGCCAATCTATCCATTAAAGTCCGTCCTAATAATTCATCTGTAGCTTGAGCAACAAAAACTTCTCTTACACTATCTGGTCCATCAGAATCAGAAGTAAAAACCTTAATCCCTGCATCTTTGGCTTTTTTTAATACTGAATTAATTGAAGGATCTAGCACTGACACAGAAATTGCATCAACTTTTTGAGCAATTAAGTTTTCAATTAAACGATTTTGCTCAGGTGATGAAGCTACAGTTGAGCCGACATACATAAACTCACCGTTTCCAAACTGTTCAGCAGCTCTCATCCCACCTTCTTCCATTGCGGTAAAGTATGGGATACCAATCAATTGAGGCACAAA
>CAYJIS010000071.1:0-6438 GCA_964370315.1 uncultured Treponemataceae bacterium
CCCTCTAATAGCATTTTCTATATTCATAACTGAATCGTTTGAAATTGTTAACATTCTTTTTCTCCAATCATTTAATCTATACAATTTATACACAAAAAAATAGAAGGTCAATGAGACTCTATTTTTGAACTGTTTTTTGTTTTCTTTCTTTGTTGCGAGCCTTCTTAAAGGTATACATTTTATCATCTGTGAGCTCAATTAATTCTTCGGCGGTGAAAATATTTGTACTTTCCACTTCAGTGAGCCCATAACTCATTGATGTTTCATACTCTTTTTTGTTTTTTTCTTTAAGCTTTAGTACAGCTGCATAACAGCGCTGAACCTTATCGTTTATTGAAGCCGAATCATTTCCGACTACCAAAAACTCATCCCCTCCAATACGGGCAACTGTATCTGCAGAAAATACACTTTGTATTTCTTTTGATACTTCTTGAATGTACCAATCACCCTCTTCATGGCCATAGGAATCATTAACTATTTTTAATCCATCTAAATCAAGATAAACGATGTAGCATTTTTCATGCTCAGCTACAAATTTTTGCAACTTTTTCACTACAACACTTCTAACATAAAACCCAGTAAAAAAATCAGTTTTTGCCTCTGCTTCTAGGCGAGCCACCGTTGTGTTTTCCCTTTTTATTTTTTCAGAAGTAACTTCATATGTAACAGAGGCTTGTTTTAGCTTTGAATAAATAAATACAATAACCATAATAAGAATAAAACTAATAAGGGCTAGTAAACTTATCATTATCTGAAAACTACTATTTAAAAGAGGATCCTCTGTTTCAATATAAAGGGTTGGAAGAGCAAGTATTTGACTTATACAAGATATTCCTAACAATACCGCTGCTAATTTTAAACTTGGTATATCGCTAAATAAAAATTTAATTACTCGTGAAATTAGTATTTTACTACTAACAAGTATGTAAGGGGCTAAAATAAGAAACGTAATTGCTGTTATCTTAATTCTATTATCAATATCACCAAGTACTTCAATGACTTGTTGACCCGAATTATAAGCAAAAATTCCTATTAGTAGCACTCTAATACCAAAATAATTTATGGTAAAACATAGCACTGCAGATATTGTTTGTACCAGTGATTGCTTATAAGCTAATGCAATCTGAGACCAGATAACAACAAAATATATAAGCATCATCAACCATTCTACTCTGAACTCAGTTATATAAATGGGCACGAAAACTAAAAAAGAATTAATACCAATGAAAATAGATAACTTTACTTTCCCTACCATGGGCACACCAAAAATACAAGAAAAATAATAGAAAACAAAAATAATATAGGTAATATAAAAAAAGTATGTGGCTAACAACATTCTAAAATCCCCCTTTTTCATAAAAGATTTTTTTATCATGTTTCATAAGCTCATCTACTTTTTCAAGGACATCCGTTCTTGAAAGTCCCTCTTTTGCATCAAAGCATTTATACCCTAAATTTGCATGTACTGTAAACTCTTCCTTTTCATCAATCTTTCGAATTGATTTTTTTATTCTCCTAATAATTTCTTCCATCTCAGTATTTGTAACAGAAGTTAAAATTATAACAAACTCATCTCCTCCAATACGAGCAGGGAAATCTTCATCACGTATTGATTTTTGTAAAACCCGTGCTACATCTAAAATATAGCGATCTCCAACTTTATGTCCATACGTATCATTAACATACTTTAACGCAACAAGGTCAGCATAAACAACAGCAAAGCTACAATTCTTAGCCTCACACAATTCATCTATTTTTTGATGTACAAAGCGTTTATTAAAAAGCTTTGTCAAATCGTCGCTATAAAGCTTGTACTCAGTAGCGATTTTCTTTTTAATAATTTTGCCATGTAATGTTTTTGCTTCATCTGCTTTTCGCTTATAAGGATGGAGAACCGTTATATTTGCATTAAAATAAAACAGTACATAAAACATTGTCATCACAAAAAAGATTGTTGCAAGAGCTGAAATTGAGAAAAGAGGTTCATAATGGGTTTTCATAAGAAACCAAGACTCTGCACAAAGGGCTGCAAATAAAAAGGTTGATTGTGAAGACATTATCTCTGAGTATACTTTTGCAGTTGATATTTCTACAAATTTTGAAATGGGAATATACTTCTCATAAATTTTTATTAAGACAATAAGAATTGTACAACTAACCACTACTGTTTGAAAAAGCAGCGGGACATTTACATAAATATCTCCCAAAGATTCGCGCAAAATCAGGCTATACACAAGTAAAACGGTAAGATGAACCGCAACCATACTTAATAGATATGAAGTAATAAAAAACCAAACTTGTCTGAAGGTTGTTTTAGTGCAAAGGCGAAGTTCAACAAAATAGCCGAAATACCCAATAACGTATAGCACAGCCCAAGGAACCCCGCAAAAATATAACACAATAAAAGTACACGTGTTAAAGAGCGTAAAAAAAATCAGTAAAAGGGTATTCTTTTTAGAGTATTTGAGAATTTTTAAAGCAAACTGCAAAATAGAAAAGCAATATGTGGCATAAGATAAAAAGCCTAATGCAATCCAAAAATTCGTCAAGCAATACTCCTTTCAATAATCTTACCCTAAATTATATAAGAAAACCGTATTTATGTAAATAATGCTAGCTTTGCAAAATGAATATTCTTCTATAAAATAATTATTAAATGTATCCCACATAATTCATATAAATATCTTAAGTTTGCACTTGCACTTTTATGTTATAGAGTTTACAATATTCAATATTAAAACCTTGTTCGTTAGGAGAAAACAATGTACGATATTATTGTTATAGGCGCAGGCCCTGCAGGATATCTTGGTGCAGAGCGATTAGCACAAAAGGGAAAAAAAGTTCTGCTCATAGAAAAACAGAGCATTGGAGGAACTTGCCTAAATATAGGTTGCATCCCTACTAAATCATTACTAAATTCGGCAAAATACTATAAGCATGCCAAAGATTCTTCACAATTTGGAGTACATTCTACTGACGTAACGTATAGTTTCCCAGAAATGATGGCATGGAAGAATAAAACTGTAACAACACTTGTCGGTGGCGTTACCTCTATGCTAAAAAAACAGGGTGTTGAGGTAGTAAAGGGAACAGGGCAAATCATTAATGCAAATGAAGTAAAAATTTTGGAAACAGAGCAAAGCTTTGAAACAAAGGCTATCCTTATTGCAACAGGATCTGAGTCTGCAATGCCCCCAATTGAAGGAGCTCTTAATAACTCTTTTGTCCTCAATTCTACAGACCTTTTAAATATCGACAATGTACCAGACAGTATTTGTATTATTGGCGGAGGCGTAATTGGAATAGAATTTGCAAGTCTTTTTTCAACCCTAGGTAGTAAGGTTTCGGTTATAGAAATGATGGATGAAATAATTCCTGTTATGGATAAAGATCATGCCCCCATACTAAGAAAATCTCTTTCGGATATTACTTTTAATCTGAGCTGCTCTGTAGAAAAAATAGAACAAAATACTGTTTTCTTTAAAACAAAAGATGGAAGCACCGACTCTGTGCAAGCAAGTATTATTTTAATGGCGGCAGGTAGAAAACCAGAAATGTCATCTCTACTTGCAGAAAATATGACTATTAACATTACTAATGGTGCCATTACGGTCGATGAAAAAATGAAAACCAACATCCCTGGCATATGGGCGGCAGGGGATGTAAACGCTAAGAATATGCTTGCACATAGCGCATATAGAATGGCAGAAGTTGCAGTAAGTGATATTTGTGCTTTCTTAGAGAGAAAAGAAGAAAGCAATAACATGATGCGATACAATGCCATTCCTTGGGTTGTGTATTCAAATCCAGAGGTTGCAGGATGCGGGATAACTGAACAAGAGGCTTCTTCTCAAGGAATAGAGATACAAGTAGCCTCAGTGCCAATGGTTATGTCTGGTCGATTCGTTGCAGAAAACGGATTGCGCGCCCCTGGGACAGTAAAGGTTATTGCTTCGAAAGCCGATGGGAAAATAATTGGTATTCATTTATTAGGTCCATATGCATCTGAAATTATTTGGGGCGCTGCGCTACTACTTGAAAAAGGAAGTACTATTCAAGAAATAAAAGAAATGATTTTTCCCCATCCTACCGTAAGTGAAGTAATTCGCGAAGCAGTTTGGATGATGTAAGATGGAAATAGGATTACAATAATACACGAATTGTAAGAGCAAGAGTTATCACTTATGTGATAACTCTTTTTTATTCCTCACATTGCAAAGGATCTACTCCATACAACTTTGCTAATTGCTTTCGTAGTGAGTCCATATCTTTCCAATAAGGAGCAATAAAGCTCATTTTTTCACCTTTTATAGGATGAGAAAATTCTAACGCATATGCATGAAGGCCTAGTCTATTTAACAGAGGTCTTTCCTCAAAGATATCGCCTTTCCAAGATCTTTTTATATCAGAAAGTTTAATTGTTTTTTGATTTCCCCCATATAAGGGATCGCATACAATCTGAAATCCTTCATGCAATAAATGAGCTCTAATTTGATGCGTCCTTCCTGTCACAGGACGCGCTTCAATCCAAGAAAAAGAATTACAAGAACCTAGCACTCTTAATTCAGTCTTAGAAGCTTTTCCTTGACGCTTGTTTACAACACTCCGATGCCTCGCGTCTCCGTCTATTACCAAGGGAGCATCACAAAGAGTTTCTTTCCATAACGGCCGCCCATATACAAGTGCATGATATACTTTTTTTACATCTCTTTTTTCAAAAGCCATACTAAGCTCTCTATGTGCTTCCTTAGTTTTTGCATATACAATAAGCCCCGAAGTATCTTTATCTATTCTATGTACTGCCAGTAATTTTCCGTGCTTTTGCTCTGCCAAAACATCTAGTCTGGGAGCATCATTATCATAACGGTCTGCGGCAGTTAAAATTCCTGAAGCTTTATTAAATATAATTATTTCTGAATCTTCAAAAACAACAGTAAAGGTTTCTTTTTTTTTCATGCCTTACTATACAACGAATTTTGTTTTTTAACAAGAGGAGACAAGTTGCAGAAATCAAGTATTTTTTTATCTATAAAAAAATACTTGATTAAATTTTCTTTATTTGTTATATTTGTATATCGGTATTTATTTATCGATAATGGAATTAGAGGAGACATACATGTCAAGATTTACATTACCAAGAGATATTTATTTTGGTGCAGGCAGCTTAGCTGAATTAAAAAACATTAAAGGCAAAAAAGCCATTGTTGTTGTTGGTGGCGGATCAATGAAACGCTTTGGTTTTTTAGATAAAACAGTTAACTATCTAAAAGAAGCAGGAATGCAGGTTGAGTTATTTGAAAACGTTGAGCCAGACCCCTCTGTAGAAACAGTGATGAAGGGTGCACAAGCAATGAGAGATTTTGCCCCAGATGTTATTGTATCAATTGGGGGAGGTTCACCTATCGATGCTGCAAAAGCAATGTGGATTTTTTATGAATATCCAGAATTTACTTTTGAAAAAGCAATTATTCCTTTTGGACTCCCAACTTTACGTCAAAAAGCTATTTTTGTTGCAATTCCTTCTACGTCTGGAACAGCTACAGAAGTTACAGCTTTTTCTGTTATTACTGATTATGAAAAAGGGATTAAGTACCCATTAGCTGATTATAACATTACACCAGACATTGCAATCGTTGACCCAGAAATTGCAGAAACAATGCCTAAAACATTAACTGCACACACAGGAATGGATGCACTAACCCATGCTATGGAAGCTTATGTATCTACAGTTGCAAACGATTTTACTGACCCATTAGCACTTAAGGCCATTAAAATGGTATATGAATATCTTTATGATTCCTTTGAAGGAAAAAAAGAAGCACGTGAAAAAGTACATTATGCACAATGCCTAGCTGGCATGGCTTTCTCAAATGCACTTTTAGGGATTGTTCATTCAATGGCCCATAAGACAGGCGCTGCTTTTGAAAAAGGACACATTCCCCACGGCTGTGCGAATGCTATGTATTTGCCGCAAGTTATTAGATTTAATGCAAAGGATGCTCGTGCTGCAGAACGCTACGCAGAAATCGCTCATTTCGTAGGGTTAAAAGGTGCAAACACAGCAGAATTAATTGCTGCACTTGTAAAATCAATTGAAGATTGCAATGCTAAATTAGAAATTCCTACATGCATTAAAAACTTTGATAATGGAATGGTTTCAGAAGAAGAGTTCTTATCAAAAGTTGAAGAGATAGCAATAAATGCCATTGGGGATGCCTGTACAGGTTCAAACCCACGTCAGCCGAGCCCCGCAGAAATGACACAACTACTTAAAGATTGTTATTACGGAACACCAACAACCGTTTAATTTTTCCTCCTTATTTAGGGAGTCTCTTAGGAGACTCCTTTTTTTGATTTCACCCTTCTCAAACTTATTGATTTTTTTATTTATCTCCATCATGAATTACAATTTGATTAAACGGAATTTCAATTTTCTCT
>CAYJIS010000072.1:0-6352 GCA_964370315.1 uncultured Treponemataceae bacterium
CAATTACCTTTAAGGAACAATATTATAATTTATACCATGTGCACTACCAACAATACCCAGACGATGTAATTGAAAATATTTACTGGCTAGAAAGAGCCGTAGCGGCAGATTTTGCAAATCCACAGTATGCACTAGCACATATTAAAAATGAAGAAGATTGGGAAAAATACCGCTATTTATTTATGATGCATGTAAACCTAAAACTTATTGAGCAACATATGCGTCTCGGACGTTACTGGGATAAGCAAGTAGCCTACTTTTATGATGCTCCATGGAAAGAAGAATATTTACGAGATTTAGAAACTACTTTGAGTTGTTATACCGCAGGTCTTTATTATTGGAAGGAAGCAAAACTTTGGGCTGAAAAAGCAAATCAAGGTAAGTTTCAGTTTATTTTTTTAACTGATATCCAAAACATGGAAGATGAGTCATTTAGAATTAATACTGGTGACTTAAACTATGAGAGAACTTTAGAGCGCGAAATTAATAGAGTTCAAAAAGTTATCGATGACTTCCTTGCAATGAATGAAAGTACCTATTAATCAAAAAAATAATATTTTTTAATTATATATTTTATTCTTCTTTTCTTGAAGAAAAGAAGCAAAAGACCTGGGGGACGTTGCGATTCGTCCCCCAGACCCCCTTAACGCTTTTTAATATTCGGAAATCAAGAATAACATAAACAAAGGATACCCGAATGAAATCAATATGTATATCTTACCCACCGGTACACATTAGCACAGCAACAACGAAAATTGTATTTTATAATTCAACAGTTGAATTAAACAATATAATTCTAAACAAAAAAGAATCTACACGAAAAATATATGTAGTTGATGACACAGTATGCAATTTACCCGCAGTAAAATCAATGTTAGAAAACAAAGAGCAAGATAGCATTGTTGTGACAATACAAGCTGGTGAAACCTATAAGACAATTGATACCGTTTTGAAGATTATCTTTGAGTCCTTAGAGAGCAACATGCAACGTTCAAGTACCTTTATAGGTATAGGTGGCGGTGTTACATGCGATATAGTTGCTTTTGCATCATCTATTTTTAAACGTGGGGCAAAATTAGAACTTATTCCAACGACACTTTTAGCAATGGTAGATGCTGCAATAGGTGGCAAAACAGGATGCGATTTTACAAATTATAAAAACATGATAGGTAGCTTTTATCCAGCTAGCATCATTCATATATCAAGTGAGTTTGTGCAAAGCCAAAGTGAAGACGAATATGTATCCGGCTTAGCAGAAGTGGTAAAAACTGCAATGCTCTACGACAAAGAACTTTTTAAAATTATAAAAGAAAAAAAAGAGGCTATTCTTAAACGAAACACAGACATTGTAAAAGACATGATTTTTAGATGCGCAGGAGCAAAGGCAAACGTTGTAGAAAAAGATTTAACCGAAAAAAATATACGCATGCAATTAAATCTAGGGCACACCTTTGGACACGCCTTAGAAAGCATTGCAGGGCTTGGTTCGATTACACATGGCGAAGCCGTTGCATGGGGCATGGCACGAGCCATTGCCTTAAGTGAAAAACTGGGGCTTTGTAGTAGTGAATACAAGTCTGAGATTTTTACTGTTTTAGAAAGCTACGGTTGGTGCACAGAGGCTGTGCATCCGTGCGTTACACTCGGTAACGATGAGTTTCCAAAGGCTTTATTAAATGCAATGAAAAAGGATAAGAAGAATTCGAGTAGCAAGGTTCGGGTTATTTTGCAAAAAGGCTTGTGCGACACGGTAATACAAGAAGTTGAAGATGCTGATGTGTTGTTAATTACGAATGCCTAATTCCTAATTACGAATTAAATGTTTTGCGTGTGCCACCAAGATTGGTCATGAAGTATCCACAAGAATTACACAAATTACGCAGATTTTTACCTTTTGCGGAATTGAGGATGCACAAACAAAAGCAGTGGATTACTCAAAAATCTTTGAACACAACACTGCTAATTCCGAATAAATAACGGTGACCCACACGCAAGCCTACGATGTTGTCACGGTAAAGGACATTCGTGTTCCCTTGCCCACCTTATTACAGTATTTATACCTTGTTAACATGATATCCCTTTGCTTGTTAGCCATTCAAAATTATCCATCTCAAGGGTTACCGATACAACTTTATTCATTTTTTTATTTCTAAAACTAAAGCCCTCTAAGTCTGTAACCTCAGGAATATCTGAAAAATCAATCTCTCGTGCTTTTATTTGTTCAGCTCTTTCAGGTGTCATAGTTTTTATAGTTTGCATAATACAATGCCTCCTCATTTGGTACTGCTTTACGAGAAGAAATAATTCTTATTTTCTCTCTTTGGTATAAACGGTAGTTACAAGAATCAACCCATTAATAGAACCGATGCCCAAAAACCTATTCTCGTCCAAACTTGAATTAAGTCTATCATATCTTTCAATAAAAAAAGGGTCATCAAAAACCAATAATATTTCTTCAAAAGAAAAACCGTTTTTTTTTATATTTTCCTTTTTTTATTTCTATCCCACTCGAAACATCCGTGTTGTACCGTCAAATAAAACCTCTTGAATATAACTATATCACACTCCAACGCATTGTGCAACATAAAAAAACAGTGGACTGCTCAAAAGCTTTGAACACCCCACTGCAATTCAATTAATGTATAATGAGTACCGTTTAACTACTAATTATTCCGCGTTGCGAGCCACTCGGAAACCGATGTTGCTGAAGCGCTTAGACGAGTCGCGGTTATAGCGAAAGGCCACACGAACTTCAGACGATCTACCGGGCCAGTTACCGCCACGAATAACGCGTTTCGAATCAAGGCTTGAAGCAGGTCCTGTAGGATTATCATTGTTATCAGGGTTGACACTCACATCGTAGTAACCATTATCATACCTATCATAGCACCATTCCCATACGTTCCCACTCATATCATACAGTGCATACTCTTCTGATACTGGACTTCTATTTCCTTTCACCTCAGAAGGATCACTTGTGTCATACACCGCATAGGTTCCTAATTCATTCTCATCACTTGTTCCTGCATAGGTTGTAGGTTTTTCTTGTGCACCTCCTGCTGCATATTCCCATTCTGCCTCGGTAGGTAAGCGGTAGCCTCTTTTCGTTACATCTACAGCTACTGTCCATGTCTCTTGGTTTGTTTCATCTGTTTTCATTATCGTATATACGACATCTTCTTCTGTTAGTTCTTTGCGTGTTAGCGCATTACAAAACTCTATTGCATCATACCAACTTATATATCTTGCTGGATAATTAGCTCCATTGCTGTCACTGCTGTCTTCTGGATCTGTTCCAGGCCAGTCTGTCACTACCGCTTCCCACTGTGCTTCAGTTACCTCTGTTGATCCTAAATAAAAACTATTTAAAGTTACAGGGTGCTCTGGCTTTTCATCATTATATGCATTTTCTTCATCTTCTGCAGAACCCATCGTAAACGTGCCCTCACCTGTTCCTTCTACCATTACCATAGGCATAAATGGTGGTGCAGGTGTTTCACCATTTCCGCTTACGCTGTCATTTGGCTGTGGACAGCCAATTAATACTAAGCCAAGCACTAAGGCAAAACTAACCAATAACATTAGTTTTTTCATTTTCGTCTCCTTAAAAATGACAATCAAAAAACTTCAGTTTTTGACATTGTCTTTTTCCTGCCGCCTCTACAGTGTAAAAGCGGTAATATTATATATAATTTGCAACGCAAATTAAAAAAATAAGTGTTTCTATACTAATTGTATTAAAACACTTATTAATTCTCCTTATGAATAATGATTTAAACACAAAAAACCGCAAAAAACTCGCACTTACGGGCGCTCTTTTTGCGGTTTTAATTCCTGTGTTATTGTATGTTTTTTTATTTATGCATAGCTGTAGCGAACTGAACTGAACTGAACTCATAGGTGAGATATTTTTATAGGTACAACGTATTATTGTGTTCATATTGTTAGTGTAGCATAAGTGGGGAATTTTTTCAAGACTCACCCCTTCGTATACTCCCAGTACAATTGAGCACCACTTTCCCACCAGTACTTTGTCTTTTCTATTTCCAATTGTTGGTAAAGAGGCGATTGGTAAAATTTTAGAAGTTCTTCTTTTTGTGAAGTGCCATTTTCATGTGCACTTATTTCTGTAAGGGTTGCAATTTTAAATGGTAATAAAATACGGAAGTTTCCTTGAGTTATTTCGGGAATCATATAATTTCCTCGCTTTTTACAAAACGTAATTCCTTTAATGAGTTTTCAGTATGAAAAAGAATTTGATTTACGAGAGTATATGTTTTTAAATTTTTTATTGTGGTTTCAACATCAAAAAAATGACTTTCATATAAAGAGAGCGAAGCATACACCCTGTCATTTGCCACTGGTCCAAAAACAATATCATAGTCATGTTTAAAACTTGGATTTTGTCGATTTTCAAATACAAAGTCTAGCCATTCTTTCGTTGCAGTAGGAAATGAAAGTATTTTTAACGTATCTTTTTTTAATAAATCATCATCAACTTCATAAAAAGAAACAAACCCTTTTTCTGCACTTGTTGATTCAATTTTTATTTTTACCCACCTACAAGCTTGATCGTAATCAGTTGTTGTATAGAATCCATTTCCAAAATCAACCGTTCTTTTTGATTCGGGAACCAATATTTGGGGCTTATCTATGGCTGTAATACTTCCGTGATAGACTATCATCTTTGTGTCACACCTTCCAAATATTCTTCTAAAAGGGGAATGATATATCCTTCACCTTGTGTATGCAAACCTTCATAATTATTCATAAGATAGTCAATTATTCCTGCTTCTTCAAATGATTTTGCAACTAGGCTACCGGAAACACTATGTTTTTTTGCATACATTTCTATACAAAACGAAACAAATTCGATAACTTTAGTTTCTGCGTTCATAATAGTATCTCCACTTATATAATTATACCACAAAAAATTGTTCTTGTGTTAATTTAGCATAAAGTGGGAGGTTTTTCAAGGTCGGGATTCGTGGTTATACAACAAATAAGATCCTTCGACTTCGCTCAGGATGACAGAGGCATTGGGCGAAAATCAGAATGACATACAAACCATCCACATTTACGCAAATGCGCCTCCTCTGCAATGCACCTTGAAAAAAATGGCCTTTTATGTTACCCTACACGCATGAGTTATTTTGATTGGGCGGCAACTACTTTGCCAAATAAAGACATTTTACAAGAGTCTCTTGATGTTTCATTTGAGTTTTCTGCTAACCCTTCGGGGGTACATGATAAAAGTATTGCCTCAAAAAACAAGCTTGATGAAGCACGAAAAAGAAGTGCTGCAGTCCTTGGAGTAAAAGAAAGTTCTATCATTTTTACATCGGGTGGAACTGAGTCAAACTACCTTCCAATGCTATCCCTTTTACAAAGGCAGGCCGAGGGAAGCATTTTAGTGAGTGCTATAGAACATTCAGCTGTAAAAGAGCAAGCCATTGCCATGGAGCGCTGCGGCTTAAAAGTTATAAACGTTTCATGTAATAAAGACGGTATTGTAACACCAGAAACAGTAATACAAAAACTACAGGATGACACCCTACTCGTTTGCATAATGGCCGTAAACAACGAAACGGGTGCTATTCAACCAATAGAGAAAATAGCCGATGCCATAACAGAGCATTGCAAGGGCAAAAAGCGGCCGAAGTTTCACGTTGATGCCGTACAAGCCATTGGAAAAATACCGTTTAATGTGGCACACCCTGGCATTGATACCGCTGCCATAAGCGCCCATAAAATCTATGGACCAAAGGGTTCTGGCATACTTTATATGAAAGATAGACAAGAGCCATTTTTGCGTGGTGGCGGACAAGAAGGCGGCCTTAGAAGCGGCACTGAAAATCTTTTTGGTATTTGGTCTTTAATGAGATGTTTTGAAGAATATGCCCAAAAAGAAAAGCTAGACGCACACATAGAAAAACAAAGCGCTATTATGAGCGATTTTATTGCAAAATTGTCCCAAATAAAGAATTGTGGAATAATTCCCGAGAACCGCGTAAAAGAAAGTCTAAAATACTCACCGTGGGTAATACAGGCAAGTTTCGATAAAATACCTGGTGAAGTGATGGTACGCTCATTGAGTCAAAAAGGCTTTTATATTTCGACGGGTTCTGCCTGTTCTTCAAGAAAGGTAAACCGTCCCGTACTCGCCGCAATGGGCATTGGAAAAGATATTGCAACAAACACGGTGCGTTTTTCATTTGGCGTAGAAACTACTAAAGAAGAAGTAGATGCATTAGTTGAAGCCGTGAAAGATATTTGTGCAATGTTTGGGTAAATTTTTAATTACTAATTACGAGTTAGTAAGTACCTAGTAACTATCCAAGCCCGCCACATT
>CAYJIS010000073.1:0-5585 GCA_964370315.1 uncultured Treponemataceae bacterium
CATTCGGTTTTGGAGACCGACGCTCTACCATTAGAGCTACTGACCTAAATATATGGACAAGTGAAAATCACTTTATCTCAAAACCTAAACTATTTTGCCTTCGTTTCTTTGTGAAGTATGTGTTTTCGACAAAACGGACAAAATTTATTTTTTTCCAATTTTCCCTGGATGTTTTTGCGATTCTTATATGTTGTATAGTTTTTTCGCTTACAATCTGAACACTGCAATGCTATAATTTCAACCGCTGTCTTTGCTTTCTTTGCCATTCCTTTCTCCTATTAATAGAAATAGAGCCTCCAATCAGAATCGAACTGATGACCTCAACCTTACCATGGTTGCGCTCTACCGACTGAGCTATAGAGGCAAACACACCAGTCCACAGGCTTGTCGCCTATTGAAAATGAGATGTCTTACTACTATATAGATAATGCATCTTTTTGTCAATAGGAAAATTACCTTTTAAGCATATTTCTGTTTTAAATATCGTTTTGTTCCATCTTTTGGCATTACCAGGGTGTGCAAAAAACCATCTTTTTTACAGAATATTCCCATTTTCGCCAAATTATTTCTTTTCTTAATTCATTTTTTATGCTATAATATAAGAAGTTAGGTATACTTAAATAATAAAAGGATGTGACTTATGGAAACGGAGAAAAAAATGGAAGATAAGAAAAACCTTGCTAGAACATACATATCAGCTTTACTTGGGCTATTAACCCCAATAACTATCTTTTGGCTACAAGGTATAACCACAGGTATTTATGGTGAAGAATTTGAAAAAGCTGTGCTTACGAGCCCACTATATATTGGATTTGTTATTTTTTACACTGCTCTTTATCTCTTTGTCATTCACAGAACAATAAGAGGCGTCAGAGCATATGATGGAACCGAAAGATCCTTTATTGCTGCAAATAAATCTGCAAAAACAAATACAATGTGGATTTTAATGTCATCAACAATTTTTGGAGTGTTTAATTGGATAATAATTAGGTTTATTGCCAATTCTATTGGAGAGGAAATATACCATCTTCAAATTTTATTATTAATAATTGGAAACATTTTCATTTTTGGATACTTTTTTGGCGTAGGGTATATATTTTTCTTTGATAAATGGGCTCTTAGTATTGTCAACCTAGATAAAAATGCAATTCCCCTTCCTTTGATACCCAAAGGTATTATAACAGCTGTTATGTGCTTACTCGGTATAGCGTTATTAATTCTAGTTCCTTTTTTTATTCCTCATCCTGGTATTAGTGCTCCAGAAATTTTTGTCAAGTACAGTCTTGCTAATTCTCTGTTTGCATTAGTTTTTGGGGTTGCAAACTATACAATATTTATTGCGCAGTTTGCATCACGTATAAAAAAAATGCAGCATTTCACAGAGGCACTTGCTTTGTATGACTATACAGCAAATGGATTCTTTGCTGAAAGTCGCGATGAAATGGGACTCCTTTCAAATGATCTTAATGCATTTTATGTTGAAACAAAAAAATTATTTGCAGACTTTGTTCAAACTGCAAATGATTCAGAAGATATTGCAGGCGTTTTGGCAACAAACGTAAATGGTGCTGTAGCAGCACTTGAGCAAATTTCTCGCTCAATTAACGCTGTAAAAGAACAAATTGTAAACCAATCAGCTGGTGTTGAAGAAGCACATGCAACAGTACTTCAAATTATGAATGGAATTAAAGGGCTAGATGACAACATAGCTTCTCAATCAGCCAGTGTTACAGAATCATCTGCTTCTATCGAAGAAATGGTTGCAAATATCCGTTCTGTTACAGATATTCTCGATAAAAATGCAGTTAGTGTAAACGACCTTGGTTCAGCTTCAGAACTAGGATTACAAAAAGTACGAGATGCTGTAGACACTTCTGGAAAAATCATGGAGGAATCAGCTGGCTTAGTAGAAGCAAGTACGGTTATCCAAAGTATTGCAAGTCAAACGAACCTACTCGCTATGAATGCTGCTATAGAAGCTGCTCATGCAGGCGATGTCGGAAAAGGCTTTGCCGTAGTTGCTGATGAAATCCGAAAGCTAGCAGAGGATTCAAATCAACAAGGAAAATCAATAAGCGAAAGACTTCTCTCCTTGCAATCGCTCATTACTGCCGTATTCGAAAGCACCCAAGAAGTTCAAAAACAATTTGATATTATTTTTGATTTATCTAAGACAGTAAAAAATCAAGAAGATGTTATTATGCATGCAATGCAAGAACAATCAACAGGTAGCTCTGAAGTTCTACAAGCAGTCCAACAAATTAATAATTCTACTAGCGCTGTTAGAGATGGTTCAAACGAAATGCTTCGAGGTGGACAAGAAATTGTTACCGAAATATCCATACTATCTGATGTTACCAGAACAATTAACGAAGCTATAAATGAAATTGAAACAGCTACAAGAGAAGTAGCTGCAGCCGCTGCTGATGCAAATAATATTGCAATTCAAAATAAACAAAGTGCTCAAACAATGAGCTCAGAACTTTCTAAGTTCCACTTACAATAGTAAACAACAAAAAAAATGCAACACGGCTGTGTTGCATTTTTTTTTGCACTACGGTACTACCCTTCTATTACAGTTCCTGTTTTACCAGCTATACCATCACGAGCTTTTTCAAGCAAGGTAATAAGCGTTCTTCTACCTTTTTTAGAGGAGGCAAAAAGCATACCTGCTTGCACCTTAGGAAGCATACTACCAGGTGCAAAGTGTCCTTCATCAACATATTGTTGCGCCTTTTCTAGGGTTAGATTATCTAAAGTTTCTTGGTTAGGCTTTCCAAAGTTTATACAAACCTTTTCAACTGCGGTAAGAATAATGAGATAATCGGCATCTAAAAGTTCTGCCATTTTTGCGCTCGCAAAATCTTTATCGATTACAGCGCCCTTGCCTGCAAGATGGTTTCCATTTTTAGAAACAGGGATGCCACCACCACCAGAAGCAACTGCAATGTGCCCTGCATCAAGAAGCACTTTTATTGCATCAATTTCTACTATATCAAGTGGTTTTGGGGAGGCAACCGTACGACGCCATCCACGCCCAGAATCCTCAACTACAGTGTAACCGTCTTTAATGAGTACCTCTGCCTCTTCTTTAGTCATAAACTTACCAATTGGCTTTGTGGGGTTATTAAAAGCAGGATCGTTTTCGTCAACTACAACTTGTGTAATAAGTGATGTAATACTCTTTTTAATATTTCGGTTTAGAAGCTCTTCTCGTAGAGCATTTTGAATATCATAACCAATATAACCTTGGCTCATACCAACACACACAGACATTGGAATAACAGAAGTATCAGGATGATGTTCTTTAAACTCTTGCATTGCAAGATAAATCATGCCAACTTGTGGTCCATTTCCGTGAGAGATAACAACCTGATGTCCCTCTTCTATAAGGTCTGCAATTGCCTTTGCAGTTTCTTTTACAGCGAGCATTTGCTCATGTAGATTATTGCCGAGCGCGTTACCACCAAGAGCTATCACAATACGTTTTGATTCCATAAATTTCCTCCGTAAACTAAGAGACGCCAACTCATAGGTTACCGCCAACATTGTATACTTATATGATACCACAGAATCAGAAAAAAGCAAGAATTATTTTTAGCAAAACTAAAAATTTTTTAGGTAATTTTACAAAAAACAGCCGATGGCAACTTTTTTCAAAATCACCATCGGCTATTTATAATAAACCTGAGTTGTCCAACTGCTGCCACGATACACGCAGTTCGAGCCTTATGGAAAACCCTATATTTCACATTTTAAATCGATGGGCTTACGCCCCTTTATTACTTTTCACCCTGTCGCTGTCCCTTTTAAAGTGTCACTCCGTACACCTTTCTCGAGATAGCTCCCCTGCTTGCTGCTTAGGGCGCAACAGAGCGAGCCACCCGGAAACCGATGTCGTCGTACTGTTCGCTGGGCGCGATACTGCTTCTTTGGGCTACGGGCAAAAGAGACGAGTCACTGCCCCAGCTACCGCCACGATAAATGCGTTTCGAGCCCGAATCAGGGCCTTTAGGGTTATCTGTTTCACTTACCTCATACGGATGTACATACCAATCCCAACACCATTCCCATACATTTCCGCTCATGTCATAGAGCCCAAGTACGTTGGCATTTCCGGTCTTTGCAGCAGGTGCGCTTTCTGTTCTTCCCGCTGTTCCTACTATATGTGTTGTACCCACTGCATTTTTACTATACCACGCATATTCTCCTAAATTATCTGCTTCAGGATCGTTTACGTCTTCACTTGTGCCTGCATAGATAGTGCGCGGTTCATTTCTACCACCCCCCGCTGCATACTCCCATTCTGCCTCAGTGGGTAAGCGGTAACCGTCTGCTTTCCAGTCTGCCACTGTAACATTCTCACCACTTACTGTATAAAACTCTGTGAGTCCTTCAGCTGCACTTAACGCATTACAAAACGCTATTGCATCATACCAAGTTATATTTTCAACAGGTAGATTTGGATCTGTCGTAAAGTTACTTGGATTTGGTTTGCCTGGCATCACCTGCACCCACTGTGCTTGTGTTACCTCTGTTTCTGCAAGGTAAAAATTTGATACAGTTATGTCTGTCCCGCCTCGTGCAAATTCTCCACCTTTCACTCCTATTAACGTACCTACATTTGCAGATTCAAGTGTTCCAAATACACCTGTTTCCACAGGCGCAGGTGTTTCTCCTCCATCAGTTGGTTGTGGACAGCCCACTAATACTAAGCCAAGCACTACGGCTAGGCTTATCACTACTACTAGTTTTTTCATAAAAAATTCCTTTTAAAATGAAATTGTGATTTAAATATAAAAAAACCGCACCAACCGCACCCTAACGGGCGATTATTTGCGGTCTTAATACCTGAGATATGTGTTGTGTTTTTATATACTTTTCGCCTACATGTGGCGAACTGAAGTGAACTGATGGACGAAATGGTTTTATTGGTAGAACATACTGTTGTGTTCATATTATTAGTATAGCATAAAGTGGGAAGTTTTTCAAGGGCGGGGGGCAATCCTTGCGAATTATACACACCCCATATCTCTAATTAATAATTATCCATTATAAATTATTAATTACCTAACTACGCCCTAACAATTTAAAAAATCTCCATGCTTGAATTATCGAGACAAGGACGTCGCCACACTAAAAGATACACGATGTTTTCAGTCATAGACTGAAAACTCGATAGTAAAAATCGGCAAGGACGCCGATTTTTACGTATTATTTTTCGTGTCTTACCTTTCCCACTTTTTCCAAATCCAACAATGTTTTTGCAGGGTCTTTTTGTTGTGCAAGGAAAATCATAGCAGCAATAACGTATGGCTTAAATCCTGCTTCCTTGTATAGAGGAACACGGTAGCGGTCAAATACGCTTGCTTCTACTTCACCTTCTTTACAGCTTACGCCAGTAATGTCGGCTGGTAGACAGTGCATGTACAATGCTTTTCCGCCCTTTGTGAGCTTCATTTTTTCTTCAGTACATTCCCAATCTTTGTGCTTTGCGTTTTCAGCCAAAAGTTCTTTTTCAAGAGCCTTGATGCCGTCTTGGTCGTTTTCTGCATACAGTTTTGTTCTTTTTTCCATAGCACCAA
>CAYJIS010000074.1:0-5546 GCA_964370315.1 uncultured Treponemataceae bacterium
TCAATTTCTGCTTATAAAAATCCTGTGTCATAGTGTATTTTGTGCCAAGTAATGCGATAGTTTTAAGCTTCGCATTTTTTATTTCATCTGCAGTGGCTTGAGCTATATGAATAATTGGAATGCTTATTTTTTTTTCGATTTGTGGGGCAATTTTATGCATGGTGTTGGTGCAAATGGCAATACAGTTGGCCCCTGCTTTTTCTAATTTTATTGCAGCATCTGAAAGAATCTCTGCACTTTTATCCCAGTCGCCTTTTGTTTGACACTCTTCAATTTCTGCAAAATCAACGCTGTAAAGCACAATTTTTGCAGAATGTAAACCACCAAGTGTTTTTTTAACTTCTTCATTTATAACTTTATAGTAAGATACAGTACTTTCCCAACTCATCCCACCAAGTAAACCAATAGTGTTCATGTTGCCTCCGTAGCAAGTTGCATAATAGTGTTTTTGTGAAAAAAAGTAAATATTCTGTCTTAAAATCTTATAAAAAATGGATATAAAACACTATAATATATTTTATACTACATACATCTTTATTTATACAATAAAAAGTATATGCTTGACAGTATATACTTTTTATGCTATACTAAAGGAGGTTCAAATGAGAACTGTTGTTAGTAGTGATGGTTATTTTGAATGGGATTGCTTTAAAAGTAAGTGTAACAAAAAAAAGCATGGTTTTGCATTTGATGAAATTCTTGAAGTGTTTGATGACCCATGTTTTTTGTCGGCTTATGATGAAGAGCATTCAAAATTTGAACACCGATTTTATGGAATTGGATGTCTCAGCGGATTGGTGTTGCTTGTGTTTTACACCGAGAGGCATGAACGTATCCGTCTTATTTCTGCTCGTTTAGCAGATAAAACTATTCAGGAGGTTTACTATGATCGAGTCAAAAACACTGACTAAAGAACGTATCAAAGAAATTAAAAAAATCTCACATAAAAATTCTTCCAGTGCTCCACAATTAACACCTGAACAAATTGCCCGCTTAAAACCTGGCCTTTATACGGTAAAGCCAGTAAAAAAGGCTATATCAATTAAAATTGATGCCGATGTTTTGGAGGCATTAAAAGCGTCGGGAAAAGGGTATCAAACTCGCATAAATGCAATACTTAGGGCTGCCGTACTTCCGCAGTAATAGTAAAACCTACACCCTACTGGGCAAAACATTTCTTTTTTGATATAATCGCATTTGATTATGAAATACTTTTTTGAAACATATGGTTGCCAAATGAATAAGGCAGAATCTGCTGCAATTGAACAAGTGCTTTTGCAAAGAAATTGGAGCTCAGTAGACAGTGGTGAAATTGCGGACTTAGTTATTATTAATACGTGCTCTGTTCGTGCAACTGCAGAGAGTAGAATAGCTGGCAGGCTTGGAAAATATACTTCAATTAGAAAGCAACGTAAAAAGAAAGGTGAAAGTTTTACACTTGTGGTTACGGGATGTATGGCTGAACGACTTAGAAAAAAGCTAAAAGAAGATTTTCCTGTAGTAGATTATGTAATTGGAAATTTTCAAAAGCAGCATTTTTCAGATATAGCAATCAGTATTGAAAAAGCAAGTTTAAAAAATACCCAAATCTTTACATTAAAACAAAAAAACATTAAAGACTTTGAAGATGAACCTGTGTACACTTTTGCACCTTATTCAGCAGAACCAGGGGCGTTTCAAGCCTTTGTTCCTATTATGCATGGATGTAATAACTTTTGCACATTTTGTATTGTTCCGTATGTTAGGGGACGTGAGGTTTCAAGAAATCCAGATGATATTTTAAATGAAATTGATGAGCTTTCTAAAAAGGGCGTAAAAGAAATAACGGTACTGGGGCAAAATGTAAACTCCTTTATGTGGAAGGATGAGGGTGGTTGCACCGACTTTCCAAGCCTTATGAAAAAAATTGCAATACGTTTAGAAGAAACATCTTCACCCATTGAGTGGGTTCGATTTATGTCAAGTCATCCCAAAGATTTATCGGATAAACTTATCGATGTTATTGCAGAACATAGGGTATTGTGTCGTCATATTCATCTTCCGGTACAACACGGGTCTACAAAAATACTTGCATCAATGAATAGGCGATATAGCAGAGAAAATTATATCGCTCTGGTAGATATGATAAAGGCGAAGATACCAAATGTGTCTTTAACAACCGATATACTCTTAGGTTTCCCAGGTGAAACAGAAGAAGACTTTGAACAAACACTAGCGTTAATTGAAGCTATTCAGTATGAAATGGCATATATGTATTATTACAATCCGAGAGAAGGCACACCTGCATGTGATTTTCCTCATCAAGTTGATATGGAGACAAAGAAAAGACGCTTAGCAAAACTTATTACAATTCAGAGGGCTATTAGTCACTCAATATATGAAAAGCGAATTGGTAAAGTTGTAAGAGTAATTGCAGAGGGATACTCTAAAGATTCAAATTTAGAGTTAATTGGAAGAACAGAAGAGGACTCTCATGTTGTATTTAAGGCTACAAAAGACTTCATAGGTAGTTTTGTAAATGTACACCTTGATGAGTTGCACGGAAACACATTCCGTGGTACAATGATAGAAGAATAGGAGATAACAATGCCTTGGAAGCTCATATTATTTTTAATTTGTCTTGTGCTTACGACCTTTTTTATTGGTTTTAATTTAGAAAATTCATGTAATATACACATTGGTTTTAAAACATATGAAAATGTACCAGTGTTTTTAACAGTGCTTGTATCTTTTGCTCTTGGTGCAATTGTAGCATTTCTATTTTCTCTAGGTTTAAAATTTTCTAAAAAGCAAAAAACACAGTCTTTGCAAAAGCCACTCAAAAAAAATTCTGCGAATTCTGTAGAAAAAAACCAGTCTGTACATGATACTAAACAAGATGCCGTGGTAACTAAACCTAAAAAAAATCTAAGCATGAGTAAGATTTTTGATATTACAAAACCTAAAAAAAGCGTAAAAGAAGAAAAAGCATTAGATAATAAAACAATAGTTTTAGATGATTCCAAGGGAAAATAAATGAAACGACAACTTTGTATTTTTCTTTGTATAGTATCTTTTGCTCCATTATTTTTACAAAATAAGATAGCAGATGCACTTGAGAATACAAATTCAATAGAAGAGACTATAACTCGGCTCAAAAAAATTGCACAAACTGGAACAAATAGCGAAAAACTACAAGCATCAGGAATAGTAGCTTCTCTGCAAGAACAATTTGGCGAATATACAGATGCTAGCTTTTATTATACAAATGCTGCAACCCTTGTTGGCACACACACCGAACAGGGGCAAGAGTTTTTGTTGGGTGCTGTTCGATGCGCTTTAATGACGGGCGATGTGTCACGGGCAGACTTTCTTTTGAGTACTGCTTTTCCTTCAGATGCTGACGATGAGATTAAAGCCAGTGTAAAGGTGTATGCTGTTTGGAGTTGGATAATTAAAGCAGAAACTGATGAAGAACTCAAAGGGCCTATTTCTGTTCTGCAGTCATATGTTACTGCTAAAAACATGGTAAGTGTTAAGCCCTCTATTCTAATAACTCTTTTTTATCTTACTGATGAGAAAAAATGGTCAGATCAGCTTGTAAAGGAATTTCCTCATTCTCCAGAAACTGCAATTGTTTTAGGAAAGGCACAAACATTACCAGTTCCGTTTTGGTTTTTTAATAATAAAACACAGTAACGTTAGCGGTCTTTTAATTCCATAGCTATAGTTTGCTTTAAATTTTGTACAACATCTGTAGCTCCTACATCAACAGGGACGAGGACTGCTTGTGGATTACTATTTGCATCGGCTGCTTCCACTAGGATAATCCTATAAAAGCCAGTAAAAATACTTGAACTTGAATTACTTTTAAGTTGTAGTATTTGTTCTGAGTACACTTCAAAGATTGTAAATGAACCAGTTTCTTGTTTTGTTCCATCATTTGCAGTAAATAAAATATCGGAAAAAGTGAGGCTGTACCCATTGTCGGCGAACCATACTTTTTGGGTTGGTGTTTTTAATGCCTCAACAAGTTCTGTTTGTGGTTGAGCATTTGACTCGGTAGAAAAACTAGCAATATTTGTACCTGATTGTTTTTTGTAATTTCCATCCCAGGTAGTTAAGGGTGTTGCTGCAATACGTAACGTGTCAGTTACTTTAATACGAATTTCATCAACAGATATTAAGGTTACATCTATTCTTCTTACAAGCGTAGAAAGGTTTTGGTTTGTAGCAGAAATAAGTATTCCATTTCTACGAATTATGCTGTTTTCCCATGTGTACACTTCTGTAGTTTTGTTATCTAAAAACATAATAGTTTTATTGTTGTAGTCAAAGGCTATGTGTGGGTTTTTTATTTCAGTTGGCGTAGTTGTTTGCCATGTGCTACTGAGGAAAGTACCAAATGTTTTTTCAGTTCCATCTTGAATTTTTGATAATTCCTGGGCATTAATTGTTCTACCTAAAATCTTAGTTTGACTCACTTCTTCATATCGCCTACGTCTAGAGTTCCAATCGTACATTATCTGTAGTTGATCTAAAGACCCTTCAACAGAGGTTGGATCAGATGTATATACCCAAATAGGGAAGCTAGTATCATTATCGGTATCATAATAATAGGCTGCACTTCGTGCACTTTGATTAACGAAAATAGTACCCTCTGCACTTATGTCTGCAATAAGATCTAAATTTAAGTTTCTCGTGTTTGCTCGTGAAAGCCATACTTGTAATATTGACTCATTGTTTTGTGCAAACCCACTTATAATAAGTGAATTTTCGTGTGTTCCCGTAATATCAATAACATCGAGAGAAAAGGTTCTTGTCTGTTCAATTTTTGTTTCAATTTCTCTTGTTCTTTCATAAGACCCAAATAAAGGGTTGTATAATCCCACTATAACTTTGATAAAAGGATTTTCAGAGTCTTTTATTGCTACAATTTGATCAACATAACTGTCTGAATTAAAATCTACAGACATTGCTGTTACGATAGCTTCATTTGAATAAAGGGGGACTAGTACAGAAATGCTAGCTGCATCTTGTAAAACATCACTTTGTAGGATTTCGCTTTGATTATTTGCTGCATTTGCTTGGTTTGTATAACCTTGAATGGTATTGTGAACAGTTGAAAAGTTTATATTTTCACGTACAACTAAAAAGACAATAACAATAGCTACTATGATAAATAAAATTGATGATAGTTTTTTCATACATGAGTACTATACATCTTTTTTCTAATTTTAACAAGTGATTATAGGTTCTAAAATAAAAATTAGGATTGTATCATATAAACATAATCTAAGTTGTAATATATATTGAAACTCACAATCCTCTTGACTTTTTTAGGTTTTTTGGGTACATTAAGATATAAATTTATTTAATTATAGGAGAGTAACTCATGGTTAAAGTTGGAATTAACGGTTTTGGTCGTATCGGACGAATGGTTTTCCGAGCAGCAGTACAAAACTTCTCAAACGAAATTCAAATTGTTGGGATTAATGATCTTTTAGATCCTGATTATCTTGTTTACATGTTAAAATTTGATTCTGTTCACGGAGCTTTTAAAGGTG
>CAYJIS010000075.1:0-5493 GCA_964370315.1 uncultured Treponemataceae bacterium
CTATCGTATTCTTATATTAACAGGCCCTAATACGGGTGGAAAAACAGTAACCCTAAAAACAATTGCGCTTTTTTCTATGCTTAATCAAAGTGGATTTCCCATTTTGGCAAACGAAGGGAGCCGCCTGCCATTTTTTACATCAATTTTTGCGGACATTGGCGATGAGCAAAGTTTAGATAACTCGCTTTCTACTTTTAGTGCTCATATGAAAAATTTAGGTGAAATGACAGATAGGGCAAATGACTCAAGTTTGCTTTTGCTCGATGAGCTTGGGAGCGGTACTGACCCACAAGAAGGGGCTGCAATTTCAATGGCAATTCTCGATAATCTTATAGAAAAAAATGCCTTTGCCCTTGTTACCACTCATCAAGGTGTATTAAAAAATTACGGCTACACGCATCCAACGTGCATAAATGCTTCTGTTGAGTTTAATGAGCAAACGCTTAGACCAACGTATCGAGTGTTAATGGGTGTTCCAGGAGAGAGTCATGCTTTAGACATTGCCCAAAAAAGTGGTCTTTCTGAAACCATTGTTAGAAAAGCTCAAAGTTATATGGAAAGTGGTCAAGCCGATGTTTCTGCTCTTATTAAAGGATTAAACGAAAAGTATGAAGAGCTTTCACGAACAGAAATTGATTTTAAGAAAAAAGAAAAGTATATACACGATAAGTTTAGAAAGGTTGACTTAAAAGAGTTAAAGCTTCGCCAAAAAGAACTTGAACTACAAGAACAAGGGTATAGAAAAAGCAAGACCTTTTTAGATGAAAATAGAAAAATGCTTGAAAACTTGGTAAGAGAACTTAGAGAAGGGGAAATTACAAGAGAAAAAACGCTTAAGGTAAAAGAATTCATAGAAGAAATGACGCAAGGAATAAAAGATGAGCAAAAAAACATGGAAGAGGGACAAGAAGCATTGCTTACTTTGCGTAAAGAGTACGATGAAAATTTTTTTGAAGAGCAAGAAGATCGTTCCGGAACGAAAAGGAAAAAAAACTCTTCAAATATAAAACAACCTACACGAACAAAGGTTACAGGAGAGACAATTGTTTTTGAAAAAGGTATGAATGTGTGGGTTGGAGCCTCTCGACAGCAAGGTGTTATTGTTGATAAAGCGAGAAAGGGTAGTTATTTTGTTCAAGTTGGAAGTCTTAGGCTAACGGTAAAAGAATCAGATCTTCAAATAGCTCCCCAAACTCAAATAAAGAGTCCTTCTGTTATTGTTGAGATGGAAAGTTCTGGAAGTATTCAGGGTGGGACAAGTAAAGGTGTTAAAGATACAGAAAAACCAAAATTTGAATTACGCTTATTAGGGATGAGAAGAGAAGAGGCCCTTAAAGCATTGGACCGACAACTTGATTTGTGTGCACTCTATGATCTTACCACTTTTTCTATTATACATGGCACTGGTAACGGCGTACTACAAGAAGCGGTTAAAGAATACTTGTCAGGCCTTGGTGGTATAGAGTTTCACTTTGCGCGTCCAGAAGACGGTGGTACTGGGAAAACCTATGTAACACTACGTTAATTAATAATAGCTTTAATAGAACGAGAACATAAAATGAGGGAGATACGAATAAGTGACAAAAAAGCACGTTTTTAAAAGAATAGTGACTGTATTCCTTTTGTACCATCCATGGTACAGAGTATAAAGCCAATGTAAATTTTCGATATTTTTATATCTTTACCATTGACAATTTTTGTATTTTTATGCATCATTTAAGTAGAAAATGTAATAATATAGAAAACTTCAATGGGGAAGAACAATGAAAGAACGCCAAAGTCGATTAAAAATTATTAGGAAGCTTATTAAAAACAATCAAATAGAATCACAAGAAAGCTTGCTTTCGGCACTTCAAGAAGAAGGTTTTGCAGTAACCCAAGCAACACTTTCGAGAGACTTAAAGTTATTAAAGGTTGGAAAACTCTCTGATGGGAAAAATGGCTATATATATGTTCTTCCTGGTGATGATGAGCGCGGAGAAAATGATAAAAGCTTGGCGCAAGATTTTTTGCGGGGTTACATTTCAATAGACTACTCTGGTAACATGGTTGTTATTAAAACCTACTCTGGGTATTCTGATGTTGTTGCTGTTGCCCTTGATACACTTGCAATGGATGAGCTTTTAGGAACAATCGCTGGGGGTGATACTTGTGTGTTTGCTTGTCTTAGAGAAGGCGTAACTGGTGAGCAGTTTTTGGATTCTTTAAAAAAGAAGATTCCAGATATTGACGAATAATCAAAAACCAATTCATTCATATGTGGCTTTGTCTTCTAAATAGAGACATAGCCTTTGAGATAAATCATTTTTTTATTATTTATATTTAAAATTGCACAAGGGGGCGTAATGGCGGCAAGGCCGTCGACCGCAGGACGCGTTCGAGGACGATGGAGCGATGAGCGCAACCATGCAGCACCCGACCTGAGCGAAGCGAGGGGTGTGCCCTTCTAAAACATCCTTTATTTTAATCCTAAAGAGCTTGAAAAAAAACACATTCATGGTATAATGTTAGAAAGTAAAGAGAAATATACTTTTTTGCAAATTTTTTATTTATAGGATATGGTATGTTAAGTTTAATTGCAAAGCTTTTAAAAGGGCTAAATGACAATTCTCATCCAGGTGAAATTGCACACGCAGCCTCATGTGGGCTTCTTCTTGGGTTTATGCCTAAGGACAATTTGTTGTGGTATATTGTGTTTATACTATTTTTATTTTTGCGTATAAACAAGGGGGCCTTGTTATTGATGATATTAGCAGGAGCAGCTTTGGCATTATTTTTAGACCCCTTGTTTGACGTTATAGGATACAGTGTTTTAACTATTGACGCCATAGCTCCTTTTATGGCCATGTTTTTGAATATTCCCTTTATGGCTTTTACAAAAATTAACAATTCAATTGTTATGGGCTCTGTTTTATTTTCACTTGTTGCTTATGTTCCAATGTATTTTCTTGCACGACTTTTTGTGCTTGCTTGGAGAAAGCATATTGCAGCCCGGATTGCAGAAAACAAGGCTGTAAAAGCCTTTTTACGATTCCCTATAGTAAACAAAATCTATGGGGCATACTCAAAATTGGAGTCTCTAAATGGCTAAAAAGAATGAATCATTACCAAAAACAAAATCAGTTGCAACTACAGCTGCCAAATCGCCTAGCACGGCAAAGACTGCAGATACGAAAAAGAGTACTGCAACAACAAAGAAGGTTTCCCCAGCGGCTTCAAAATCTACCAAATCGGTTTCAAAGTCAGATCCTAAGGCAGGTTTGCTTTCAAAGGCCTCTTCTCCTTCAAAGGCATCTTCTTTAAAGTCTTCTACTCAGTCTAAAGTAGGTGCAAAGAGCTCAGCAGCCCCTGTAAGGAAATCCCCGGTTTCTAAGACTTCTACTGTTGCAGATAAACCCTCTTCTGCAGCGTTGTCAAAACCTGCCAAGGGTACGGGCATTTCTTTAGCAAATAGCAGAACTGGAGCAAAGGTTTCATCGACGTCTCCTTTACCTGTAAAGCCTGCTTTAAAGGCCGAGAAAAAAACAAAGCAAAAGAAAGAAAAAAAGCCAAAAAAACCAAAGGGAAGAATTAGAATTGTTCCCTTACTTATTGTTGGTGCTCTTATTGCCGCTTTGATTATTTTTGTAAACCTTTTTTTAAATACTATTATAAAAAATGGTATACAGACTGCTATGGAAAATGCCTTTGAGGCAAGGTGCGACATCTCTTATGTTGATGTAAGTTTTACTGGTGCTTCGTTTGAGGTAAGAAATCTTGCACAAGCCGATAAGTCAAAACCAATGCAAAATCTTTTTGAGTTTTCAAAAGTGAGTTTAAATTTTGATTTGACACAATTGTTGTTAGGACGTTTTGTTGTTGATGAAGTGAGTGTTGACGGGTTTAAAATTGGGACCGCGCGCAGCATTTCTGGTGAAATTCCAAGGATAATGAGAGAAAGCGAGCCAAAGTCTGACACTCAAGAAGGGAAGTTTGCCACAGCAATTGGAAGCACAAAATCTACTGTTAACGAGAATGCAAAGAATGTTATTGAGCAGGCTATTGAAACGTATAACCCAGAAAATATGATGTCCTCATATTTAGAAAAATTACAAGTTCCTACTCTGATTGACTCTTCTGAGAAAGCAGTTGAAGAAATTACAGCTTATTGGGTTGACGCCGTTCCAGAACTCGAAAAATCAGGAGAAGATCTTTTTGATTCTGTTGAGGAAATTAGGACTTTGTTAGAAACAGACACCGTAGATGTAAGGGCCGTTACCAGTGGTATAGATTCAATTCAAAAGCTAGTTTCACAAGGGCAAGAATTGCAGGCTCAAATTGATGAAGTCAGTAATCGTCTAGAAAGCGATAGCACCACCATTGAAACTACAACGTCTGCAATACAACAGGCCATTGAAGCAGACCTTCAGCTTATTGAAAATGAAATCGAACAAATTGCATCGTTTTCGTTTTCTGATGCTCAAGGCTTGGTAGGTTCAACCATTGAAGGGTTTTTTATTGGTATTTTAGGAGACTATTACCCGCTAGTACAAAAGGGTTTAAGTGTTCTTTCTAATGTCAAGGCAGATGCCCAAGAGTCAAAGCGTGAAGAAGAGAAAAAGGCTCTTGCAAGAATGCACGGAAGAACAGTATATTTTAATGCTGAAATGCCGAGCTTTTTAGTGCGAAACGTTACTTTTTCAGGGTCTGATTCAGACGGTTGGTTGTCTGTTGAAGGATTCGCCCAAGATATTTCAAATAATCCTGACTTGTTAGGAAGACCTGCGGTTTCAAATTTTGCTTTATCTCTTGCGGAATTTTCTGGAGAGCTTGATATGGTTGTCGATTTGAGAACAGAAATTGAAAGCTATCCTGTTGAAGCCGTTTTTAATGGCTCTGGATTTGATACAAGCTTTTTAAATAATTCAAGCACCATTGGGATTCCTAGTGTTGGAGGGGATGCAAGTGTAACAGCAGGAGCCAAATTTACGTTAGATGGAGAGTTTGATACGGTTGCAAATTTCAATTTTAGTCCAGCCCTTCTTTCTACCGTTGAGTTCGAGCCATCTTCTGTGTACGAAATATACACAGAAATATTAACATCAATTCAAGAATTTTATGTGCAAAGCACTATTGCGTATTCTCTTGAGGAAGGGATAGATATTGGGCTTGATACAGATGTTGATAAGCAAATCACAGATGGTTTAGCTTCTGCTTTGAATGGTGAAATCGATGCTCTAAAAGAAAGCTTAAAAAGTGAAGCACAATCATACTTAGACGATCAAACTGATGGATTTATGTCAAGTGTTTTAGATTTTGGCAATTATAGAGATTCTGTTCTTGATCTACAAAATGGATTAGATGGCTTTGATTCAGAAATGGATTCATTAAAAAAGGAACTTGAAGATCGACTAAAATCTCAAGCTGCAGATGCAATTCAAAACAGTGCCGGCGGCGGTGCATCAGATTTGATAAATAACTTTTTTTAGAAATAAAGGCTTAGAAATAGTTTCT
>CAYJIS010000076.1:0-5368 GCA_964370315.1 uncultured Treponemataceae bacterium
CCCCGCCCCCCACCAGATACGAAATTTTCCTACAAGCTCTGCTACTGCTGCATATCACACTCACTATGAAGACATACGCACCTACATGAACATTGAAGACTTCTCACGCCTTGATGCCATGATTGCTGTGCGCATGAGAGCAACAGGCCACAGCGCCCAAGCCGTCATGGACGCCATAGCAGAATGCGCACCTGCCATTAGAACAAAAGAAGGCCGTAATTGGCAACAATACGCTGAGCGCACAGCAAATTACGCCTTTGGCGTAGCTGGGGATATAGCTCTACAGCGATATGGAAAATATCAAGAACATTGGCAGAGAATAGAGCAAGGACAAGAGGCACAACGCACAAAAAGCCTTGCAAGATTACGATAAGTAAGCAGTGGTTTGCTAATCAGTGGCACAACGCTATATAACCTTCAAGTTCTACATCGGCATGGGAACACGCAAAAGTTTTACCGAAATTCGATGTTGACTTATACAGGCAATGGAGCAAGAATACAAAATAAGCAAAATTAAGAATAATTAAGACTTATATCAAGTTTTGAGCGGTTACATTTCTGAAGACGTAGGAGAAACTGATGACATTTTTTACACCAGAACAAATGACTCAAAATATAACTAAAGAAACGTTGCCAGTTATCTTGTTTGATTTAATTTTGGCAACTACAAATAAATTTTCAGAATTTCGAATACCTACATCAAATTTAACTGGAAATTTTGGGTTTGACGGGATAATTGAAATTCCTGATGATGTAGAAGCATCATTAATTCCAACGGGAAAGCTTGTTTTTGAAATAAGTATTCAAGAGGATGCAAAAGCTAAATGCGAAAAAGATTATAATAAAAGAACACAGGAAATGAAAGCATATTCTGTGCAAGATGTCACTTATATTTTTATTACTTCACAAATTTTTAATAATAAAGATAAATGGATTAATGAAAAAAAAGCATGTACAGATTTTCCATGGAAAGATTTACAGTGTTTTGCTCAAGCAGATTTGTATGCGTGGTTTCACTTATGCCCATCTGTTGCCATAAAATGGGGTGAGATTTGGGGCATAGACATTGATAGTCTTTATACTTTGAATAGTGTTTTGGAAAAATGGAGTGTAATATTTGAAAAGACTCTTAAACAAGATGCTTTTTTTTCTTTGGTTCGTGCCTTAAATTCTGAAGAAAATTCCGTCGGAAAACTATTAGATTTTTTCACAATGAAGATTTAAAATTTGTCATTACCGCTTCCAGTGTTGAGGAAGCACGCCTATATGTGGCATCAGTCCTAGATAAACATAAAAAGCAATCCTCGTCCAAATTCAAAGATGAGTTTTTTTTAAATAAGGTCATATGTATTGAGAAAACAGAAATTTTTCAAACACTACCACTTAAACAATATGCAGGTTTGATTTTCCTAACGTCACTACAGAATGCTGATTTTATATCAAAAGCTCAAAAAAATGGAATAAAGATAATTCAGGTACGAAAACATCTCTACACACGCGAGAATGCAAACATAGAGCTTCCGATAAGGATAAATCACGACTCTTTTTTTAGAGTGTTGCAAAAAAATAATATGAACACGGAAAATATCCGAGACCTAGCTCATAAGAGTGGTAGAAATATTACAACTCTGCGGTCTATCATAGCACATGAGCCCCTGCCATGGACAGAAGCAGTTTCTCCTGCATTGTTAACTGCCTTATTGGTAGGAGGTTGGAGCTCTGAGAAAGAAGATGACAAAAAAATTCTATGCACTTTATCTGGGAGTAGTGACTATGCATCTTTTACTCAAGAACTTGTACAATATTTGAACAAAGAAAATTCTCCTATCCAACATGAAAAACCATACTACAGAAGTATTTCGTCATTTTCTGCCTTTCCAGCTCTAAAGCACTATATCAATCAAGAATTCCTAGATAAATATAAAAATGTATGTATAGACATTTTAACCAAAGATGACCAAATCAAAAATTTACCCTACAACGAGCAACCTTTTGCAGCACTAAAAAATATTGAAAACGACTTTTCCCCTTTACTACGGAGGTCTATAGCGGACTCTCTTATTCATTTGTCATTGCTTTATGAAGATGAAAAATATGTAATTGATAATATTATTACATCTATTTGCGAAGGAGATATTGTACGTTGGAAATCAATTTCGCCATACATTCTTGAATTAGCAGAAGCTTCGCCTTCTGCTTATCTTAATATGCTTGAGAATTTCATACAAACTCAAAAAAATGAACTGAAAAGTTTAGTCAATTCCACTCACAGCACACTCGAAAGTTATGGTGACTATACATCAATCCTTTTCTCCCTAGAGTTGCTTGCATGGGATGAGGAGTATCTAGAACAAATTACAAAGATATTGTTAGAACTTATTTCTATATGGGATAACATTCCAAGTAATGTGATGAACACCCCATTATCTGTTTTAATTCAAATATATTGCATTTGGCATCCTCAGACGCAAGCCACTGTAATGAAAAGAAATGCAATTTTACAACGTCTATTAAATAACTACCCTAATGAACGGAGTTTGCTACTCATTAAACTTTTACCGCAAGCTCATGGAGCGATGGTATCATCTGGAGTACTCCCGAAATGGAGATGGAATAATAAAAATATAAACGAACGTACAATTATGTATGAACAATGTGAAATGGCATTAAATAAAATTTGTGAACTTTCACTTAAATATTGCCATGAAAATATTGATTTAATAATGAAGCTTATTACAATATCTTGCAGTTCTCAAATGTCTACACAAAATATAAAATTATTTCAAAATAAGCTTGAAAGTTTAATTTTAACTGAAGACGACAAGTATATACTTTGGAAAAAATTAAGATATTTTTTAATAAACAAATTAAGATATAATAATCAGTCATGTGATACAAAGTTTTTAGATTATTTTATACAAAAATACAATAAACTTGAACCATATGATATATATAAAAAATATGTACATTATTTTACTGATCCGTTCAACTGCATGGAGGTTGCTGAGCACGAAGAATTTCAGCATAATATTGATGACAAAATAATTGCTAAGCAAAAAGAAGCGATAGAAAGTATATTTTCTAGCAAAAAGAACAATGGCATCATTGAATTTATATCTTTTTTATCTGAACCTGAAAATATGGAGAATTTATACAATGCTAATAAGGCTGTAACGCATATTTTTACTTATCTTTTTTCTATTGGGCTTGATGCAAGCGAATTTGACGATTTGCTACTTGAAATGTCATCTTCAAACTCAATACCACATTCATTTAAACTAATCCTCTGCGAAAAATATACTCAGGCATATTTAGGCTCAGATTTCATCTATAATATTAAATTTGTGGAAAAATTCGGCGTAAATTTTGTTAACTACTACTTACTGACTTTACCTTTTTCTTTAGAATTATTTGTTTTTTTAAGCTCAGCAGACGAATCGATAGAAGAATATTATTGGAGAAATATATCTGAACAAAAACTAGTTGAAACAATATACAGAAAAGAAGTACTTCAAAAACTCATAGTATTTGGAAACTTTTCTGTATCTAGTCGCCTAATTGCCATTTTTTACAAAAACATAGTTGACTTTGAGCTTATTTCTAAAACTCTGGAAGGATTACTTGCTACAACAAATTTTTACTACTTAAAGCACGATATAGAAATTCTCTTTGAAAGAGTAGTCTGTACTGAAGAAGAGCATGAAAAAATGATGATTTTAGAGTGGCAATTTTTTCAGATATTAAAAAACAAATCAAAACGAATATATAAAGAAATGGCACGTAATCCTCGTTATTTTATGATGTTCGTTTCTTATGCATTTAAACCAACCAAGTCAGAAGCCATTGAAATCACGCAAGAAGCTTCAAGACAGGCTTACGACATACTCAAAGCTACCGCACTTAACAGCGGACCTTTACTTAACGCTTTTAGAGATGATAGCGGAACATTGAATTTTGAAACACTTTTTGACTGGTTTTCTTCCGTTAGGGATATTGCAAGTAAGCAAGGATATGAAGAACTTGCTCTAGCTATAGCAAGTGAGCACCTTGCGTATTCTGGCAAAATAGGCGGCGTTAATACATTATGGAACGATGATAGCAATGCAATCTTTACTCAAGAAAATGAAATTTTTCCAGAGAAAGCGATAAGAGAACTTTTAAATAATGATAATTTTCAAGATATTCATGATGCTTATATAACAAGCTTTTTAAATCGTTTTAACTCATGGAGTGGGAGCGGCGTAAATCACTACAATAGTATAAAAACTATTGTAGAGGTCAATCTATCGAAAATTTCTCCTGAATATGATTTGCTTTGTGATATGTTTAAAAAACTTTTGAAAATGATTGATGAGTATATCATATGGCATAAAAATCGTGACAAACATGAAGATATGGGTGTGTAGATATGCGTAAATATTCGTATTTTGATTGCCCACTAACAAACGTTCCAAGTGAAGAAAGTTTACTTTCAATTATCCATGACGGACAAACAATTCCTAATGATGAACGAAGACGTCTATTTTTATGTCATCTCAGATTGATGTGCTTAGATTTTCTTCAAAAAGACATTACAGGAACTGCAAATAATTTGCTCATTATGATTGAAAACGAGGTTAGACCATATTGCAGTAATGAAGAATCTAAAATATTTAACCACTTAAAAAGCTACTTGAATCAAGTTGAATGTGAAGCTAGTGATTTATTTGATAGGCCTGATGCTGCATTTTTTTAAAATTTAATATATTTTTCTCTCAAGAAATTGCTCGAAAATATAGAGGCTGTACGGTTCACTAGTAAAATACATAAAAATGATAACAACAATTGTGTCATTAAAACTCACACATCTTGTATCAGCTCTGGTGATATAAAAAATTTATCATCTCTTGATGTTGAAGTTTTTTTATGACATTTACTAGTATCCTGAACAGATTAACCAATCAACTATCTATAGAAAAATATTTTATAGATAGAACTTGGACATCAAGAACGGAACACTTATCTGAAGATGAGTCTACGGATCGTTTTGTTTCATACCTTAAAACTCATATCTTTTCACTAATACCTAATACGAAAATAAAAATAAATACTCGACGAGGCTGTCTCGATGGGGTTTGCGATATTTTGATTACAGCCCCGAATGGAGGATTGATCCCAATTGAAGCAAAAAACAGCAAAAATCCTGAGGTTTGGACACATTTAAAACGCCAATTAATTGATACATACATGCAAGAAACTAATCAATTCGGTATATTTTTAATATACTGGCTTGGAAAAAGCACTTTAGCTAAGCCCCCTGAAAGCATTAAGAATAAACCTGTAAATGCTACTTAAAAAGTGAGCCACTTTGAGTGGTTTTGCTCACGAA
>CAYJIS010000077.1:0-5351 GCA_964370315.1 uncultured Treponemataceae bacterium
TATAGATATTAAAACAATTTCAGAATTCACTGGTTTGTCTGAGGATGTTATTCGGGAGTTGCAGTAAGACGTATTTTTGCCCCCAGTCTTGTCTGCAGCAAGTCCATTTTAGGCTACTTGCTGTAGCCTAGTTTGTCATCAAGTTCTGTAACAAGTCCATTGGGTATTTCGGAGCTTACACAAAATCAGAGATTTACCCGTTAACCTCGCTTCTTTTTCATTATATTACTAATTTATTGCATACATGGCCATATGTCTTCATCATAAAATTGATCATCACTGGTATGAAAGAAGTCTGCGAGTTTGGCAGTATTATCCAAATCAAGCTCTACAATTAACTGTTTTGTATTAGGCTCTAGGTTTGCTATAGCTGAAACATAACCGCCTTCATTAGTACCCAGTATTCTAAAACCATCTGTATCATTTCTTCTAACATCAAAACCTCCAGGTGATAAGGGTTCCTTTATTTTCCAAGAAAAATATATAGATTCTTTAGTTTTCACTTCTGTTAGCTTTAGATAAGCAGTTTGATTGTCGCTTTCTGATTCTACATTTAAAATATATTTAGCATCTGCTGATACTTTATATGGTATATTCACTTCTGTTATGTTTTCAATAGTTCCTTTTTCTCCATCTACTAATTGTACTTTATATACTCTGCTCAATGAACCGTCATTGTTGTTTTTTACAATTCCAGTAAAAAACAACATAAAACCCGTTTTATTATTATCTCCATATCTAAGAGCATATCCGGTTGGAACATCTTTCCAATAACCTATTTCTCTTTTTTGCCCACTCATGATATCTTCTGCATATAGTGTAACATTACTAGAATTACTACCATTATGGGAACACGTGATTATTTCATTCTCACTGAGCTTTTCAAAGTATTTTACATCGTCTGCAAATAATTGTACAAAAAATGTAATCAAAACACAAACAAAAATAATTTTATATTTCATTAGTCTTACTCTCCTATAGGTTCTTGAATTGTAAATACTTTGTAAGCTTGAACTTGATCAAGGGGTACATAAATTGCTGTAACTTCACCTTGTGCATTTACATCTGTTTGCCAACCTCTTCCCCCTCGATTATTCAGTTCAGAAGTCCCCAAAATAGAATCATTTGCAGAAGTCGGGGTAATAGAAAAAAATTGTTGGCCGTTTCGAGTTACAATATCATTTGCTCCAACCCAGTGTTCTCCTTGTCCGCTTTGATCATACCTAACTTTTAATCCAATAAAATAGGAAGTAGGAGATTCTTGCAGCTCATTAAATCTATCAGCTGAAAGCTGCTCACTTATTGTATTTCCTGCAGTAATCGTAACACCACTGTTGTCAAGTGCTTCTTGCCAATATAATCCAGCAGCTAAAAAATTAGTTGGCTCACCATTTATTGTTCCAGGGGTCACATTTGTATTTCCAGTATTGGTGGCAACAATGTTTGCTATGAGTGTTATGGCACACCCTCCTTGACTAAGAAGTTGTGTTGTTCTAGTTATTTGAGCGTTACCCCACAAGCCTTCTGTAGAGCCATGGGTAGCATTACCTTGCATATTAAACTGCCAAGTAATATCTACAACAATTCGCCCATCGGGATCCACGTACTTGACGGGGTTATTCCCTACGTAGTATTCAAGGCCACAAAAATCCTTCCCTGATGCTTTATTTTAACATATAAATTTGTACAAAACAAGGTAATAACCTTCATGAAATATAAAATCTTTTTTTTTCATATATTTAAATATCAAGAAAACGGGATCTAATAATATTCAGATTTACTTATAAGAAATACAAGTCTTATACATTTTTGTCTTCGTTATTAAGTAAAAAATTTATACTGTTTTCTTGAGCATATTTATGGGCGTACGAATCCTTAAAGACATGTAAAGTTAATTTTTTACAATTATAAAAAGTATTTTTACCTATAAAATTAACAGATCTAGGTAAATTAAGTTCTATTAATTCCATACAACCAGTAAATGCATTATCTCCAATATATTTTAAAGATGATAAACTTCCCAATTCTTTTAATGATGAACAATAATAAAATGCATATGCATCTATTACTATCAGTGAGTCAGTTCCTGTTAAGATTTTAAAGTATGAATTCTGATAAAAAGCATATTTCGATATATGACGTATTTCTTTTGGAATTATACAATTTTCTTTTTTGCCATTTACATAAAATATTAATGCATTCTTCGTGTTATCTATTAAAAATTCTGAATCAAAACTAAAAATTCTATGGGATTCATTAATTCGTATTTTATGTAAGTTTTTACATTTTCTAAAGCAGTCACTTTTAATTTGTTTCAGAGAGTCTGGTATATTCACTTCTTCAAGCTGCACACATCCATCAAAAATCTCACTTTCAAAAGATTCGATACCTTCAGGAATAACGATTTGCCGCAAACACTGACAACCTGAAAAGGCCCCCTTCTCAATAACATTTAAAGAATCAGATAAAGTTATTGATTTCAATTTTTTACATCCTAAGAATGCAAATTCACTTATTAAGCTTACTCTACCAAGTATAATTTCTTCAAGATGATCACAATTTGAAAAAGCGTATGGTGAAATTTTTTTAATGTGATTTGAAGCTAAAAAAGTTGAATCTCTATTACAAGAAAAATAAGTATGCACTGCCCCTTCAATTTTGTCAATTAATATATAATCTTCAAAATGAAATTTTGGGTGATTTTTTGATATAACAACTTCTCTTAATAAATTACATTGAGAGAAAACTCCGCCTCCTAAAACTTCTAAAGAATTTGGTATCTCGATATGTTTAAGCTTGCAACCTATAAAAGCATTTCGTCCTATGCTTTTTAAATTATAATTCAAGAATATCGAAGATAAACCACTAAACTCAAATGCTCTTTCTCCGATATGCCGAACTGAAACAGGAATTTTAATTTCTTCAAGATTTTCACACCCACCAAAAACATCATTACCAATGCTGACAATGCTATTAGGTAAATATACTTCTTTTAAATTTGTAAATAAATGAAAGGCTTCATCATGTATATATACAACACTACTGCCACCTAATTTTTCTGGTATAGTAATTATATTGCTATTTAATTCTACTGTTATAAGTATTGCCTGATTGTTTTTTATTATGTAGAAAAACTTATTTTCATCTATAGTTTCTGTATAAATATGTTTTATAATAGCACCGCCTATAATTAATCAAACAGTTTCAGTTGTGCTTCATTTGGCACAAACGATGTTGCAATAATACCATTATCTTGTCGAATAAGCACCATTAGATTTTCTCCACTTTCCGTTTTCCCTAGATAAGCAGTTGTCTTAGTCCCATCTCGTAGTGTATAGTCAATAACTCCATCAGGATTTTTAAGCACACCTCTGTAAATGGCCTCTGCTTGCGTGGCAACGTCACCAGAAGTTATGATGTTTGACTTCACTAAATGGTCTCCAGCATGTTGTACCTTTTTTTTAACAGAAAGCGCTTTGTCAATCTGCGCATTATTAAGACCCTTGATAGCACTGGCTATTTCATCACTATACTTTAAAACAGCATTAGCGGCCTTCCCTGTCTTTCCTATTGCATCACCTACAATAGGTATTACCGAAATAAGGCTTAAGCTCGCTCCGAGATAATCTCCTCGTGCTAATGATATTCCAGCATTTGCTAAGTCTGCAATTTCGCCAACACCGGGTATAACACCTACAACATCTAAGCCGCCTTGTACAATGTCCCAAAAATTTCGCCCATCGGGATCCACGTACTTTACGGGGTTGTTCCCTACGTAAAAAATGACGTCCTGTCATTTTTTACTACCGAGTTTTTAAGCGTTGCTTAAAAACATCGCAATACTTTTCAGTTAGGCGACGTCCGTGTCGCGACGTTTTAAGCCACCAAAAAATCCTTCCCTAATACTTTATTTTAGCACAGAAACACACTTTTAAACAAGTAAAGAAATCCTACACAGTGTAATCTTTTTAGTATTCTGTCCTATCCTTAAAATTACAAAAACTAGGTAGATTAAAAATATAACAATTACAGAAATTACAATTCCCATTATTTTCAGCCTATTGATTTCGCTTCTCCTTTGACTCTTAATTGGTGGATACAACAGAGTCCTTAACAGAGTTATGGTATAAAATGTTTATACAAAATCAATAATATATGTGTTATGCTCAATGCCGCTACGCATCCCGTCATTATTTGGAATACACTTTTAAAAGGTTCCTCCCAATTTCGAAATCCTATTTTTCCAGACCAAAACAATATCATTATAACTGCAAGAATAATCAATCCTATCAATTCTAAAATTTCATAATCCATTATTATGCTCCTTTACTTGAAAGCTATAGACAAAAAAAACACCCCAGCCATTAAAAAAATCGCGCAAAGCTTTCGTCCACCAACTGAATACATCCCTGATTCACTCTCCTCTTCCATGTATTTAATATATGTATTGGGCAAAACAAGTAAACAAGCAAAACCAAAAAAACCTGCTAAAATACTTTCAAAATTTGCTACTACAACTATTTTATAATCATTTAAAAACCATATTGTAGCCGTAGCTATAAAAAAACCAATACCTATTATAAATAAAATTTTACTAATAATTTTAATCATTTAATTCCTCTTGTATACTATCTAAACCAGTTGACGCTGCAGAAGTAACGAGTGTTTGAACAATAGGTCTTAATTGCTCTGCAAGTGCCTTTTTACTCAATCCCATAGAGTTTGCTAACTTATTACCAGCCCCTATACCAGCAGCATTACTAGCAACTATTATTGTAATATCAATAACTGCATTAGTTAAATCTCCTGTATTATTATATTCATCTGCAATCAAAATTGCATCAGCTAATAAAGTTATGCCATCAATTGTTAAACCAATTCCAACATTACCACTGGCATAGGCAACAAGTGCAATTGTAGACCCATTATCACTCATAAATTGAGCACCTGCAATAACAGCCTCTCCTGCAAGTTCTTGCATTGCTCCAAGCATAACTGAGGTCAGGTTTGTTACTTCAGTTGTAACATCCGCACCACTCATATCTAACATAGCTAAACCAATAAATTTATCTAGACCATTTCCAAGTTCATAAATAACATTTCCCCAAAAATTAAAGTAATCATTTTGAGAGGCAAAGGGCATACTTTGTCGCCCATCGGGATCCACGTACTTGACGGGGTTATTCCCTGCATAGTATTCAAGGCCACAAAAAATCCTTCCCTAATGTTTTATTTTAGCACAGAAACACACTTTTAAACAAGTAAAGAAATCCTATACAGTGGAATCTTTTTAGTATTCTGTACTACAGATAAAAGTAATAACTTCAATAGCTTTCTTCTTTAAGAGTAAA
>CAYJIS010000078.1:0-5314 GCA_964370315.1 uncultured Treponemataceae bacterium
CGGCGTTATTTTCTTCTACAGAAAAAATGCGTGCATTCATAACACCGCTTTCACGTATTATTTTTGTAAGCTCTCTTGTGTCAACGCCGTATACTCCAATAATATTATTGTCGATAAGCATTTGTTCAATCTTACCGTTACAACGGAAGTTTGAAGGCTCATCACAATAGTCGCGAACAATGTAGGCTGTTGCATGGATTTTTTTACTTTCAAAATCGGATGGAATAACGCCGTAGTTTCCAATTAATGGAAATGTTTGCATTATTATTTGACCATAATAGCTTGGGTCTGTGAGGGTTTCAAGGTAACCTGTCATGCCAGTTGTAAATACAATTTCACCTGTAATACAACCAGTTGCACCGAAGCTTTTTCCTTCGAACACTTGCCCGTTAGCAAGCAGTATATATGCTTTGTTTGTCATCTTAAAAACAAATTATATCAGAAAGTTTATAAAGGGGGAAGAGGGTACAGAAAAAAAAAGGATTTAAAGTATATAATGCATGTTAAAAAAACAAATCTCAGTAAAAAAAACAAAAAAATGTTAGAATTTACTAACAATATCTTGAATTTTATTTTCTTTTTCGGTACTCTTAATTATAAGGTATTTGATTTAATTCTATGATTTTATAGTGAGGAAATATGTTTAAGGATTATAATAAAGAATGGGAAGGATTTGTTCCTGGTTTGTGGAGCGACGCAGAGACATCTGTAAATGTTCGTGATTTTATAATGAAAAATTATACGCCCTATGATGGTGATGATTCCTTTTTACAAGAGGCAACCGAAAATACAAAAAAATTATGGGATATGGTTGGCGTACTTAATAAAAAAGAAGCTGAAGCGGGTGGTGTACTTGATATGGATACAGATGTTGTATCTTCTATTACATCACATGCGGCAGGTTATTTAGATAAAGACTTAGAAACCATAGTTGGGTTTCAAACAGAAAAACCTTTTAAGAGATCTTTGCAACCTTTTGGTGGACTTCGTGTTGCAGAATTGGCTTGTGAAGACTATGGACACAGTGTTAGCGATAGAGTAAAAGAAATATTTACAAAATACCGTAAAACACATAATCAAGGTGTTTTTGATGCATACACAGATGAAATGAAACTTGCAAGAAAAAGCGGCATAATTACAGGTTTGCCTGATGCGTATGGTAGAGGAAGGATTATTGGAGATTATAGGCGGGTAGCATTATATGGTGTTGATGCACTTATTCTCGATAAAAAGAAACAAATAGAAACTGCTTTAAGTAGAATGACTTCTGATACTATCCGTTTGCGAGAAGAATTAGCAGATCAAGTGAGAGCTTTAAAAGAACTAAAAGAGCTCGGTACTATTTATGGTTTTGATATTAGTGGGCCGGCTAAAAATGCTAAAGAGGCTATTCAATGGTTATATTTTGGTTATTTAGCATCAATAAAAGATCAAAATGGTGCTGCAATGAGTTTAGGAAGAGTTTCTACATTTTTAGATATCTATATTAAACGCGATTTGGATAAAGGTCTTATTACAGAAGAAAAGGCTCAGGAATATATTGACCATTTTATTATGAAGTTGCGATTAGTAAAGTTTGCAAGGACTCCAGAATACAATTCTCTTTTTTCAGGGGATCCAACTTGGGTAACGGAATCTATTGCAGGTATGTCAATTGATGGACGACACATGGTAACAAAAACAAGTTATCGCGTATTACATACTCTTGATACTTTAGGTCCTGCACCAGAACCAAACCTCACTGTTTTATGGTCAACAAAATTACCTCAAAATTTTAAACGATATTGTGCAAAAATGTCTATTAAAACTTCTTCAATCCAATATGAAAACGATGATTTAATGCGTGAATCCCATGCAGATGATTATGCGATTGCTTGTTGTGTTTCTTCTATGAGAATAGGTAAGGAAATGCAATTTTTTGGCGCCAGAGCTAATTTAGCTAAAGCTTTATTATATGCTATAAATGGTGGCGTAGATGAAAAATCTGGAGAACAAATAGGTCCCAAATATAGAGCGGTAACAAGTGATTACTTAGAATACAACGATGTTATGGAAAAGTTTGATGACATGATGGAATGGCTTGCAAAATTGTATGTAAATACATTAAATATTATTCACTACATGCATGATAAGTACGCATATGAAGCCATTCAAATGGCCCTACATGACCGAGAAGTAAAACGTTATTTTGCTACTGGTATTGCAGGTTTGTCTGTAGTAGCAGATTCTCTTTCTGCAATAAAACATGCAAAGGTTAAAGTAATACGAAACGAAGCAGGACTTGCAGTGGATTATGAGGTTGAAGGAGATTTTCCAAAGTATGGAAATGATGATGATCGAGTAGACCAGATAGCAGTTAATTTGGTTCGTGATTTTATGAATAAAATTAGAAAGCACCATGTGTATAGGCAAGGTGTTCCTACAATGTCTGTGTTAACTATTACATCGAATGTTGTTTATGGTAAAAAAACAGGTAGCACACCAGACGGGAGAAAGGCAGGCATTCCACTTGCTCCAGGTGCGAACCCAATGCATGGAAGAGATACTAGTGGAGCTGCAGCTTCCCTTGCTTCTGTTGCTAAACTACCGTTCCGTCATGCACAAGATGGAATATCTGAAACATTTTCAATTATTCCTAGTGCTTTAGGTAAAGATGCCCAAGTGTTTGCAGGTGAGCTAGACTTGGATGCATTGAGAAGAGGCGATGACTGCGGGGAAAGTGCTTGTGCTCAGCCAACCGAATTATTAAATGATGACATGTAACAAAACATAGGGATGTTGCACGTGTGTTTGATAAATATTGATATTTACAATTAAAAGCGTTGCTTTTAAGAATGTAGACTTATGTTTTTATTGATATAGGTTTACTATTTAGGTATAGGAGATTAACATGATAAGTGATCAACAAATTGACAATTTGGTAAGCTTGATGGATGGGTACGTTGAAAAAGGTGGACACCATTTAAATGTAAACGTATTTACTAAAGAAACGCTACTTGATGCTCAACAGCACCCAGAAAGGTATCCTCAATTAACAATACGTGTTTCTGGATATGCTGTTAATTTTAATAAATTAACCAAAGAGCAGCAAGATGATGTAATTTCTCGTACATTTCACGAAGCTGTATAAAAAAAAAGGGTAGCCTCGAGCTATCCTTTTTTGTATACTATTACAAATGAACACAATAAAAGGTTTTATACATTCAACAGAATCATTTGGCACAGTTGACGGACCAGGGGTACGGTTTGTTGTGTTTATGCAAGGGTGCCCACTTCGATGTCAATATTGCCACAACCCAGATACGTGGCAAGTGGGCATTGGTATGCAAGTTAGTGTTGATGAAATTATAGATAAATATGAACGTAATAAAGAGTTTTATAAAGCAGGGGGGATTACCGTAACAGGCGGGGAGCCTCTTTTACAGATGGATTTTGTTGAGGCTCTTTTTTGTAAAGCAAAAGAGAAGGGTATTCATACTTGCCTAGATACATCAGGAATAACTTTTACATATGAAAAAATAGAAGCGTTTTCTAAACTTATGGATTATACAGATTTAGTGTTGCTTGATATAAAACATATTCAAGACGAAAAACATGTACGTTTAACCGGATTGTCAAATAAAAATGTATTAGACTTTGCTCTATATCTAAATGAGATAAAAAAACCAACTTGGATTAGACACGTTTTGATTTCTGGTATAACACAAAACGATGAATATCTAGAGACGTTAGGATATTTTTTGGGCGGATTAGATAATGTTAAAACAATTGATGTTTTGCCGTATCATACTGCGGGTTCTTTTAAATACAAAGAAATGGGAATAGAATATCCATTAGAAGGTGTTCTTGATGCCACAAAAGAGGAAAGCATTCAAGCAAAAAATACTATTTTACGTGGGTTTAAGAAACGACTAGAAGATAGAAGATGGAACTCAACGTCTTCTGCGAGTGTTTGGTACTAGTGCTGGGTATCTTAAGGTTCATATAAAAAATACAAGTTTGAAAGTAAAAAGAATCAAAGACATATAATTCACGAAAACAAGAAACTTTTTTTCTCTAATAACAAGTAATTTTTTTTCCGATATTCAAATGAATGGAGTTTAAATGAAGATATCTGGTAAAATTATGATTTTTCTTGGCGCCCTTGCCTTAGCGCTTGCGGCGTTTTTTATATTGTTTCTTATACCACAAATTTTGAATGTTGGTGTTGAAACACAAAATCCCTCTGGGGCCTTTTCTCACTTTGGTAAAGCTGTTTTTTCGTCATACGGGTTTTCTGCATTATTAATACCTGTATTTTTGGTTGTAGTTGCCATAGTTACCTTTTCATCTAAATGGACAGATAAAAAAGGCTTTTTATTGGCTACTTCTTGGATACCTTTTTTAACGATTGTTGCAATTGAATCATTTACTAATGAAGTTTTTTCGAATGTTGAAGGAGATGTAGGATTTATACGAATCCTTGCTTTTCTTATTGTTGCTATTCTAGCATCTTCAATCGAGTACATTATTCTTAGTTTAATTTCGGATGTTTTTTTACAAAGTAAATCTTTTAAAAGAGGTTCAATGAAAAAACAATTTACAAAGAAAAAAAGTAGTATCGTTGATAACGATAATAGCGAAGTAGAGAATAACAGCAATAGAATATACATCGGGGAAGACGAAGATCAAAGTGAAAAAATTGGTGAAAATATAGTATCTGATGTTGCATTTGTAGAAGAAATAGAAGATGATGCTTCACTTGATGACTCAGAGTTTAACGAACTTGCAAAAGAAGTTTTTAAAAGCGAGAATAATACCCAAAGTGTATTTAGTGATTTTGAAGCAAACAATACGTATGAAAACTATCAAAAAGTAGATGTTCCTAATTTTATTGATTTAGCAATGGAAGAAGAGGAGCCAAGTGACTCTATTATAAAGGAAGATAATTATGTTAGGGAGAGGCAAAGTATAGAGCTTCTTAGTACTAATGAAATTAAAAACGACACAGAGGTATTTTTCCCTTCCGATATTGAAAGACTTGAAGCAGAAAGTGGCCGTCTTTTTGAAAAAAACAATGAATCAATAAACCATTCGTATAACGAAATGAGTATTGAAGATGCAGAAAATGAATTAGATGAAATAGAGAACCAAACTATTGCACAAATGAGTATAGCACAGGAGTCAGTGCAAAGTGCTCCATCATTGCCAAAGAAACGACCTAATGCACCTTATAAGATTCCAGTGGATGGAATTTTAACTGAGTATTCGGATGATGAATATTGGCTCATTGATGAGCAAACAAGACAGTCAGGTGATACACTAGAAAGAACCT
>CAYJIS010000079.1:0-5180 GCA_964370315.1 uncultured Treponemataceae bacterium
TGGTGGTGGTATATTAACATCACTTGTAGTAAGTGGTGCACAAACTACGGTAACTATTGGAAAAGGTATTACCATTAACGGTGGCTATAAAGACACTGAAAAAGTAGCAAATGGTGGTGGAGTTACGGTAAAAGATGGCGCTACATTTATATTAGACGGTGGCGTTATTGAAGGTAATATTAGTAAGGTTTCTGATTTACAATTAGGTGGTGGTGCTGTTTCTGTCTTAGAAGGTACTTTTGAAATGTATGAAGGAAGTATAATTAGGAATAATTATGCTATAAGAGGAGCTGGGGTATATGTATTCTCAGAAAAATCTTCATTTATCATGCATGGCGGAACAATTGAGAACAACTTTGCTCATGAACATGCTGGAGCTGTTTTTGTTTATGGTGGGGCTACGTTTGAAATGCATGGTGGTACAGTCAAAGAAAATGCAGCAAAAAAATTAGGAAGTGCTATAGCTTCCGCTAGTGGTACTGCAAGTTCTGACGAAATAAAAATATTTGGTGGCGAGATATATGGAAATATTGCACCTCATGGTGTTATTTGCGTATCAGATGTTAACTCTACTTTGAAAATGGAAGGAGGTACGATCTATGATAATATTATTGAAAACCCAGAGTATACAAGCGGTGTAGATGGAGCATTTGGAGTAATAAGCTATAATACAGAGGACGGTGTAACAAACACAGTTACTAATTTACATGGTTATATACAAGGCAAAAATGGTATAGTATGTTCTTATGGTGCTAACTTTGAAGATGTTTTTTGGACTGGTGGTACAATAAACGGAAGTGAACATACAGAAAAAGAAGAAACGATCGGCGCTATTTAATAAACTATTATAGTGCCTCAAACAATAACGAAGTATAAAAAAAATCACGGAAGATTCCGTGATTTTTTTTGCTTATTGCTTTGTTAGTTCAACACCATCAATGGTAATTTTACCAGATTTGATATTGGTTAAATCAATATCAAAGGGACTATACACTTCATTAAAGTTATATGCTCTATACCAGTATCCTCCATCATAATGTATCCATTGGTAGTGCCATGTAGCAGTGCTATCACCGCCCCCTATTATTTCGGGGGCACTAGATGACCAGCTCAAAAATCTTTTTCGTTCAATTTTACTGTTGTTGTAAAATATGTATGTTTCTGTATGGTCATCATAGCCAGGTGTGGTTGTAGTACCAAACCATGTGCCTGTTAGCTGTGGGTTAGGGGAGGGCTCTTTTGTTGGGTCAATAATATTTGCACAAGATGCTAAAAACACACTAAATGCTATTATTAATACGAGTATTTTTTTCATAAATCCTTCTTTTTTTGTAATGTTTTGTAAATATATAGAAAATGAATAGAAAAGTCAATAAAAAAGCACTTCCTTTTGAAGTGCTTTTTGTGCTTATTGCTTTGTTAATTCAAAACCATCAATGCTAATTGTACCTGACTCAATATTGGTTAAATCAATATCATAGTTGTCCCTAAGGTTTTTCCATTCATAATTATATGTGCCATTTCCCCCAGAGAAGCTAGTGCTAGCATCGTTTGAAGAAACATCTTTAAACCAAGCTCTCTCTCTTTTTACTTCAGTAGCATTATAAAAGGTATACTTTTCAGTCGTAGATTTTGTTGTGGTTACAATATATTCATTTCCAAAAAAATCAGTTTCCTTAATTTTTGTAACTTCTGTTGTAGTTCCTTTCCAGGTGCCTTCTAAGCGTGCATCAAAAGGTGGTGAAAATAAATTCGCGCAAGAACTTAATAGTAATACTGCAAAAAGCACTAAAAGTATAGTTATTTTTTTCAAAATTTCTCCATTTTTATAATGTTTTGTAAATATACAGAAAATGAATAGAAAAGTCAATAAAAAAGCACTTCCTTTTGAAGTGCTTTTTGTGCTCTTAGAACATTCCACCTGCACCAAACTGTTCCATCATTTTAGCTTGCATGCCTTTGTTTTTTGCCATCTTTTTCATCATGAGCCTGGTTTTTTCAAATTGCTTTATAAGCTTGTTTACATCGGCTACACAGGTACCAGAGCCTTTAGCAATACGCTTTCGCCTGCTCGGTCCAATTATGAGATGATTCTTTCTTTCTTTTTTTGTCATTGATAATATAATAGCTTCTTGATATTTCATGCCAGAGGTGTCAATGTCTTGATCTCCAATTTGTCCTGCTAAGCCTGGCATCATTTCAATTAATGATTGCATTGAGCCCATTTTTTTTACTCTCTGCAGTTGATCAAGCATGTCCTCTAGGGTAAAGTCATTTGATGCCATTTTCTTTTGAAGCTTTTCTGCTTCTTCAATGTCTATAGTTTCTTGAGCTTTTTCCACTAAAGAAACGATGTCTCCCATGCCTAAAATACGGCTTGCAATTCGCTCTGGGTGGAAAGGTTCAAAGTCTTCAATTTTTTCACCAGTACCAATAAATAAAATTGGTTTTCCAGTTACACTTTTTAGAGAAAGGGCAGCCCCTCCTCTGGCATCTGAGTCAAATTTTGTTAAAATAACACCACTTAAACCAAGGTTTTCATCAAATGTTTTAGCTATTTCTACTGCATTTTGCCCTGTCATAGAGTCTGCAACAAGAATTATTTCATCAGCACCAACAGCCTTTTTTATGTCTTTTATTTCAGACATCATACCATCATCTATTTGTAAACGCCCTGCTGTATCAACAATGACAGTGTCTAAAGCATTTTTTCTAGCATAATCTCTTGAAGCTTTTGCAATGCGCACTGCATCTTTGGCTGTTCCTGGAAGAGATATATCTTCTTTATAAACAGGAATGTCTGCTTTTGCTGCCATCACCGTTAATTGATCTATCGCAGCAGGCCTAACAAGATCACATGCCACCAAGAGAGGTTTTCTGCCTTCTTTTTTTAAGCGAGAAGCAAGTTTTACTGCAGAGGTTGTTTTACCAGAACCTTGTAACCCTAAAAAGAGAATGACCGACTGAGTATCGGGCCCTTTCAAATTTAAATCAGTTTTTTTGTCTCCAAGCAAGGCAAGTATTTTATCATGAACGAGCTTTACAAATTGTTGACCTGGATCTATAGAACGAAGAACTTTTTCACCTTTTGCTTCTTCTATTGTAGAGTTTACAAAGCGTCGAACTACTCGTAAGTTTACGTCGGCTTCGAGCAAAGCCATTTTAATGTTTTCTACTGAATCTTCAATGTTTTTTTCAGTGATAGTAGATTTTCCACTTACAGATTTAACGATATCACTAAATGTATTAGTAATTTTTTCTAACATGTTCTACCTCAAAATTTCAATTATAAAGTCTAATGGTTTTACTTCTTTATTTAGTATCCTAAACAGCCCATTACAAATAGGCAGTTTTATGTTTTTTGCATTAGTAATTTCTTGCACATACTTACATGCAACGGCTCCTTCTGGAAGGTAGCCAACTTCTGAAATTCTCGAAATTAAATCATCAAGGCTTTTAAAGTTTTCTAGCAAATTTTTATTTATTATTTCACGTCCAAAGCGTCTATTTCGGCCATAATGAGAGCGACATGTTACTTCCAAATCACCAACGCCTGCAATTGAGGTAAATGTTTCAGGATGTGTTGCTCCCATTGCAAAACCTAGTGTCTGTATTTCGTTTAAGCCTGCAGCCATTAGTAAACTTTCTGAGTTATCACCAAACATATCTGATTGCTCTGCAATAGCGTCAAGTATACCAAATACTACTGCAATAACATTTTTAGCAGCAGCACATATTTGTACCCCCACAACATCTAAACTAGAAAATACCATTAGGCCCTTAACTTTCATGAGTTCTCTAAAACGTATTGAGTTTTTTGGGTTTTCGCTTGCGGCAATTAGTCCTGTGAGTTTACCCATTGCAACTTCTTCTGCATGACTTGGACCTGAAATATACACTAAATTCTTTTTATAGGCCGCAGGTAGTACAGACTCCATTACATCAACTATGAGTTTTGGCCCTTTTTCTGTTGGTATAAAACCTTTTGTTAGAACCCCAATACACGTTGAGCCATCTTGAATACTTGGGATATCCACAATCTTTGATAGTATTTGTACCATAAATAATGAGGGGCTTGCAATGATAACAAAGTCTTTATTTCCCGCTACATCGATTATATCACGACTTGCACTAAGTTTTTGAGACAGGATAAATCCTTTTAAAAACTTTGAGTTCTCGTGATTTTTATTTATGTCTAATACTACTTCTTCTTCTAAAGCCCAAATGCATACTTCGTGGCCACCTGCTGCTAATGCTTGTGCCATTGCAGTCCCCCAGGCTCCAGCTCCTATAATTCCAATTTTCTTTGTTGCCATAGTAATTCCTTATTTCCATTTTCCATTGTGTTCATCTTCCCATGAGTGTAATTCATCTTCTTGGAAGAACAATGCTATTTCTCTTTTTGCGCTTTCTGCCTTATCTGAGGCATGCAGTACGTTTCTATTATTATGCATACAGTAGTCGCCTCGTATTGTCCCTGGTTCTGCATTTAAAGCACCAGAGGCGCCAACTACCTTTCTTACAATTGCACAACAATCATCGGCTTCCCATACCATTGCAAGCACAGGACCTGATGTAATATATTCAATTAGTGGAGGATAAAACTCTTTTCCCATATGTTCTTTATAATGATTGCTCGCAAGCTCATTACTTATGCGCATCATTTTCATGGCTATGAGGTTTGGTCCTTTTCGCTCTAATCGTTCTATAACTTCTCCGACTATGCGTCGATTAAGAACACCTGGTTTTATCATAACAAAACATCTTTCTTTCATATTGTTCTATACCTTTTTTTTATTTAAACTATTTTTTATATATACTCTCAAGAGCAAAAACGAAAGTATAACAGTTCCACCCAAAATTGTTCGTATCGATGGAATTTCTCCAAAAAAGAAAAATACCCACACGGGATTCATAACTGGCTCTAGCATTGTGATGATTGCGGCACTTATTGCAGCTACACGTGTAACACCCCTAGCATAGAGTATTGATGGAATACCAATTTGAAATACCCCTAACATAACTAAAGCTGCAATGCTTTGTGTATTAGGTATACCGCCTTCTATTATTGAAGGAATTGCAATTAAAAAAGCGAGTATGTGAGAGAGGGTAATAGAATCTTCTGGATGACCATCTTTTTGGCGCCTCATGAATATAGTAGTTAAACCAAAACAAACACC
>CAYJIS010000080.1:0-5160 GCA_964370315.1 uncultured Treponemataceae bacterium
TCAGAGCTACAAAAATATCATTAATATCTGATTTTTCTATTTTGCATTCTTTTCTGTCATAACTTAAAATACCATTGATCTCTTCTTCAACATCAGAAACTTGGGTATAAATGCTAGCAGCTAAGCCTTGCTTTTTTGCAGTTAGTATTTGATTAAGATATAATTCACGGAAAGCTCTAATATAATCTTCTTTTGATTTCAATTTTTTATAGCTAAATGTTTTTGAATCTTCGTTTCCTTCTTTGAAGGAATACCCACCAAATTCACTTAAAATTACTGCACGTCCTTTAGAATCCTTTTTAAAATGATAGGGTCTAAAGTAAATATGAAGGCTTTTAAAATCACCTATTCCTTGGTCGTGCCAACCACTTGCATGGTCAATAAGACGTGTTGGATCTAGTTTTTTTGTTAAATCATATGCCTCGACTGAATCAAACTGGCCCCATCCTTCATTAAAAGGAACCCAAAGAACAATACAGGGACAATTTTTTAATTGGCTAATCATCTCTGTGTATTCTATTATGAACTGTTCTCTTCCTTCTTCATTTTCTTGAGAAAAAGCCTTGTAGTTTGAGTCTTTTATTTTGAATGGTAAAAATGCTGGAAGAGTTATTGTAGAAGTTTTATAATGGCCTCCTCCATTTATCATGTCTTGCCAAACGAGCATTCCCAGCCTATCGCAATGATAATACCATCTCATGGGTTCGATCTTTATATGCTTTCGTATAGTATTAAAACCAAGTTCTTTCATTTTAATGATATCATACTGCAATGCTTCATCGCTAGCAGCAGTGTATAGTCCATCAGGCCAATACCCTTGGTCAAGAATGCCATTGCAAAAATATTCTTTTCCGTTTAGGAAAAAGCGTTTCGTACCGTATTTATCAACATCTAAAACAAGATTGCGCATTGCAAAATATGTCTCAATTTTATCATCACCAAAATTAATAGTTGCATTATGTAGGTGAGGGTTTTCAGGTGTCCATGCTGTAAAAGAGTTTAGGGTTAGTTTGTTTGGTCTATTTGGTTCGATTGAATGTGTTTTACCATCAATAGTAATAGAACACTTTCCTTTTGTAGTAGTGTTAACGGTTACAAAAATACTTGAAGAATCGCAAAAAGGGGCTATGTTAATTGAGCGTATATGTTTTTCGGGCACACTTTCGAGCCAAACTGTTTGCCATATCCCACTTTGAGGCGTGTACCAAATTCCACCGTGTTGTGTTTTTTGTTTTCCTCGCGGTTGGACTCCAGAGTCTGATGGGTCAACCACTTTAACTAATAGTTCATTTTTTTTACTAAGTAAAAAATCTGTAATATCTATACTAAATGCGGTGTATCCACCTTTGTGCTCTCCAGCCTTTTCTCCATTTACAAACACTTGTGCGTACCAATCTACAGCGCCAAAATGAAGTATGATTCTGCCTTTATTAAAACTTTTAGGAATTTTTAAAGGAGTTTTGTACCACATAGTTTGGTTTGGCTTTGGAATTTGAACTTCACCAGCAAGGGTGCATTCTGGTGAAAAAGGGACAACAATAAGTTCGTTGTAATGTATTGGAACTTCGCCATCAGTTACGCTATATGCCCAAAGGCCATTTAGGTTAATATAACTATTGCGTTTCATTTGAGGGCGCGGATATTCCTGTAAAACGTTATCAGTTGTTATTGACTCTCCCCAAATTGTATTCATATTGAAAACTCCTTATTCACTAGAAAACTTTTTCTCTTTTAAACTATCGACAAATTTTTGCAATAGTTTGACTGTTTTAGAAGTTTTTTATGTAAAAGCATTTTAATAACAAGGTAAAACACTTTTGCTTTTACACGAGAGAGACTGTTGATACACTTGGTAAATGAAGAAATATAGTATTTATGTGTTGGTGTTAGGTTCCTTTAGAATTTTTCTTATTGGAATAAATGCAAATACTGTTACAATTCCTGCCATTACGAAAATTAGATTAGTTGGCAAAAACCCTTCTTGTCCATTAGAGGTAATTGGACTACCAAAATACGTTATAATTCTTTCTCCAATAAAAGGGCCTATTATCATTGGGAGGAGAACCCTAAATACCATTCTAATTCCTTGAAAAGCGCCAACTTCTCCTTCAGGGGTTAGGTCTCGAAGCCATGCACCACTTACAATTATTTTTGTAACAATGCCTAAGGCCATAAAGAAAATTGCTATGCAAAGAAAAATAATATTTTGTGCAAAGGCTACAAGAAAAAATCCTATTGAAGAAATGATAATTGAAAAAGTCATCATTTTTGGTTTTCCTATTTTATCTACCATAAAACCAAAAGCAATTCCTGCTAAACCAGAAAGTAAGGTCATCGCTCCGAGGAAGACACCGATTTCATCATATCCAAATCCAAGTGTTTGAGTAAAATAGATTATTTGAAATGGTAATGCTATTTGTTCAGCTAAAGTAAAAATGAGAATACTCACTAGGAGCCATTTAAGTTTTTTATCTTTTTTTAAAGGCTCGAACGAAAAGGTGTCTCTGAGCTGTCTTGAAAAGCTAATGGCTGTGGTTTCACGTTTGGGTACTTTGCCTTCTTTGAGACTTATGCCTCCAACAATTCCGCAAAGAATTACAATTGCTCCTAAAATTAAAAAGAAAAGGGTGTATCCAAAATTTTCAATCATAATTCCTGATGCAACTGTTGTTACTACTAATGCCAGCAAGGGGAAAATTTCTAATATTCCACTAACGGTACCCCTGTTCGTTTCATCGGTAATGTCTGTAACCCATGCATTAAAAGCTGCGTCATTTGCAGTTGAACCAAAAAAAGTCATAACACAATCGAGTAATACAATAAGAAATATTGAAAGCCAAATTGTATTGATAAAGCCCGCTAGAGGAAAAAGTGCAGTAGAAAGACCCCATAAAATGTAGCCAATAAAGATAAAAGCTTTTCTTTTTCCTAATCTATCACTTACACATCCCATTATAAATGTAGTTAGAGTGGCCGTAATTGCACTTGCAGCAACTATGAGTGATATAATGCGTGGGTCAGGTGAAATTATGTCGTTGACAAAGGAGTTAAACCATGTGTTTTCAACCGCCCAAGCAATTTGACCTGAAAATGCTAAAAATAATATTGCAACCCAATTTGATACGCCAATAGATGTTTTTGTGTTTTGTTGTTTTATCATAAGTGAGGCTCCCTCCTATATTGTACCATACGTTTATATATTTGGGGGTCTTTTCTTTTAAAAATATACTGACAAAACTTGCAAAGCCTAGTATACTGGGGGTAAGCATGAAAGAAAAAACACCAAGAACTGATAGAAACAAATTTCTTCCCATTAGTATAGACGATATGAAAAAACGTGGATGGGATGAGTGCGATTTTATTTGCGTAACAGGCGATGCCTATGTTGACCACCCGTCATTTGGAGTTGCGGTAATTTCTCGTCTTTTAGAAGCTGAAGGTTTTCGTGTTGGAATTATTGCACGCCCAAATTGGAAAAATGCAGATGATTTTAAAAAAATGGGGCGGCCTCGCTTGGCTTTTTTTATAGCCTCAGGCTGTGTTGATTCTATGGTTGCAAATTATACCGTTTCTCATAAACCGAGACGGCAGGATGCTTACGCTCCTGGTGGCGTTGGCGGGGGAAGACCCGATAGGGCAACAATTGCCTATGCAGCTCGAGCAAAAGAAGCCTTTAAAGGCGTTAAAGTATTTTTAGGTGGGCTTGAAGCTTCATTGAGGCGATTTTCTCATTACGATTTTTGGTCCGATACGGTTCGCCGCTCTGTTTTACTGGATGCAAAGGCCGACGGTATTATGTACGGTATGAGTGAAACACAGGCTGTAGAACTTGCAAAAAGGCTCGATAGGGAAGAAGATTTTAGTGATATAAGAGGGCTTGTTGTTGCAAGTTCAAAAATTCCTGAAAACTGGGATGGTATAATCTTACCCGACTTTGAAGAAAGTAAGGCTGAAAAAGAAATATACGCAAAAAGTTTTAAAACACAATATGATAACACTGACCCTTTTCGCTCAAAGCCATTGGCTGAAGGCTACACAATGGGAAGTGCAAAACGCTATGTTATTCAAAATCCTCCTGCATTTCCTTTAACAACAGAAGAGTTTGATAGGGTGTATGAACTTCCATATGTTAGAAATTATCATCCGATCTATGAAGAAGAAGGAGGGGTTCCTTCTATTCAAGAGGTACGTTTTAGTGTTATTAGTAATCGTGGTTGCTATGGATCCTGCAGTTTTTGCGCCCTCACGTTTCATCAAGGGCGAATCCTTAGTGTTAGGAGCCATGAGTCTTTAGAAAGGGAAGTAAAAGAACTTTCCACGTTTCCAGATTTTAAAGGATATATCCATGATGTTGGTGGGCCTACGGCAAACTTTAGGGCTCCGTCTTGTAAAAAGCAAATGAAGGCTGGGGCTTGCTTAGATAAAGAATGCTTGTGGCCTGAGCCTTGTAAACTATTGGAAGTAAATCATGAAGATTATACAAAACTTTTGCGTCGTCTTAGAAAAATTGAAGGGATAAAAAAGGTATTTGTACGCTCAGGTATCCGATACGATTACCTTATGTACGATAACGATAAAACATTTTTTAACGAACTCTGTGAACATCATATTTCGGGGCAATTAAAAGTGGCGCCTGAGCACATTGACGACACGGTGTTAGCTGCAATGGGAAAACCGCAGTACAAGGTATACGAAAAGTTTGAAAAAGAGTATAGGGCAATAAATGAAAGGCTTCAAAAAAAACAGCATTTAGTTCCCTATTTTATTTCTAGTCATCCTGGAAGCGATTTACATTCCGCAATAAAACTTGCGCTACACTTTAAGAAAAATCGTTTTATTCCAGAGCAAGTGCAAGACTATTATCCAACACCAGGAACGGTTGCAACTTGTATGTATTACACCGGGATTGATCCAAGAAATGGCAAGGAAATCTATGTTGCGCGCGGTCAAAGAGAAAAGTCTATGCAACGTGCTTTGTTACAATTTAACGATCCCAAGAATAGAAAACTTGTGCTAGAGGCACTCAAGGCAGCAGGCAGGGAAGATTTAATTGGAAATGGAAAAGATTGCTTGGTGAGAGGATAGGTGGGGTAATTAATAATTTATAATTCGTAATGCCTAATTACGAATTGGGTGGGCGAGGTGGGGGAGTTCTGCTAG
>CAYJIS010000081.1:0-5062 GCA_964370315.1 uncultured Treponemataceae bacterium
AGGACATCATACAAAACAAGGCAAAACTTTGGCTTGACCATGGAACAATGTTTGGAATTGAGAGCAAAAGATTTCAATGCGCGAATGTGGCATGCTCATGGAGTGTATTAGAAAGAGCGTAAAATAATATAAAATCAGTGTTGTAAAATATAAAAAGCGGTGTTACAATTAAGTATGAACATAATTATTTTAAATGGTAGCCCGAGAAAAGATGGAAACACCATACACATGATTAATCGCTTTGTAGAAGGACTTGATAAATCGCATAAAATTGCAGTCATAAACTTAGAAGAAAAAAAATTAAAAGGTTGTTCTGCTTGTTATGAGTGTTCAAAAACTCATTCTTGTGTAGAGGGAGATGATGCTGCAAAAATCATTTCGTATCTTGTTAAAGCTGATTTAATTGTTTTTGCAAGCCCTGTATATTGGTGGGGTGTATCATCGCAGCTTAAAATGATTATCGATAAGTTCATCAGCAATGTTGAAGGTCTTAAAAATAAAAAGGCTGGTCTTATGCTTGTAGGTGCAAGTGAATTATCAGATACTCAGTATCGTCTCATTGGTGAGCAGTTTCAATGTATTTCAGTATACTTAAAATGGAACGTACTATTTCAAAAAGAAATTTCATCAGGCAATGGGGATAGCATTGAGGAAGAAATTGAGTTTTTGAGTGAAATCACTGAGATTGCACAAGATTTAAAATAGCTTATTTTTTTACCGTTTTTTTAATTTTTATAATTCGCTCAGCACAAACAGCAAGTAATTTTTCTAAGCTTTGTCCTTCTTTTGGGAAAGAAGAATACGCTATAGCAACTGAAATATGTATATCTACATCTTTTATTACAAGAGGTTTTGAGAAAGCATTATCTAAACGAGCTTTAATACTATCTAAAATATCAGTTGAAAAACTTCCTGTAATTACAACCACAAAATCATCACCGTCAAGTCTAACAATTATTGCATCACGAATATACGAATCGAGCCTCTTTGTAAACTCTTTTAACACCTCATCTGCTGTATGCCGCCCATATGTTTCATTAATCTCAACAAAACTATTTATGTCTGTGTAAAACATAGAAAAAGGTGCATTATTGTCAAGTTTTCTTGCATTAAAAAACCTGCTTAACCGTTTCCTATTAAAGGCGCCAGTGAGTGAATCTTTGTAGGTAATATCATATAAAATTTCTCTACTTTTCTTTTCACTTTGAGATGGGGCAATAATGACAAAGCCAATTCCTTGAATGGCTAAGAAGAAAACAAGTACACTAAAAACATTGAATAATCCCATTCCATCCATGTGTATACTTAATGTCCACATTGCATTAGCCAAATTAAGCTCTTCACTAACCCGAAACTTTGAGCCAAAATTTTCAGAATTTGAAATGACAATACTCTCGTCTTCGCCAGCATATGAAAACTGATATTCATAGCCTAAGCTTTTTAACAAAGCAGCTCCAGAGTTTTCTATTGCGATAGCAGGATCTATATAGCTCACTGAAACGGTATTTCCACCAAGAGGTGTAACTGCATAGATAGTGCCCGTCGTATTCTTATCAGCAAACGAAACAGACAGAGCAGTTTCACCTGTTTCGATAGCACGTTGCATAGCTGGAAATAACATTTCATCAGTAATCAATGACTTTCCATGCAGCGAGATTTTTTCAGGGTGCGTATATGTAATAATTCCTTCGGGTGCATAGGCAAGAGTAGATATATTTTTTACTTCAAAGGATTGCTTTACTGCATTTTGAAATTCTTCTTGACTTAAATTTCCAGTAATGAGTGATTGAGCAATTCGTAAGCCATCTGTTGCTCTAACAGATTTTTCGACCGTTTCGTTAATACGGAACTCTACTAAATGTAGTGTATTGTTCAGTATTTTAGCATTTTTACTCATTTCAAAAAAGAGAAAACAAACAGAGAATATAATGCTAATCGTAAGGGTAATAGCTAAGCCTTTTGCTGAAAATTTCATTCTTGCCTCCAAAAGTAGAAAATCAATTTGCGTACACTATAAGTATAAAGGCAAATATTATTCTTGTAAAGGCACTAGATTTTTTGTAAGCATTATTTAATTGTACTCTTCTGGCAGTACGGAGTTAGAAGGTGTTGTAGGTAAGGCAATGCCGTATCTTTTGTAATGAGATGCCGCGCCGTTCGTAGCAATATTTGGTCCTTCGTGTGTTGGAGTAAAATCTTTATCGGCTTTTAAAAAGTGATTTTTAAGGGATGTAGTACTCGTTGCATCAATACTATCATCCCATGTGGTATCGATATTATACCAGCTACCAGCCACGTTTACTTTGTTCCAAGCGTGTAAACCCGCACCATTGCCATCACTGTCTGCCATGCCAGCTATATAAACACCTTGAAAGCCTGTGCGTTGTAAAAGGTACAAGAAACTTCTAGCATAGCCTTCACACAAAACTCTTCCAAAACCATTTTCATTATTATATATATTTAAAAAGGAGCCGAGCATATCATCAGGAGAACCGTTCCATGAATATGATACGGTGGCTAAGTATTTTTCTTGTAAGCGTGCAAGTTTTTGATAATCTGTCATTGATGTATTATCTTTTATGCCACTTATTATAGTAAACATACGCTCATGCATCTCCAGTAGATCTTTTTTATAGGTTTCATAATGAGCATACGTTGTATTATTAAATGTATTAATCTTTTCTATTCTTAAATAGAAATGGGTAATATTCCCTAGGCTATCTTTTGCATATGCACTTGAATTCCCTTCTGCAGCTGCTCTTGGAATTGTGCTAATATGAAACAGTCTAGGCTCATCCATAGTTGCTATCGTAATTATTTTAGTAATTTCACTTGCTTCTTTAATACCGAGTATATTATTTTTTGCTAAATCAACTTTTAATCTTCCATGTTTGTTATTTGAGTCTTGGAGTATATGAATTGCATCGCTATAATCTTCCATTGCAGTTTTTACAATTAAGTCAAAAACTTTTTTCTCAGTGGACGTTAAAAATTGCCTGCCATAGTATAAGCTATTATCAAGAGGTGTAAAGGCCAAACTTTTAAAAGCTTCTACAGTAAAGGTATTTGTATTTGCCTCTATAGCAGTACTGTTGCTTAGTAAATCACAAGAACTCGCTGTTATAATAACTACCATAAGCAGCACGCATAGCACTAGAATTTTTTTAGAAGTCTTTATGTTCAGTAGATAAAATTTCATAAAGAGGATTATATCTATATTTGTGTATTTTTTCAATAGTGTTTTTTACTGTAAAGAAATTTTCTCTTGAAGCAATTGTAATAATTCTCCTAGCTTCTATTATTACTTATTATGTATTTAGTGACTTGATTTCTTGTTCAGTAAGGCCTGTAAGCTCAACTATTGTTTGTGGGTCTAAACCTCTTGCAAGAGCCTTTTTTGCCATTTCAAGTTTTGCATCGTGTGCACCTTTCTCAAAGCCTTCTTCCATACGTCTTTCTGCCTCGGTAAGACGGCCTATTTCATCAAAATACGAAATAAGGCGCTCTGTGTACTCTACATTGTTTGCAGGATCTCTACTCAATTCTTGTATTTTATCATACGCTTTTTGCAAATACGGATATTTTTCTATTACTTGTGCTGCTTCCATTTTCTTTTCCACCTATAGAAACTCTAAGGCGCTTATAAGCCGCTTTTCTTTTTCACTAGAGGACACCTCGGTAGGTATCTTTGGTAGCTCTAAGGTTATTATTTCCAGTTTATCTGAAAATTCTGACCTTGTTTGCAAATCACAAAAGTGATACACATTTTTATAATTTATTGTATCATGGATAAGCTCATAATTCAAGACTAATATTGATATGGTTTTTGATATTTGTGAGTAATGCTTTCCTGTTTGCATTTGACCTGTAACAAGCCTCGAAAGGTAATATAGTGCCCTATCCTTAAAAGAGGACACATCGCCTACTTGTATTTCTATATGAATAGTTGTTTTTTTCTTTGTTTTTACCAGTACATCTAAGATGCCATACTTGTCTTTATCGTAGTCTTTTAAGAACGATGTATTTTCAAAGGTCACTTCGTCGTACTCCTCTTTTGGAATATCAAGAAGGGACTGCAAAAAATCTATGAGAAAGTCCTTGTTTTCTTCTGCTCCAAAAAACTTCTTAAAGGCAAAGTCTACCTTTGGAGAGATTATCTCTTGCCCCTCTTGTAGGCGGTACACAAAGTCTGGAATGTTTATGTGCATAAAGAGCCTCCTTAAAAACATCGTTAGGAAAAAATCCTATACTATAGTTATAGTATTTTATGTGAGAAAAAATAGAGAATATGATAATTTTTGATAAAAAGTGACTTTTCCTGTCATTGCTTGAGTCCTTCGACTTCGCTCAGGATAAACTCCGTCGAAGAATCTAAGCCGCTGATGAGTAGGATGTAAAGGATGGGGTTTTCTTCTTTGCTTTACCACCGAGATTAGTCATTGTTATCCGCAAGAATTACGGAGATGTGCGCAGATTATTATATTTGAGTATTTAATCTTTATTGCGAATACCACAAAAAAAAGAAGTGGAATGCTCAATAAGGCCGAACACTCCACCGTCCACTACTCGTTTTTTTACATGCGAACAAATAGGTACGCATGTTACAGGTAATTAATTTTAACAGGCAATGTATCATAGAAAAATTTTTACATTATCTGCGAAATAGCTCATTTTTAAAGGCTTTTTTCAGTTTTTTTGTAGGGTTTGGGGTATTTTTCGTGGCAACACATGGGTTGCTACTATGAAAATGTTGTGGAGGCCAACCTGTGTGTTGGCCTCTACCGCTACGAAACGCACCAGAGATTGGAGGGGCACCGCAGGTGTTCGCGCCCGTAGGGACATGGCTTGCCATGTCCGTGCCAGGACCAAAACGGCGCGAATGGAGCGTTAGCGGAACCCCGCAAAGCTCGGTCGCAATTGTAGAGCTCGGCGCCCTCGTCGGGCTCTACAATTGCGAGGTGCCCATACTATTGAAACAAACACAGAAATTCTGTATAATAGCCGACATGAGTAACAATACTGAAAACAAGGCCGTGCTAGTACACTGGGCTGATCAAACTGC
>CAYJIS010000082.1:0-5045 GCA_964370315.1 uncultured Treponemataceae bacterium
TGTAACTGAAAAAATATCTTTTCCACGCCACTTCATTACAAGGCGACCAGAATCGGTAACTGTTGCAACGTGTGTTACTTCTAAGTTTTCTTCATCACAAAGCGTTTTTATTTTTTCAATGTTTTGTTTTTCTATTACGATTGCCATGCGTTCTTGAGATTCTGAAATGGCAAGTTCTGTTCCGTCTAAGCCTTCATATTTTTTTGGAACTAAGTCTAGATTTATGTCTAAGCTGTCGGCAAGTTCGCCAATGGCAACGCATACACCACCCGCTCCAAAATCGTTACACTTTTTTATTAATTGTGTAACATCGGGGTTTCTAAATAACCTTTGTATTTTTCGCTCAATAACGGGATTACCCTTTTGAACTTCAGATGCATTTTTTTCAACACTTTTTTCGGTATGCACTTTAGAAGAACCAGTCGCACCACCTATCCCGTCTCGCCCAGTTCTACCACCAAGAAGCAAGATATAATCTCCCGCCAATGGTTTTGAGCGAACAACATTTTCAATTGGGGCGGCTCCAATAACGGCACCGACTTCCATTCGCTTTGCTTTATAGCCATCGTGGTATATTTCGTATACCCCACCTGTTGCAAGCCCAATTTGGTTTCCGTATGAACTATAGCCGCTAGCCGCCTTTGTGGTAATTATGCGCTGTGGTAGTTTTCCTTCCATTGTGTTTTCGAGGCTTTCTCTTGGATCAGCGCTCCCTGTAACACGCATTGCTTGATACACATAACTTCTTCCAGAAAGTGGGTCACGAATAGCACCACCTAAACAGGTTGCAGCACCACCAAACGGTTCTATTTCTGTTGGGTGATTGTGTGTTTCATTTTTATACATTAAAAGATAGTCTTCATCTTTTCCGTTAACATCTACCGTTATTTTTATACTACAAGCATTAATTTCATCAGACTCGTCTAAATCTTGTAATTTGCCATGAGCCTTTAAATACTTTGCCCCAATTGTTGCAATATCCATTAAGCACATTGGTTTTGTTACCCCAAGTTCTTGTCTCATTGCAACATATTCATCATAGGCTTTTTGAATAAAATCGTCCTCAAAGTGCACGCTTTCAAGCTCTGTCATAAATGTTGTATGCCTACAGTGATCAGACCAATATGTGTCTATAACTTTAATCTCGGTAATTGTTGGATCTCTTTTTTCGCATCTACTAAAGTACCCTTGAATAAGGAAAAGATCTTGTAAGGTCATGGATAAACCACGGTCCTGTCGAAAAGCTTCCAATCCACTTTCCTCCATGTGACAAAATCCGTGTAAGATTTCTACATCACTCACTGCCTCTAAGGCAAGTTCTAAAGAATGTGGCTTATCTAAATGTGCCCGGTGTGATTCAACAGGATTTATTAAATATGTTTCGATTTTTTCAAATTGTTCTTGTAAAAGCTCCCCATAAAACATGTAAAGGGTTGCAGTTTTTACAAGAGGAAGCTCACCACCTGCAATAATTGAAACGCACTCAGAGGCAAAAGCTGCTCGTGCATCGTATTGTCCTGGAACAAATTCTACAGCTAAGACCCACTTTGTATCAAAGGCAAGCGTTTCATCATAACAATGGTCTACATTGGGCTCAGAAAAAATGGTGTTCTTTGCTTTATCATAAAACGAATCGTTTAAGTTTTCTATGTCGTAGCGGTTAATTATGCGCACAGAAGACAGCGAAGAGATATTAAGATTTTTCTTAATATCTGCCAAAAGGTTTGTTGCCTGAACATCAAATCCAGGTCGTTTTTCAACGTAAAGCCGCTTCATGAGTGCTTACTCCAAAATTAAAAGCTTATATAATGAAGATATGGTCAAAAAATAAAAAAAACCTTACTTTTTTTTATGCTAGCCTCAAAAGGTTACCTAGTGCAAAAAAAAATAAGGATATAGGATAATACCAAAAATAAAGAGTTATGAAAAGAGGGTAAGAGGTTTTTTTTTCTATCTTTAAAAGCATGTCTTGCCGCGAGCAAGATCCTTTTCTAGACATCGTGATTTTTTTGTTTATATACTAACAGTATATAAAATCTATGCCATATCTTTATTTTGCTTTTCGTACCAAGCATCAAGAGTTTCTTTCAGTTGAACAATCTTGCTATCGCTTTGCATTGAAGGCCATATATTATAAATTTCCTCTTTATCTGAAAGCATGTCATACAATTCATAAAAAGTAGTATTTTCATCTAATAAAGTATGTCTCATAAGCTTGTATTGAGTCTCTCGTAGCATGCATAAAATACTATCACTTTGATAATAAATAGAGAAACACTTGTCTTCCCATTTTGCTGACTTTTCTATTACTGGAAGAAGAGAACGAGAATCTTCTGACGGCGTCATATTTTTCCCGGACATTTCAAGAACTGTTTGATATATATCAATCATGTTAACAACTTCTTTTTTTCTCTCGCCCTTGGAAGATTTCCCAGCTTTAATGATTAAAGGAACCTTACAGCAAGAATCATACATTTGACCTTTGAAAAATAGCCCATGCTCCCCAAGGTGGTCCCCGTGGTCGGATGCAAAAATTATGTTTGTATTATCGTACAAATCATTGTCTTTTAAATACGCAATTAATTCACCAATAGAGTCATCTATCATTTTTATTTGCCCAAGATTTAAGGCAACCAATTCTTTGTAATCATCTTCTGTTAAGTTTTTGTGTAAATGATTTAGTATTGTTTCTGATGTAGAGCGAAGAACAGGTCTCTCTTCAATTTTATTATCATAAAATGACTTTGGCAAAACTATATCATCTTTATTGTATAATGTATCATATGGAGCAGGAGGATAATATGGCTGGTGAGGGCCAAAGTAAGATGTGTAAAAGAAAAATGGCTTTTCGTTGTCTCGTGAGTTTAAAAATTCAATTGTTCTCTTAGTTGTCCAATCTGTTTCATGTTCTTCAACTGTTCTAAAGTCAGTCCCTGAAATAAACCTTTTAATATCTGATTCATAGGAATTTTCATCTCCATCAAATAAGGCAACAGGGTCTATTCCTTTTTTATTAAAAGAAAACTCTTTTAACCATGCTATGTACTGGGAATGTTTATCATCATCAGAATACACGGAATAAGGTGCGTCACTCAGCCATTTTCTTTCAAACCCATAGCTAGGCTCTACAGGATAAAAGTGTAATTTCCCAGCCATGCCAGTTTCATACCCTTCTTTTTGCAGGATTTCAGGTAAAAAATCAAGAGATTCTTTTAATGGAACCCAGTTTATTGTAGCTCCTGTTTTTGCAGGATATAATCCTGTTTTTATGCTAGCCCTAGCGGGAGCACACACAGGTGAAGGGGTATATGCGTTTTCAAACAAAACCCCATCTTTTGCCAGAGCATCTAAATTTGGAGTGATGTTTTTTGGCCCATCTAAACATGAAAGCATATTAAATTTATGCTGATCTGTCATAATCCACAGAATATTCGGCCTTTCGTTTTTAGTCATGATTTTTCCTTCTTAGTACTACAATTGCATATTTAAAACAAAGATATAAGCATATGTAGTACTTATATCTTTGTTTGGACATCAAATAGTGTGTGTTATTATTTTAATGCATTTACAAAATCCTCTGCTGTAATTGAGCCACCTATAAGCTTTGAAAATTCACTTTTCATAATCGCTTGCGCTGGCTGATTAGCAGTTGAAATTGATTCTTGAACTGTTAAAGATTCATATGTTGGCTTTATTCCTTCTAATAAAGGTGGCCATTCTGATGCAGGGTCCATTGGAATCCCATGTGATCGTTGTGCTAATTCTTGATCCCATTTCCCCGTAGAAACGAACTTCATAAACTCAACAGCCATTTCAGGGTTTTTAGCAGTAATCGGAACTCCAAACATTTGACAGCCATACTGTGTGATCGTTTGGTCTCCAAAACCGCCTTCTATAACAGGATAGTTAAAAGCACCCCAACCAAAATCTGCACCTGCAGTTCCAATTAATTCGTTAGGTAGCCAAGATCCATTAAAATACATAGCAGCTGTGCCTAATGCAACTTCCTGCTGTCCAGCTGGATACTTATTGCTTGAAGCAAATTCTGAAATGTAACCCATACTTGCTAATTCTTCATAATCTTTTGCTAACTGTAAAATTGCAGGATTATCCCAGTCTTCTTCATTAAGGATCCTGTTTACTTCTTCAAGCCCAACAAGCCTATTTAAATGGTTTAAGAATAAGTAATTGTAATATGCATCATCTACTGTAATAGGATCATAACCCGCAGCTTTTAATTTTGCACAAACATCTAAAAAATCAGTCCATGTTTCTGGAGTTTCTGTAATTCCAGCTTTATCAAAAGCTTCTGTACTATAGAAATATGTTTGAATAAATGGCTGATATGGAAGCCCATAAAGTTTTCCATCTCCTACTATATCAACAATTAAATCTATGTACTTTTGATTACCATCGTTAATAAAATCCTTAATACCTGTTGTTGATGATTCTGCAGCAACATATTCATCAATAGGCATTAGAAGTCCACTTGGAGCTATAGCCCCGCCAACAATTAAGTAATTAGTACTGATTAAGTCCATTACTTCTCCAGACTCAATGGCAGGTTGTCCTACTTTGTTGATTTCTCGACCCATCCACTGGATATTAACAGTTGTCCCTGTTAACTCTTTAAACTCTGCAGCGGCTTCCTTTAAAACTTTAGCTTGAGCCTCTGTTTCATTCCAGTTAGTCCAATAAACGATTTCTCCGCCATCTCCCACTGCTACATCTTCTTTTGGTGAACAAGCACCAAACACAATCATTGACATAATTAAAATTAAACCAATTACACTTTTTTGCTTCAAACTCATGAAACCTCCTTAAATATCAACTTACAGCATATGCTGCGTAAGCACCAAATTCACACTTCTTCTAACCCTTAACAGCTCCACCTGTAACACCAACAATAATTTTTTCTGATAAGAAAATGTACAAGAAAACTGTGGGCAAAAATACAATAACAACTACAGCAAAAAGCCCCGCCCAATCCCCAATATATCGCATAGATTGAACCATTGATTGTAACCCTGCCGCAATTGGCCTAA
>CAYJIS010000083.1:0-4944 GCA_964370315.1 uncultured Treponemataceae bacterium
CATGCAATGACTGGAAGTAAGGTTCATCATGGAACAGCGAAGGTTCTCGATAGACTTAATATCGATTATTATAGTAAAAGATCTACTCAGCTTACAAAGGCCGATGGAAACGATTTTGATTATATTATAGGAATGGATAAGAGAAATATTCAAGATATAAAAAAAATTATTGATGCTAAGAATGAAGGAAAAGTGCATTCTCTTATGTCGTATACTGGTATCCATAGAGAAATTGCCGACCCTTGGTATACAGGAAATTTTAATGCTACATTCACTGATATTAGTGAAGGTTTAGAAGCGTTTCTAAAAAATATTTTATAAGTAAATAGGATAAAAAAATACTGTAGTACTTTAGAGAGTAAAATACTACAGCATTATATGTGCTATGAAAATATTAGAGAATTGAAACGGTAATGTTTCCTAATGCAGATTTTATCTCTAAATGGTTAGCCTTTTGGTTTTCTGATTTTTGCTTACCAACGCCTGTGATACTGTTTTCGTTGATGGTAATTGAGCCAAGTTCTGTTTCAGTTTCGTATGACCAGTCTTCAAAATTACCTATAGAAGAAAATTCTATAGAACCAAGTTCGCACTCAAGTTCTGTTTTTCCAGTAAACGTACCTGAAACATCAATAGAGCCAACTGCAACACTTATTTCTGTTTGAGAACTTGTAATGTTTTCAATATTCATTTCACCTACATCAGTTGAAAGGCTTAATTTTTCTGTAGCGATATCTAGAACATTCAATTCAACGGTTCCCACGTTGTTTTCTATATCTATTTCTCTAAAGTTCATTCCTTGTGGAATAGTAATAAATACGCTTGGAGCATTTGTTGGTCGCACATTCATCCATTTTCTTTTGTGACCCCTGTCGTCAACTTTTAGTGTTCCATCTTTTTGTAAAAAGCTTGTAATGTATAGATCTTCAGTGTTTTCTGCACGTACGGTAAACTCACTTCCTGTTGTAATAAAAACTTGGGTTACATCAACATCGATGTCAAGCTGAGCTATATCTTTTGTATCATAGGTTGTATATTCTTCTGAAACAACAGTACTATTGTTATGATGATGATAATCCCCTTGTGCACTAGCAAATAATGTTCTTACTGTATGGGGACGAAGTCCTGCGATTACAGTACCAATGACGAGTGCTAAACCAACTGTAAAAAGTATCACTCCAGTAATAATGGCTGCTTTTGTTTTTTTTGTCATATTAAACTCCTATTATTTATATTTTTGATTTAATTTTTGCTGAGACGGTAAGCCAGAGGTTTTTTAGTCCTTTCCATGCCCATGGTATAAACTTTGAGAAAAACCAAAGTCCAAGTATCCATGATAATATGCCTATTCCTACAAGTACAAAGAATAATCCAAATAGAAAAATGGCTACCAATGGGGTAGTGGTTATAGCCCACACACCTGCAACTACCGAACCTATGGCTCCAACAAAAAGTGCAATTGCAACAATAATGCCTGAAAATCCAATTGCTAAGATTGATGCAATGAGACCAAATAAGAGTCCAACAATGTGTATCCAAACAGGAAATGTAAGCACAACAATTATAGCAATGAGCCATTTGTTTGTTGTTGATATTTCCTTTTTAGTAGTAGTATCTTTGTTTTGCGCTTCCTTTTTTTGAGGAAGTCCTGCTACATTAGAAAGGATATCGCTTGCAAGTTTTTTTACATCGCCTAGTTCATCAATCACTTTTTGTTCGTTTTCGACTCCGGCATCTAAAAAATAATTCTCGTAATAATCAAGAGCTTCTTTTTGCTCATTTAAGGGTAGGGCTTGTATTTCATTTTTTAGTGCCCTTAAATAATCTTTTTTTGTCATTGTCATTCCTTATGATTTCGAAGTTCCAAAAAGGATTGCTTCAATTTTTTTACGATACGAAGACCATTCACTTCTGTAAGAATCAAGTTGAATCATGCCGTTAGAAGTAATTTTGTAATACTTTCTCATTCTGCCTGAAAACTCTTGATTGTATGTTTCTAAAAAGCTATCTTTTTCTAATCTGCGTAATACAGGATACAGAGTGCTTTCTGAAACTTCCATTACAGAGCGAACGTCTTGCGTAATCTTATACCCGTATGTTCCTTCTGCTGCTACAAGTGAAAGAACAACCATGTCGAGCATTGTAGCTCCTGCGGTAAAAGTCACGTAATACCTCCAATATGGTGTTAGTAATATAATATTATTTATAAAACAATATTGTATTTATAATAATACTATATAACATATAGTATTATTTTGTCAATAGGGTAGTGAAAAAAAATCTGCGGATAAAAGATTTTATAAAAATTTTTAAACTAATTTAAGTGCTTTGTGAGAGGGTATAAAAAAACACCGATAATAATCGGTGTCGTTTAATGTTCATAAAAACTAGAGGGCTGCAATTGCAGCATCAATTTCACTTTCAAGTTCTGCGCTTGCTGTAGAAGATCTCGAACGAATAATATCGCCAGAAATGGTTAACCCAGATGGTGCCCAAATTGTTCCTGTAAATGCATTTGCAAGATAGTGAAGAACACCAACCTTGTATTCAATAGTTATGTTTTTAGCAGCATTTCCGCCTGCTTTTGCAATTTCTGCTAAAATAACCTCAGAAATTTTTTCATTCATAGCATCAGCAGTGATGTTAAAAAGATTAGTTCCGCCAGAAACTCCTACAAATTCATGTACTGTAACGGTCCGTTCAAAACTAGATATTATAACATCATTTGTGTTTGGTATTGCATAACTTAAACCCTCTGCCTTAAATGTGGTACAACCCACAATTGTGAAAATTGCTACAAGCATAGTTGCAACCATTATCATTTTCTTCATATTCTACTCCTTTACAAAGATATTCATATATATGATAACATATTAAAATATAAATTTCAATGTAATTTTTTAAGACTAATTTAAGTGATTTGTGCTATAGTATTGATATGAAAATATTAATAGTTGAAGATGAAATTCACTTAGCACAGGCTTTGCAAGAAATCCTTGAAAAACAAGGATATTCAGTAGATGCTGTTCATGATGGACAAACTGGTTTAGCATATGCGCAAGATGATGTGTATGATTTAATCTTATTAGATATAATGCTTCCGAAAATGAATGGTATAGAAGTGCTAAAACATTTACGGGATGTAAAAATTTCAACTCCAATATTAATGCTCACCGCAAAGGATGATGTTGAAGATAAGGTTACAGGCCTTGACTGCGGGGCTGATGACTATCTTACAAAACCATTTGCAACAAAAGAGCTTTTGGCAAGGGCCAGGGCTTTACTTAGAAGAAAGGGAGAAGTTGTAGGCGATACCGTTCCTTATGGCGATATAGAATTAAATCTCAAAAAAAATTCACTTGACTGTAAAGGTGAATCAGTAAGTCTTCCACTAAAAGAGTTTCAAATAATGGAGTTATTAATATATAACCCTGAGCAGATTTTGTCAAAAGAACGCATTATTGATAAAATTTGGGGCGGAGACTCTGATGCCGAATACAATAATGTTGAAGTGTATATTTCGTTTTTACGAAAAAAGCTTCAGTTTCTTGAGACGAAAGTTGAAATTAGAACCATTAGAGGTGTTGGTTATGCCTTGGAAATGGGGTTATAAATTATGGCTGCAATTAAAAGAGATAGAAAATCAAATAAAGTTCTCTTACGCCTTAGGTGGAAGTTTTTTGCCATTATTCTTGCAACAATTTCCATTGTTTTATTAAGTCTCTTTGCACTGGCAAAGCAGGGCTTAGAAAATGCGATTGATAATGATTTTAAATATATTAGTAATTATCTTGTACAAACAGATGGGCTCAGTATGCCAAGTTTTGAGGATACTGCAGAAATCTATCCCTTTTTAGAGGCATTAGATTTTGTTATGCAAAACTCAAGGGAATCAATTGATTTTGCAAAGCTTAGAAATTCATTTTCGGTAAAAATTGCAAAGGATGGCCTTTTGCTAGGAACTGTTTCTCGCTTTCCAGTAAACTATTCACCAGAAGAGATAGCAGAACTTTCAAATTTAGTTTTTGAGGCTGAGTCTGAGTATGGAAACATAGATGGCTTACGGTATCAAATAGCAGAAAAGGCCTATGGATATTTAATTGTTTTTATGGACCGAAGAATGATGGATGTTATTCTTTATAGGGTAGATACGGTTTTCTTTTTTGTCTATGTTTTTGCAATGATTCTTTCGGCAATAATTTCTATCTTTTTATCTAACTGGGCACTGCAGCCAATTAAGGCAGCCTTTAATAAACAACGCCAGTTTGTTGCAGATACGAGCCATGAACTAAAAACTCCCCTTGCCGTTATTAATACAAACCTTGACGTTCTTGAAGAAGAGATGGGCGATAATAAGTGGTTTAGTTATATAAAAGGTGAAGCCCACCGAATGAGTCTTTTGGTTAAAGATTTATTATACTTGGCAAAGTACGACTCAAGTGAAATGATGTATGATTTTATTAACTTTGATTTGTCCCGATCACTCACTAAGGCTGTTCTTCCTTTTGAAAGTCTCGCCTTTGAATCAGGGTACACATTTGAAGTGGCCATAGAAGAAGGTATAACGTACAAGGGCGATGAAAATCGCATTAAACAACTTGCAATAATCTTTATTGACAATGCCATAAAACATTGCAGTGAAAAAGGAACTATTAAAGTATCTCTAAAACAACAAGGAAATAAAAAGGTTTTCTCTGTATACAATACAGGAGAAGGCTTAGATGATAAACAAAAGAAAAAAATATTCGAGCGCTTTTACAGAACCGATGTATCTCGAACCCGAGACACCGGCGGAAGCGGTTTAGGTCTTGCCATTGCCTCTACCATCTCGCAAGCCCACAAGGCAAAGATTGTAGTGAACAGCGTAAAAGGTGAGTGGATAGAATTTTCGCTTGTTTTGTAAAAAGTGCCTTTTTACGATTTTGCTTTTGCTTTGAAGCTTCG
>CAYJIS010000084.1:0-4536 GCA_964370315.1 uncultured Treponemataceae bacterium
AATGATAAAAATATGGATACAGTCATAAAACCAAGTCCCCCAATTTGAATCAAAAGAAGGATTACGAGTTGTCCAAAAAAAGTAAATTGGGTATAGGTATCGTAAATCACTAAACCTGTAACGCACGATGCTGATGCCGAAGTAAAAAGGGCGTTAAAAAAAGGAATTGGATCTCCACGAGAAGAAATTGGAAGAGACAGAAGTACTCCACCTAATATAATTAGGGTTGCAAACCCAATTGTCAAGAGTTGTACTGCATTAAAACGGACAAAATATTTTTTCACCCTCACCACCTTATATAGTGTAGCATAATCATGATACTATGTTTTTATACTTTTTGCAATGAATAGATTCGAATATACCAGTAATTTTTTTTCACCTATTCAATTTTTTGTGCTATACTTATACTATGTTACAATTCATCTATGCTCTACCAAAATATTTATGGTATATCGGTATTCTCTCTATACTTCTTTCAAACTTTATAGATTCAAACCTCTTTACATACCTCTCATCACTGTGTTTATTTGCCTTTGTCGATTTTGCTCTACATTTTGCAGAGAATAAATGCTCAATACTTCAGCTTATAGGAATGATTTACATAAAAAGAAAATACAAAGGTAATGTGCCATCAATAGAGAATTACAAAAATGACGTATCCTATGCACTTCCCTTTTCAGGAGAGTGGATGGTTGTCAATGGCTGTACAACAAAAGAGTACTCGCACTCATGGGATATTCCAACACAACGCTATGCATACGACGTTATAAAACTTGACGCAAACGGAAAATCTTACAAAAATGACTACAAGAACGTAGAAAACTACTTCTGCTACAATGAAGATATTCTTTCCCCTGCAGATGGAGAAGTCGTAGAAATCAACAACAAATCAAAAGAAAGTATAATATTAAAAAATGGAAAACTTATTTCAAGGGCTAATCACATTGCAGGTAATTATATTGTAATAAAACACTCTGACAGAGAGTACAGTTTCCTTGCACATTTAAAACAGCATAGTATAATTGTAAATGTTGGAGAAAAGGTTTCAAAAGGACAAAAAATTGCAAAATGTGGAAACACCGGAAACTCAACTGAGCCTCACCTGCATTTTCAACTACAAAATGGAAAAAGTTTTTATACCAGTGTAGGTCTTCCAATACATTTTGAAAATATCATTATTAAAGAATCTCCCCAGTATGATAAGTATGATGCAAGAGAACACATGAACTTAGATGATGTGGCAAAAGGGTATATTACACGAGGTTTTACTGTGGAGAATAGATAAAAACCTATTCCTCTCTTGACAAACATACCAGCAGTATGTTACACTTATTTTACATACCAAAAGTATGTAAAGGATAAACTATGGCACGTAATAAATATCCAGAAAAAACAGTGGAGCGAATACTCGAAGTTTCAACAAGGCTTTTTTTTGAAAAAGGCTATGAGTACACCAGTATCCAAGATATACTCAATGAACTAAAAAACCTTTCAAAAGGGGCCATCTATCACCATTTTAAATCAAAAGAAGATATCTTTGATGCGATTTGTGAAAAAATGAGTGACCAAAAAGTTGTTTACTATAATGAAATTATGCAAAACAATACCCTCAATGGTGCAGAAAAATTAAAGGTGTTTTTAAACAGAGATATTTCAAGTATAGCAACAAAAAATGTTGTTTCAATTTCTCCAAACTTACTTAATAATCCAAAACTACTAGCAATGCAGTTACGTGTAACGGCTGAAACCGTAGCGCCAAAATATGTACTACCCTTTATAAAAATCGGAATTGAAGACGGCTCAATAACCTGCGATAAACCAGAAACGCTAGCAGAGCTTATTTCGTTTTTACTCAATATATGGGTAAATCCGCTCATACTGGGTTCAGATATGCAAAAACTACCATCCAAATGCATGCTTATAAATGAAATGCTTGAGTGCTATAATCTTACACTCTTCGATAAAGATACAATCGAAAAATTGTCTAACCTATAAAAATTACACTACTCAAGTATTTGGGTAGATTTTTTTAACACATATACATACCGACCGTATGTATGAATAAATTACAAAGGAATATATATGAAAACTAACACACTAAAAAACAAAAACTTTTTACTCATCGTCATAGGGCAAGTTATTTCCCTATTTGGAAACGGAATACTTCGCTTCGCTCTTCCACTCTACCTACTCAAAATTACCGATTCTCCTTCTCTGTTCGGTATTGTAAGCGCACTATCATTCCTTCCACTCATAGCACTAATGCCAATAGGTGGTATCATTGCAGACAGGGTAAATAAAAAAAATATTATGGTTACCCTCGATCTTTTAACAGGCATCCTTATGCTCATCTTTCTAAATGCAATGAACATTGTATCCCTTGTGCCACTTCTCATCATAACAATGATGGCACTTTACAGCATTGCAGGGCTCTACCAACCATCAGTAAATGCGAGCATGCCTTCACTTCTTAATGAAAATGTTCTTGCAAAAGGTAATGGACTAGTCTCAAGTATCAATGCCTTGTCAAACCTATTATCCCCCATAATCGGAGGTATTCTGTTTTCGAAACTAGGCATTAAGCCAATACTCACAACAGCAATTATATGCTTTTTTCTCTCAGCACTATTAGAAGTCTTTATAAAAATACCAAGCGTGACAACACAAAAAAAGAAAAGCATGATTAAAATGGTTACATCTGATTTACGAAGTGGCTGCACGTTCATCTTTTTAGAAAAACCAATATTAGCAAAGCTTATCCTCATAACATGTATCCTAAACGCCTTTTTAAGTTCCATGATTATAATAGCCCAGCCGGTACTCATAACACAGAGCCTAGGATTATCAGACGAACTTTACGGACTCTCACAAGGAGTTCTCGCACTCGGCGGAATCTTGGCAGGTATTCTAACAGGAGTCCTCGGTAGCAAAGTAAGTATTTCAAACCTTCCAAAATGGTTTCTCTTTACAGCCCTCTCGCTCATTCCCCTTACAACCTCAATGCTCTTTTCCAGCCAACCACTGGTAAGCTTTGCACTCATAACACTGTCATCGTTTTTTGTAATGATATTCGCAACCCTCGCATCAATTCAAATAATTACCTACGTCCAAAAAATTACAAAAGAAGAACTCCAAGGTAAAGTTATAGCCCTCCTCATGACATTTGCAATGTGCGCAAACCCACTCGGACAGCTCATCTACGGCTACGCATTCGAATACGCAATAGGCTTTGAAAGCACTGTAATTTTGGTGAGCGTACTCATTTCTCTCTTTATTGGATTGTATTCAAAAAAGGTCTTAAAAGATTCGGAGTAGTTTTTGGGCGCAACCCGCCTAAAGGCGGGTCGGGCTCTTGCTTGTATCTTTTTCTTTGAATCCCTTGCGCAAGGCATGCGCAAAAAAAAGATTTAAACAAAAATTTTCACCATTGCTGGTATATGAATATTATCTGTTCCACATAATATTTCAATATATTACGAAAATTATTTTTTAAGAATGCCACTCGATCTTGTAGCTTTAATACGTAGAATATGCTCTTTTACTACAACTATCAAAGATTCAAACATAGTGTAAAAAATTATCCAAGCAGTAGTTATTACTATGAAAAGCAGAATATAAAAAAATGTAAACACCTTAGTTTTTGTTTTTTTTTTCATTTTTTAGTCCTTGCTTTACTTTTTGGAAGTCGAGAAGATTTTTTCTGCCAACGTAACAAGAGTCTTTTTAGATTTAAAAGGTCATACATTGTAAAAGAAACAAGTATTACTCCCCACGAAAGAAGGAAGAAGAAATTCAGAAAGACCTTCATTGTATTATATATATTAAAAATAGAAATCAAATAGTAAATTAGCACACAAATAGTTTCAATAAGAATAATAACCCATGCAAAGCATAAAATTTTCTTAGATAAGACTCTAACGTTAAGGTTTAATCGTAACAAATAAAAACCGGAATATAATTGTAATAACGAAAAATGCTTCAACGCACGCTCTAAAGTTTTTGGAGAACAATCCTCACTTGCACGACTAAAAAAGGTGCCCCACTGAATAAGTATAGCAATAAATACAATATAATACACTCATGCACCTTAAAATAGTTTACTTATATAACTATACTAAAAAAAATCGTTTGTATCAAGCAAATCGTCAAATTATAAGACTCAAGACATTCTTTCATCTAAAGATGTTAGTCTAGATAAAAATCATTTATATATAATTGTAGATGTTCATGAACTATCTCACAAGCTCTTTAACGCGACATAAACAAAGAAACCCGCACAAATTGTGCGGGTGCTTTTTGCCTATTATCTGCCAAGCTTTATTTAAGCAAAAAAAAGCCTGATCCGCTGACTACGCTACGCTCCGTCTCGCCTTTACGAGCTGAATGATTAGCGTAACGTCGTCCTACTTTCCTCTTATTGAGTAGCCAAGGATTGATACAACTCTGAATAATCGTAGGAAGCTGTTAAGGCTTTTTTAAACAAAAAAAGCCTGGCAGCTTCCTACTAGACTACGCAACTAAAGTTGCTCCGTGCTC
>CAYJIS010000085.1:0-1630 GCA_964370315.1 uncultured Treponemataceae bacterium
TTGATACTCGCAAAAAATTTGAATTTAAGTTACACTATGTAAAGAAGCCTCGGGTTAAAATTTTGGAAGAAGTATTCAAAGCCGAAGACTATGAAGAAAAAGGCTTAAAGGCGCAAGGTGTACGTTTAGCTTCACGTGAGGTACAAAAAATAGCAGTTCAAAAAAGTGGAAAACTTGATTTAGAGTAAAGGACATAAAATGGATAATGATATATATGATAGAATAAAACTTTGTATGAGTAAGAACCTTGCAAAAATAATGATTTCATTATTAATAATGGGTACAGCTATTACTTTGATATTACGGGCAATTGTTACGCCGATGATGAATTCTACATCTGTATCAGCATTGAGTGTTATGTTTGTTGCAATGCTTTGTGTTTCTGTTATACAATTTATTTTCCAATACGGCTTTTTTGTACTTGTAATGCAGCTATATAGGCAAGAGTATGCAGTATTAGGACATTTGTTTTCTGGTTTTAAAGATATAAAAAGAGCAGCATTAGTTGGACTTCTCTTTACTTCTGTATATGTTATTGTTTTATTATTATTAAGTCTTTTGATAGGTTTTATTGCAGGTTCTAGCGAAGCAAACGAAATTATTTTAGAATTTGAGTCACAATTCATTCTTTTGCTTTCTGTCTCTGTTCTAACTATCTCAATGATGTATTGTAAATTTTCCTTTACCTGGCTATTTCTCTTTGAAAATCCAAGCATGAGTGTTAAAGAAGCTTTAAGTAAAAGTATAAGCCTAACGCGAAAAAGGATGTTGAAGTTTTTTGTTTTTTGCATACGCTCATGTGGTTATTTTCTTCCTTTCGCTGTAGGATTGTTTATAGTTTTTTTACTGCCGATTACAACATCATATCTATCTGAACACCTCACACTTTTAAGTATATTAAATATGGTAATGGTTGTATGTTTGTACGGAAGTTTAATGCGATTAAGTATAGCGTTTACATCTTGGTATACATTATCTATAAAAAGTAGTTCTAAGGTTGAAAACAATGAACATTTGGAATCAACAACAGAGAATTCAAAATAACTACAATGGATGTTTTATTAGAATCATGTGAAGCAGAACTTTTTTTTAAGAACTCACGCTTTTTAGCAGAGGCCTTTCCTGTAACAACTCAAAGTGAAGCTAGAGAAAAACTAAAATCATTAAAAGAATTATACAGTGATGCAAACCACGTAGTACATGCTTTTGCCGTTGGAAAAAATGCCGAGGTATATGGTATGAGCGATGACGGGGAGCCTTCAGGAACTGCAGGGAGACCTGTATTAGATGTTCTAAAAGGGAAAAAGTGCACGAACATACTTGTAACGGTTACAAGGTGGTTTGGTGGAACTCTTTTAGGGACTGGTGGCCTTGTGAAGGCATATTCTGAATCTGCAAAGGCAGTGCTTGCACTGATAAAAACAGAAGCACTAGTAGAACGTATTCCGTTTTCTTTTTGTGTAAATTACGATCAATATGAACTTTCTAAACGATACATACAAACTTTGAACGTTTGCGATGTAGAAGAAGACTTTGCTGTTGATATTACTATTAAGGGCATGATTGTCGAGCCAGACCTCGATGGTTTAAAGTTGTATGTGACTGATTTAACAAAAGGGAAAAGTGTGGT
>CAYJIS010000085.1:1730-4533 GCA_964370315.1 uncultured Treponemataceae bacterium
AATAAAAAAGGCCTCTGAGAAAATCTCAAAAGCCTCTATCATAAAATAATTATTCATTATAAATTGTACATTATATTATCTTTGTTCTACCTTCTTTTCTCTCAGGTTTAGGCATTTCCATATCTCCATACCCAGCAACTATAACTATCATTGGAGTATGATCAGCTGGTAAATCTAAGGCCTTAATTGAACTATGATTAGGGTCTGAAGAAAATAAAATCGCAGATAATCCAATCATGCAAGTATCGATTCCAAACGATTTTGCGGCAATGGCAATATTTTGTATGGTTATTCCAGTGTCAACCTTTGTATAATGATCTTCTGTATTGACTGCTGAAATTACATAGATTGCAGGGGCATAATAAAAGGCACTTACTGCTACACCTTCAGGAAATCTTGTTGCCATCCTTTCTTTTGTGGCCGCGTCAAACTTTTCAACAATTGCATTATCAAGAGCCTTTATTTTGCTGCCATCTTTAACTAATGTTATGTGGCATTCTTGGTTATTCATAGCACTTGGTGCCCATTCGGCGGCTTTTAAAATAGCTTCTAGTTGGTCAATAGGTGGTAATTCGTTTTTATAGGCTCTTGTACTTCGCCTTTCTAAAATAGTTTTAATAGTTTCATTTGTACTCATTTTTTCTCCTTCTGCAGTTATAACTGCTGCCTTAAAGTGTAACACTGTAGCAGCCTCCTGTCAATCTTTGAATCTGTAAAAATAAAAAAAACTGCTATTCTCTTGATTACTCATAAGAATAGCAGTTTAATTTGAACTAAATATATAATTAGAAATATTTAGCTAAGTATTCAGAAAACTCTACAGGAATTGTTCGTACAATATCACCGTTTTTTGTTCCCTTTAGGGTAATTGTGATTTCACTAGTTGTAGCTAAGTCTGATAATAGAGATGAATCAACTTTCCATGTTGCACCAGCTGAGTGTCTTTCACTTCTAGTAATGTTTGCAGGTCCAGAAAAACCATTTTCAGATGTTAATTCGAACACTTGATCAATACTGCTTGATTCAACAACAAACTGTGTTAAATCATCTTTTTGAAATGTATCATTGTTTGTAAAACTAAATCCAAATCTATATGGATTAGCAGGATCGTAAGTGCTATCAGTTGTATCAACTACCCGTACAAAAAAGTAAAACCAATCATAATCACTGTTAACTCTATAGTCTAGTGAAGAATAGTATAAAGCCTTAATTGTGCCTGGTTTGTTTTCATTTTCTAAAAGATCGATATAATCTTCTGTTCCGCTGTCCCATAATTCTCCAAATTGGATTGAATCATCTCGTTGTGGTGCACTTGGACTTGATGCACATCCTGAGAATAATACTAGTAAAACTACTAGTAAAACCAACATTCTTTTCATTGTTTTTCTCCTTAAGAAAATTTCAAAGTAAGGGTAACATTCAATGAAGATTTAGTCAATACATTTTATTTTTTTTTTCTATTTATTTATAATATATGAACTTAAATAGAAAAATAAAAAAGACCTCCGATTTCTCGAAAGCCTTTTTCATATAATTATACATTGTACATTATAAATTAAGTAAAAAATGGCAAGGACGCCATTTTTTACTTAAAATTCTGCTTGCTTTGGTGCTCTTGGGAATGGGATAACGTCTCTCAAGTTACCCATACCGGTTACGTATCTAAGAAGTCTTTCAAATCCCAAACCAAAACCAGAGTGTGGAACGGTTCCGTATTTTCGAAGATCTAAGTACCACCAGTAATCTTCTTTAGCTAAGCCCATTTCTTCAATGCGCTTAACGAGCTTGTCATAATCTTCTTCACGTTGTGAACCACCAATAAGCTCTCCAATTCCAGGAACTAAAACGTCAACAGCGCGAACTGTTTTTCCGTCTTCATTCATCTTCATATAAAAAGCTTTAATATCTTTTGGATAGTCAAAAACCATTACAGGCTTTTTGTACACGTTTTCAGTTAAATAGCGCTCGTGTTCAGTTTGTAAGTCGCAGCCCCAGAATGCTTTAAACTCAAACTTGTCGTTGTTTTTTTCAAGTTCTGCAACTGCATCGGTATAGCTTACGCGAACAAACTCAGAGTTTACAACAGATGTAAGGGTGTCAATTAAGCCCTTTTGAATGCGAGAATCAAAAAACTTCATGTCTTCTGCACACTTTGTTAAAGCCCAGTTTAATAAGTATTTTACAAAGTCTTCGGCTAAATCCATGTTGGCGTCTAGGTCGCAAAATGCAACCTCTGGCTCAATCATCCAAAACTCTGCCAAGTGGCGAGGGGTGTTTGAGTTTTCGGCTCGGAATGTAGGCCCAAATGTGTATACTCTTGAAAGTGCTGTTGCCCATGTTTCTGCTTCCAATTGGCCAGAAACGGTAAGGCTTGCGTGCTTTCCAAAAAAGTCTTTGTTGTAGTCAACCAAGTTTGCGGCCTTGTCTGCGCTCATTCCCTTTGCTCCGGCTTCAACGGCTTTTTTTGCAAGTTCTTCTAAGTTCAAAGTGGTAACTTGGAACATTTCACCAGCACCTTCACAGTCACTCGCAGTGATAATTGGGGTGTGAACGTAGTTAAATCCACGCTCGTTGTAAAAGGTGTGAACGGCGTATGCCATTTGGCTTCTCATTCTACCAATTGCTCCAAATGCGTTTGTTCTTGCTCTTAAGTGGGCAATTTCGCGTAAAAACTCAAAGCTGTGTCCCTTCTTTTGTAATGGGTAGCTTTCGGCGTCGGCTGTTCCAATCACCTCAATTGTTTCCAATGCAACTTCAACGGCTTGGCCTTGTGCGGGAGACGGTATCAACTTTCCCTTAGCAC
>CAYJIS010000086.1:0-4409 GCA_964370315.1 uncultured Treponemataceae bacterium
CGTCATTTTTTACGTAGGGAACAACCCCGTCAAGTACGTGGATCCTGATGGGAGAAATTTTTGGGACATTGGCAGAATACATACCACAAGCACCGGTAAACGATGAAGCTAAGAGGGCAAATGGTAATTTAGCGAATGACGGTGTATACAACCCTGTTAATTTTCATGTATATCATTACGCTAATAATAATCCAATAAAATATTCTGACCCTGATGGGCGTATACCATTTATGGTTGTTACGGGTATTGTTGGAGCACTTATTGGGGGTGGCGCTAGTATTGCGTCTGATTTGATGTCTGGTGAGGATGTTAATTGGGCAAAGGCAGGTGCTTATGCTGTTGCAGGAGGTTTAGCAGGTGCGACTTTAGGTGGAGTTGCAGCGACTGTTGCTACAGGAAGTGCATTGACTGCAGGTTCGGCTACGGCAAGCTTTTCAACTGTTACAGGTGTTGGGACTGCGGGGATAGCTACTGCTAGTTCTGCAACGGTTGCTCTGCCATATGCTTCGGATGTAGCAAAAATCTACGCAGGAATCCTTACTCCTTTACAGATAAGTACAAGCAAAACGATTATCAATATAATTCAGAGTTTGACATCTCACAAAAATTTAACAGGTACAAAGTTGGATGCAGGGCATATTACAAAATTAACTAACTCACTAGCAGGTTTAAAAAATAATTTACATTCGCTGCAAGGTAGTTTACGAAATAAAAATTTAAGTTCGGTGGCAAGAACTTTTTTATTAAATGTGGAGACAAATGCGAAGGAAACTATTATGCAAATTGAGGCAATTTTAGGGGGCTTGAATGAGATTTCTATACAAAAAATCAATAGAGTATTTTTCTCAATATAAAAAACCAAAACAAATTTTTCGTGATGAAGTATTTGATTTTTATAAAAACGAAGGTATAGCTTTTCCCAATGATTATATAAGAACTATAAATCTATATAGAAAGTTAAAAATGCCTATCACAGATGAGTACCTTATTAATGATGTATATGGGAACATGGCTTATCTAACAGATGCTTTTATACTTTATTGCTTGCCAATATTGATTCCACATTCTCTGATACAAGAGGATAAATACTTACTAAATATGCTAAAACGTATTGAATTATCAAGTATACCAATTGATGACAAGAAAATGATTACAGAATTATTACAAGAGATGGAAAATGATTTATCATTTTTTCATGAACATTACTTATACCCTCTGTGCATAAACGGTTTGTATGGGTTCATAAATCATATGGGGGGATTAGAAATTGAACCACAATTTGAAACGGCTACAGAAACTCAATGTGGTGTTATAGCAGGCAAAATTGATAAAATCGCAAAATACTTTGACTGTGAAGGAAAGTTTCTTTTTGACTTTGAAACACAAAATAATGTTTTGGATCTGTTTTATGACAATTTGTTACGTAAGAATATTCTTACTAACGGTAAAGAATTGTGGGGTTTTGTCAATAAAAGCGGTGAGTGGGAAATCCCTCCTATATATAAAGAAGTAGGGCATTTCAAAAACAGCACTGCTAAGGTTACAGATGTAGATGGGGAGAGCTATTATATATCAAAAAAAAATGAAAAAAAAACTAGTGTTGAAGTTTGTGGTGAAAAACCGAAAAAAACATTGGGATTATTCCCTTTTATATCTGGGAATATGATGTATGGATTTAAAGATGATTCTAATGAAGTGATTATAGAACCTAAGTTTGATTATGTAAAACCATTCAATGGGTATCTTGCATCTGTTACAATTAACGGAATTTCTGGATATACAGATAAATATGGTTCTGTATATCTCTCGACTTACTATGAATAGGTGTACATTTTTGCTGCTGTCAAAAAAACACTGGGTATGCCGCATTTATTCTTGTTGCATACAGTTATCACAAGGTGGTGAATACCGCATCTGCTCTCCCACTACCATTTGGACCTTTGACAGAGTTTCCTACTTTGCTTAATGGTGTAATTAACCACGGCATGGATTCAGTAATAAGAGGAGTGAATAAATTATGAAAAAAACATTTATATTTCCGTTACTATGCATTGTAGTGTTATCAACTATTTTTGGAGGCGGTTGTGAGGCAGATAAACCATGGTTAACTAATGTTAAAATATTTAAAGATACCCCGGCGTATGAGTTGGCTAAGGCGGTAAGAAGTGAAAATATATCCACAATAAAAAAAATTTGTGCTGAAACTCCCGAGGTAATGTATATTCACGATCCGTACTATTCCTATACGGTATTACATTGGGCTGTTGGAATGGAAAAATATAAATCTGTAGAGGCTCTCCTAGAATCTGGAATGAACCCAAATGTTACAACTAATGACTGGAATATAACTCCTTTATTTATAGCAGCACGATATTCATTTGTTGATACACAGGCAAAAAATGACCCTAAGTATGTTAAGTTACTTATAGAATATGGAGCAGATCCTAATATAGGAACAACACAGGTACTGCTACCTGATATTATTCAGCCAAACGGGAATGTTGTAAGACAATTACCACTTTATGAGAATGGGGAGACACCACTAATGAGAACTCCTGTGTCTGGGGAAAGTCAATTAGAGAAGGCAAGGCTGTTGGTTGAGGAAGGTAATGCAAATATAAATGCCAGAACAACAGATGGATTTACTGCTGCACAGGGGGCATTGATAATAGAGGATATAGAGCTTGCACATTATTTAATAGTAGAAAAAAAAGCAGATATCACAAATCCCTATACCAATTATATCAGTAGTCGGGAAGGAGAATTTTTTTATGCGGTTTATTATTTGCGTTTTCTTATATATGACTTAGAGTCAAAAGAGTATGAATTAAAATTAGAAATAATAGAAGAGTTTGCTCGGCAAGGAGTAGATTATTGGAGTGAACCTATCCCCAAGCGTATTTTAAGTCAAATAAAAAAACGATACCCCGACACATGGGAAGAATATATAAAAGTGTATTAACAAAGAGCCTTAGTTATTTCTTGTTAGAGTTAGGTTCTTTTTAAAAAAGGACATGGCTACACAACAACGCTAAGGACTCCGTTTAATCCACTAGTTAACTATTAAAAGAGAGGCGAAATCAATAGGCTGAAAATAACGGGAATTGTAAATTCTGTAATTGCCATTATTTTAATCTACCTAGTTTTTGTAATTTTAAGGATAGTACAGAATACTAAAAAGTTTACACTATGTAGGATTTCTTTACTTGTTTAAAAGTGTGTTTCTGTGCTAAAATAAAGCATTAGGGAAGGATTCTGTGATGGCCTGAAAACTATGCAGGGAACAACCCCGTCAGGTATGTGGATCCAGATGGGAGAATCCCTCTAGACACCATTGTTGATGTGGCATCGGCAATAGACAGTAGTGTTCAAGTAGTAAAAAGTATAAGAGAAGGTGATACCAAGGGAGCATGGTTCAATGCTGGCATGCTCCTTATAGATGTGGCTTCTTTGGCTCTTCCGTATGTAACAGGGGTTAGTTCAGGCTTAAAAGCTGCTCGTGCTGCTGACAATGTTGTAGATGCCGTAAAAGCAGCAGATAATGTTGTTGATGCGGGAAAAGCAGTTGGTGTCGTAGGTAGTATAAAGAAAACAGACCTGCCCGAAAACTTTAGAAATACTCTTGATTTTATCCAAGACAATGGTTACGCCCCACAGGGATATAAAGGGGGAGGAGTCTTTCAGAATCGCATTCCTAGTGGAAAATCAGAAACACCTCTACCGGTAGTAGGATCTGATGGAAGTCAAATTACCTATAAAGAATGGGATGTTAATCCGCATATTAAAGGTGTCAATAGAAATCAAGAAAGGATAGTAACAGGTTCTGATGGTTCTACTTACATAACAACTGATCATTATGAAACATTTTTGAAACTGGAGTAATATAATGCTTATTGAAATATTAAATAAAAAAATAGACAACCTTGTGAAAAAAGACGACACTTATGTTGCAAGCTTTGAATGTAGCAAACTTGAAACGTTTTTAGAGTTTTATGAACAACTCCGCGAAAAACATTTTTTACCTAACTACTGTGGTCGTAACTGGGATGCTGTAGATGAATGTATACAAGATTTAGAATGGATTCAAGAAAGAAATGTCATAATAATTTTTTATGGCACAAATAATTTATTTCTTAGAGAACCATATAAAGAAAGAGAAGTATCCTATTTTCATGAAATATTTGAAGCAGCAATTGACTTCTGGAGAAAGAATGGCGAAAAATCTTTAAGAGTAATTATGTGTGTATAATCAATGAGCTTCTCAGTCAAGCAGAAAATCCTGATGCAGCAAGAGATATACTAGAAAGTATTGGCACAATGCTTGAGGCAGGAGGATTTTAATATGATTTATAAACCTTTGGTAACAGAAAAATTTCAATGGATAATTACAACGAGTTTAGAAGATCAAG
>CAYJIS010000087.1:0-4386 GCA_964370315.1 uncultured Treponemataceae bacterium
ATACTTGACGATTTTCACATATGGGGATATACTATGTATATACAAGGAGTTTATATGACTGCAACAATTAAGCAATGGGGAAATAGTCAAGGTATTCGACTTCCTAAGCAATTATTAGACGCATTTCAATGGAAGCAAGATGATGAGCTAAGTATAAAAGCTGAAGATGGGAAAATTATTATAGAAAAGGCGCAAAAAAAAGAGCGAAAAAATATTGCACAAATGTTTGAGAACTTTGATGGTGAATATCCTCAAACTGACATTGATTGGGGAAAACCTGTAGGTAAAGAAATATGGTAAAGCAAGGCGATATTATAAAACTCAACTTTAACCCACAGGCAGGACACGAACAAGCTGGTTATAGACCTGCCGTTGTAATCAGTAATGCTGTGTATAACAAAAAAACAAATCTTACCATTGTGTGTCCTATCACAAACACATTAAAGCCTTTTCCCCTTCATATTCCTCTTGATGCACGGACAAGTACAACAGGAGTAATTCTTTGTGAGCATATAAAGGCACTTGATTTATCAAGTAGGGAATACAAGGTAGTTGAAAAACTCCCTATCGATATTTTACATGAAGTTCTTGATACCGTTTATGCCCAAATAGAAATTGTGTAGTTTTTTAGGATGAAAGCATGTCGCTAATAAATGTTACAAACCTTACCTTTGGCTATGAGCACAACTTATTTGAAAATGCAAACTTTCAAATAGACACTGATTGGAAGCTTGGCTTTGTTGGGCGAAATGGTAGGGGGAAAACAACCTTTTTAAACATTCTCTTAAAAAAACTGGAATATTCTGGGACTGTTAGCTCTTCGGTAGATTTTGACTATTTTCCATTTACAATAGAAGATGAAACAAAGACAACAATTGAAATAATAGGTGAAAATTGGCAAGCATATAAAGAAATCTCTCTATTATCTATTGACGATGATGTGCTTGAGAGGCCTTTTAATACCTTGTCAAATGGCGAAAAAACTAAGATAAAGCTTGCACTTCTTTTTTCAAATGATGAAAATTTTTTACTTATAGACGAGCCAACAAATCATCTTGATATACAAGGGAGAGAAGTACTTTCTGCCTATTTGAAATCTAAAAATGGTTTTATATTGGTGTCGCATGATAGGGCTTTTTTGGATGGCTGTGTTGACCATATTCTTTCAATAAATAAATCAAGTATAGATGTTGTAAAGGGAAATTTTTCTACATGGTATTATAACAAAAATGCTATCGACAATTTTGAATCTTCAAAAAATGAAAAATTAAAAAAAGATATAAAACGCCTTAGCGAATCTGCACGGCAAAAATCTCTCTGGTCAGATAAAATTGAAAAGTCTAAAATTAGGCAAGGACCTGTAGACAAAGGGTACATTGGACACAAGGCTGCTAAAATGATGCAGCGATCTAAAAATATTGAACGCAATGTAAACAGAAATATAAGTGAAAAAGAAAAACTTTTACAAAATATTGATAGGGCAGATGACTTGAAAATGCACCCACTCAATTTTCATTCTGAGCGGCTTATCGAGTGCAATAATCTTTCCGTATGTTATGGTGAGACGCTTGTTTTTTCGGGTATTTCTTTTGTTGTTAACAAGGGAGACAGAATTGCAGTAAGTGGTAAAAATGGCAGTGGAAAATCGAGTATTTTAAAGCTATTGTGCGATGAAAGTATTCAATACACAGGAACATTATACAAGGCAAATAATTTGACTATTGCCTATGTAAGCCAAGATACGTCAAATTTAAAAGGTAGCCTTTCAAGCTATGAAGAAGAAAAAAAACTGGATGCAACACTTTTTAGAACAAACTTACATAAGCTAGGGTTTGAAAAATCCCATTTTGATAAAAACATTGAAACATTTAGTGAAGGGCAAAAGAAAAAGGTGCTCATTGCACAAAGTTTAAGTGTAGAAGCCCATCTTTACATTTGGGATGAGCCTCTCAATTATATTGATGTTTTGTCACGCATACAAATTGAAGACTTGATTCTTGAATACGAACCTACAATCGTATTTGTAGAACATGACAAACTCTTCTGTGATACAATTGCTACGAAACTAGTTCAACTGTAGTTGTAACTAGTTTCTGTGTTCAACCCATAAAAGGGCATCGGTATCATATCCAAGCTCTTTTGCTATTGTAAGATATTCCATTTTTACATCATCTGGGATTGTGGGGGTGCGGCTTAAAATCCATAAATACTTATATGTAGAACCACAAACAAGAGCGTATTGGTAATTTTCATCTAGTGCAATAATGTTGTAGTCTGCAAAAAATGGTCCAAAAAAAGAAACTTCTAGTGCTCCTTCTGTTTCAAGGCCACGTAAACGAGCCTTTCCAACAATGTTTTCTTCTTTTTCTTTTTTAGTATTGTAGCCGTTGTTTTCTACTCGAACGGTACCATCCTCATTAAGGGTATAATTTGCTGTAACATCAATTAAGTTTTTTTCAAAGCTATGATCGAGTCGAGCAATTTCGTACCACGTCTCTAAATAGGCAGGCAAAGAAAACTCTTTAACCACTTGTACATTTTTTGGACTACTAGTGCAGCCAACCATAGAAAAAAACATGGCAAAACATATTATAGCAACAACTTTCTCTTTTTTGTTTCTCAGTAATGAATTTTTGATCTTATTCATAAGAAACCTCCTGATTTGATTTAAAAAATATTGCTCAGTATTAGGGTACTCTTATGATATAATATGTATAAAATTGTGTCAATAGTTAAAATTGAATAAATGTATGTTTTTATAAATTCTTTGTGTTATCTATTGAAAACCCGTCCTTAGTGGTTTTTTTGCATGCATACATAGCCTTATCTGCCAACTGAAAAAGATCTTGATAGGAATCAACAGTGTCTGCAAGGGCTATTCCTATACTACAAGAAATTTTAATTGATACACCATCTTTTTGATATGTATGCCTAATATCAGTTAGTATTTGTTTTGCTCTTGTTTCAAGATGAGAAATGTCACTTGTGTTTTTATAAAAAACTACAAACTCGTCTCCACCTATACGCCCAATTATATCATCACTTCTAAAATTTTGTATAATTTTTTTAGTAACTTCTTTTAGAACCTTATCACCATATACATGCCCAAAGGTATCATTTATTGCTTTAAAGTTGTCTAGATCTATCATAAATAGAGATCCTGATTTGTCATATTCTAGATGCTGTGTAATATTCATTTCAGTTGCTTTTTTATTGTAAAGATGTGTTAATGGGTCTCTTTCGGCCTCTGCTATTAATGCTGTTTCTTTTAGCTTTGTTTCGTGAATATCATCGGTTGTGGTAATAACAGCTATAATGTCATTTGTAAATTCTTCTTTTGTAATAGTAATCGAAGTTTGAACCCATCTTATCTCACCCCATACAGAGGCCTTTAAAGTAAATTCAATTAACGAATTGCCCTTGTGATATTCATTTATGAGGTTTTGCGCTGATTCTAGTTGCACAATTTTCTCAAAATTTTCATTTAGCATACATTCTTTTAATAACGCTTTAGAATAATCCGAGTAAGGAATTGTAGGTAAAGGTTCGTTTTTGCCATCAAATATCAATTGGAGAACAGCATCCTTTGTGCAGTTAACTTTAATAACTGCTAGAGATCGGCTTTCAACTACATGCTTATAGATAATGTCTTCTTCAAGATTTTCTTTTCTCCTTCTCATTATATTTGAAATGCCCAGAAATATTACAACAACATATGTTGCAAAAAGCCATGTTAACGAAGCTATAATTTGATGAAGATTTAACCATTTATAATTGATTGCGTGTATATAAACGTTTCCATTCGATATCATATACACGTTTGCTAGTCCAGTAATAATTATATAATAATAAAGATATTCGGTAGTAGTACCTAGCTGACTTAAATATTTTAAAGGTATTATCTTTAATGTTAAACAGGATAAAACTGTGCTAACGATTGTTGTAAGAATAAGGATAATCCAAAAACAAAAAGGATCATAAGACAATTCAAAGATACTGTAACCAGTAATAAATGAACCAATTGCTGTAACAAGGGCTCTTGCAACCATAATGTGTATGTTAAATGAGAGTAAGCAGGCAACCCTTGATGCGAGTTCTTGATTGGAAAAAAAGCATAGAACAGCAAGCGCAAAAACTGCTAGCATTATTGAGTATCCTAATGCAGACATACTACCAAAGTAGATTAACATAGAGCTTCCAGAAATGCCTGTTAAAAAACTAAAAATAAAGATTTTTTTTTTACTGCTAATAATTCCGAAAATTTTACTCATCGATGTAAAGTAAAATAAGTTGTGAAAAAAGAAACAAACATTGAATGTTAGAATCAAGTATTCTGTTTTAATGTTATTACCTCAAAAAAATAGTTTGTTACTTTATTAAATATAT
>CAYJIS010000088.1:0-4335 GCA_964370315.1 uncultured Treponemataceae bacterium
TTATATCTATTTCAAATCCAGAGTCTATGAGTATTGCTTCAAAGGCCTCTCGGTTATCTATGCTAAATTCTTTTTCATCATTTACTTCATACGAAACACTCTTGTTTGCCTTACGTACTTCTTTTTTTTTGTACGTTACAGTAATCGAAGTATTTTTTGTTCCATCAAAAAAGAGGGCTTCTTCGTGTCGAATCCGTATGCGAACAGGCTCTTTAGATGGAGTTTTTGTGGATTGCCAATACACATCCTTTTTTGATTTGCTCCCGATGAAACGGGCAAAACTTTCAATAGTTTTTTTTGTTATTTCATATGTTTCAACATGGGCTTTTAATTCAATTTCATACATAATTATATTTTATCAAAAAAAAATACTTGCGAAAAGATGTGGAGTGCTGTATAATACATATATGTTTGAAGTAAGAGTAGAAACGTCATTTTCGGCGGCACATTATTTAAAAGATTATAACGGAAAGTGTGAAAATTTACATGGGCACAATTATCGTGTTTTAGCTCATGCACGTGGGGCAGACCTCCCCTCAGATGGAATTTTAATAGATTTCGGAGAAGTAAAGGCGGCTTTAAAAGAAGTATGTCGTAATCTAGATCATAAAAATCTCAATGATTTGGAAGAAGATGGACTTCTTATCTTTAATAATAACCCCAGTGCAGAACGTATTGCAGCATATATATTCGATCAATTAGAAATGCTATTACCAAAAAAAGATGCTGCACGATTGCATGCTGTTGATGTCTATGAAACACCTACAAGTCGTGCGCGGTATATGCGCTAGTTAATTCTTACTTATTAATTACCCAGTCTTACTGGTATACCCATTTTGTGTAAATTTTCTTTTATGCCAGGAACGGTGAACTCGCCTGAGTGCACCATGGTTGCAATGAGGGCAGCATCTGCTAAACCACCTTTGCTTCCATCACTTAAAGTATCAGAAACTACATCGGCTAAATGCTTTACAATGCCACCACCACCAGATGCAACAATGGGGACAGTAACGGCATCAGCAATCATTCTGGTAAGGGTAAGTTCGTAGCCAGCCTTTGTGCCATCTGCGTCTATTGAGTTGAGAACTATTTCACCAGCACCAAGTTCAACGGCCTTTTGTGCCCATTCAAGGGCATCAAGTTCTGTTGAAGTTCTACCACCGTTTATAAAAACTCTATACCCAGATGGCATCGTTGTATCCTTTGCAGCATCCATTCCAAGTACTATACATTGGTTTCCAAAAATCTTTGCACCTTGTGTTATTAGGGATGGATTTTTTACCGCTTGTGAGTTTAAGCTTATCTTTTCAGCTCCTGCAAGAATCGTTGATTTTATATCCTCTAATGTTGTAATCCCACCACCAACACAAAAAGGAATAAATACTTGTTTAGAAACATTGTGAATAAGTTCTAATATTGGCCCCCGACCTCGAGCTGAAGCCATGATATCATAAAACACCAATTCATCAACACCTTGCTGGTAGTACTCTCTAGCCATTTCTACAGGGTCTCCAATATCAACATTGTTTTGAAACTTTACGCCTTTTGTTGTCCTACCATCTTTAACATCAAGGCATACTATAATTCTTTTTTTTAACATGCTTATACCTCTCCTAATTTTGCAAAATTACGTAAAATTTGAAGCCCCGCTTCCCCTGATTTTTCTGGGTGAAATTGGCATGCATATAAGTTGTCTTTCCATATTGCGGCAGGAAAGTCTAAACCATAATTTGCCGTCGCACTAATTATAGAAGAATGCTTTGGTTGAATCGCATATGAGTGCACAAAATAAAAGTCGGTGTTATCATTAATGTTATTAAAAATAGGGCAATTATTTTGAAAAGAAATGTTATTCCAGCCCATGTGAGGAACTTTTAAGTTTTGGGTATTATCGTGAAAGATGTTTGAAAAGTGTCGAATACTTCCTTCAAGTAAGCCTAGGCAGTCGGTGTCACCTTCTTCTGAGTAGTCAAAAATAATTTGAGCCCCTACGCATATTCCAAGGATGGGAAGTTTTTTTGCATGAATATCTTTTAAAAAAATATCAAAGCCTGTTTTTTTTAGTTCGCTCATAGCAAACTCTGCGTGTCCATCGCCAGGAAAAAGAAATTTAGTTGCTGATGTTAAGTCTTGAGGTTTTTTTGAAATAATGTATGGAATGCCAAGCGATTTTAGGGCATGCTCTACACTTTCAATGTTTCCAGCGTTATAATCAATAATACCAATCATATTGCTATTGTACCATTCTATTCGTTTACATTCAAGAGCTAGTTTAATTTTGTCGATAAGGAATTATGAGTTTTTCAGATGTTTTTAATGTTGTACTTTCTCTTATCCTTGACTGGCGCCTTATTGTTGCTTTTGTTGTGGTTATATTATATTTAAATTTTGTTTTTTATGTTTCAAGGTATAAAAAAAAGGAGGCATTTAAACCAAAACGAGTTGTTTTAAAACGGTCAAATAGTGCCTCTACGGCAAGTGAAAGTACTGGCGAATCTACTTCAGATGGGGCAAGCTCAGATTCCGAAGATGATATTCTTGTCTAAAAAAATGCTTTGTTGTAATTAGTTTTTCCATATACAATACATTAAAAATCTCTTTTATATCTGAGTCTTCCCACATTCGAATAGAGTATTTTTTTGCTGAACATGCATTTTTATAACACTGAACAATTGACTTTGCTTCGTTTTGCGTATAGCGTTTTTTTATTTTACGTAAAAAAGATAGTACTTGTTTTAAATCCCCTGCTTCATTGCTAAATGTTTTTTCACATATATCACAACCACTGCACGCAGCTTGTTCTGCTCCCAAGGCATCTAAAAGAACCTGTCTTCTACATGTAGTACTTTCAGCAAAGTCTGCTAAAACACGTGCTCTACTGCCTTTAGGATGTTTTTTTGCTATTTTGCTTTCTAATGGTGACCAAAGTAAAATTGCTTTTGCGATTGAACCGTCTCGTCCACCACGTCCAGCTTCTTGTATATATGCCTCTGCTGTACTTGGAGCTTCATAATGTATAACCGTTTTGATGTCTTTTTTATCAACACCCATTCCAAATGCACAGGTGCTAACAAGGATAGCATCAGTTTTTGGATAAAACCATTTCTCTACATCGTTTTTTTCATTTTTTGTTAATCCTGCATGATAAAACTTTACTGTGTTAGATTCCCCTTGTCTTGCTAGAAAATTTTGTAAAATAAGGGCAAGTTCTCTGGTGCGATTTCTGCTTGAGCAAAAAACAATAAGAGGCCGTTGTTCTTCCATTATTGTTTCGATAAGGGCCTTTGTTTTAGCACATGCCCACTTTGTATAGTATCGAATATTTGGTCTATCAGATTCACTTCGTATTATATGAGCATTACCATCGAAAAGAACCTCTGCAACACGCTCTAATACTTCTGGCGAAGCTGTAGCTGTGAATGCTGTAACAACTGGAACTGCTAATTTTTTTACTATATCGCCGAGTGTAAGGTAGGCAGGTCTAAAGGTATCTCCCCATTCTGAAACACAGTGTGCTTCATCAATTGCAATGTGAGATATGTTGCATCGTTTTAATTGTTCTATTAGGGACTCATTTTGTAACACTTCGGGGTTTGCAAGAATAAAACGTGCTCCATTTTGTATTTTGCTAAAGTTTTCTTTTCTCTCTTCCTTACTTTGTCCACCTCTAAATACTACAACTTCTTGACCACCTTCTTTTATTCTTCTTTCTTGGTCACTCATGAGTGCTAGGAGAGGATAAAGAATAAGTGTTGGGCCAGGTAAAAAAAGGGCGGGGACCATAAAGCAAAGGGACTTTCCGGCCCCTGTAGGAAGTAGCACAATTTGGTTCCCTTTTTCTCTGTTTTTTTCGGCATCAAAAATATTTTCAACAACCATCCTCTGCCATGGATAAAGATATTTTATGCCGTAGACTCGTTCAGTTTCAGTTAAAACAGGGTCAGGATCTGATTGTGTAGGTTCAAGAGTATCGAGTAGTTCCTTCGGGATTTGTTCATCATACAAAAATTGTTCATAATTATCAAATTTATATTGCTGACTAAGCATAAAAAACCTCTAAAAATAGTTTGTAAGGCTGTTAAAAGTCTCGTATCGAATTAGCATAAGACTTTTTTTTGATATATATAATATAGAGTTTTTATGCAATTTTTGAACAATAAACGTAGAATTTTATTAAAAAAACTGAAAAATCCATAAAAAATGTGCCAAACGAGGCAAAACTTGAAGTGGCAAAGATTTTCTTAGAGCAAGGCTTATCTAGCGAGCAAGTAGCTATAGGTACAGGCCTCACTGAAAAAGAAATTAAATCAAATTCATAGATGCGAACATGTAACA
>CAYJIS010000089.1:0-4140 GCA_964370315.1 uncultured Treponemataceae bacterium
TAATTATTCTCACCGTAGCAGCGTTTGCGTGGGCAACTAGGCCTTCGGCTTTTCCCAAATGTTCTGCAGCAATAAGACTTTTTTTAATACCCTCACCATTATTTACTGTTCTAAGTGTTGTAACGGTTTTTAAAAAGTGCCGAACAGAAAGACCTCCCGTAAAACGTGCTGATGTAGAAGTCGGAAGTGTGTGGTTAAGACCCGCACTATAATCACCTAAAACTTCTGCCGCCTCATGACCAATAAATAAACTTCCATAGTTTCGCACCTTTTTTTCTAATGTATCTCGCTCAGAGCCTTTTTTGAGGGCAAGCTCTAAGTGTTCGGGTGCTTTTTTATTTGCTATATCACAGGCTTCTTCCAAGGTTTTGGTTACAATGATTAGCCCATGATTTTGTATGCTGAGTCCTGCTGTGTCTTTTGTTTCGAGAATTGCAAGCTGCTTTTCAACCTCTATTTGCACTAATTCTGCCAGACTTTGAGAGTTCGTCACCAGAATTGCCTGTGCATCAACATCGTGTTCTGCTTGAGCTAAAAGGTCTGCTGCAACCCATTCGGGATGTGCACTATCATCTGCAATAATTAATACTTCTGTTGGACCTGCAAGCATGTCTATGCCAACAGTGCCATATACTTGCTTTTTTGCCTCTGCAACAAATTTGTTTCCTGGTCCTACAATTACATCGCACCTTGGAATGGTTTCTGTGCCATACGCCATTGCGCCAATTGCTTGCGAACCACCAACGGCAAATATGCGTTTTACTCCACAAAGAGAAGCCGTTGCAAGAATATTTTCATCTGCCCAAGGATTAGAGCTTCCATCAGGATTTTTCTTTGGGGGTGTGCAAAGAATTATATCATCGCAGCCAGCTGCAATTGCAGGGGAGGCGCACATTATTACCGTTGATAATAAAGGAAAACGACCTGCAGGAACATACAGTCCCGCTCTCTCTACTGCAATTGTTTTTTGCCCCGTAATAAGCCCAGGTGAAAGCTCCGTTTCAAAGTTTGTAAAGCACTCGGCTTGTTTTTTTGCAAACTCCAGAGCTAAATCTCTGGAATAACAGAGAGAATCGTAGAGGTCTTTATTATTTACTTTTAAATGCTCTTCTGCTTTTTTAAGGGACTTTCCATCTATTTCAAAATGATTTGGCACAACCTTGTCAAATTTTTCACAGTAGCCTTTTAGGGCACTATCGCCATTATCTTTTACCGATTGGAGAACATCTGTTACAAGGCCTTGCACATCGCTATTAAACGTGCGCACCTCAAAAAAGTCTTTTGGAATGTCATTTGATTGTATTATTTTCATGTTTTCCATCCTTTACAACAGGGACAAGGCTTTCCATGTCCGAAACTTTTGAACAAACGGCGAAACACATAGGTTTCGCCTTACGGGGTGGAGTTAGGTTGCAACCTATGTGTTGCAACCATGCTACGCAACGCGCCAAGGACTCCGTTTCACCCTCCAATTAACTGTCAAAGGAGAAGCGAAGCTATTGTAGGGGCGGCGAAGTCGTTCGCACAATGTGCGAATGAAGCGGCAGCGGAACCCCGCAAAGCCCGACCCGTACATGGCAACCTATGTGTTGCCATGAGGGTGGCGCCCAAACAAATTTATTTTTTATGCCTTCTATCGAGCTCGTCGTACACGTCTTTCCACGTAACGCCCTCTTTGTGCATAAGCACATTCATAAAATACATGAGGTCGGCTACTTCCCAAATAACCTCTTCTCGAGTTTCTGCCTCAATAACTTCTTCTGCTTCCTCTGCTAACTTTTCGCGCACACGCTCATTGTCGAGGGTTGCCGTATACGAGCCCGGTGTTGGGTTTGCAAAACGATCTTGGATAATAGATTCGAGTCTTTCAAACTTAGACTCTGCCATACTTTCTGCCCCAAAGCATGTCCAGCTTCCTGTATGGCAGGTTGGTCCATTGGGAATAACCGTCGCAAGTATTGTATCTTGGTCGCAGTCGGCGCGTAGTTTTATAACCTTAAGACTGTTTCCAGATGTTTCGCCCTTTGTCCAAAGAACGTTACGGGTTCGGCTCCAGAATGTAAGGTTTCCGCTCGCAAAGGTTTTTTCAAAAGCCTCTTTGTTTGCAAAGCCCGTCATGAGAACTTCGCCATTTGTACTTTGCGCTATTACGGGGATTAGGCCGTTTGATTCTGCTTGAGCCTTTTTCCAATTGAGGCACTCAATAAAGCTATCTTTTAGGCTCACCTTGCCAGTATAGAGCGCCATTCCGAGTTGGACATCAACATCCATTTTTTGTAGAGCAACAATTTCATCGAGCGTTGAAACGCCACCAGCAGCAACAAGACGGCACTTTACGTTATCTCGAACCTGTTTTACCAAATCCATGTTTATGCCGGTCATGCAACCTTCGTTTTCTACACAGGTGAACAAAAGCTCTGATGCATATTTTTCTGCCATCTTTGCGCCTTCTACAAGAGGGATTCCGGCAGACTCTGTCCAGCCCTTTACCGTAATTACTCCGTTAAGGGCATCTACTGCTATTATTATGCGTTGTTTTCCGATTTTTTCTGTGAGCTCATCTAAAAACTCTGTATTTAGCTTCCCGTCTTTCCATGCAGATGAACCGATGATTACTTTTTCGGCTCCGAGTGAAATGAGTTCTTTTGCCTTTTTAGCGTCACGGATACCGCCGCCTACACGAACGTTACCTTTTCGCAAAAGCGATTTTAAGAGTTCGGTGTTTGCCGTTTGGCCTTTTTGTTTGCCCTCAAGAATTACGTTTCCGAGTGCTGCATCTAAATCGATTATTGCAACTTCGCCATATGTGTTAAAATCTGTAATTAATGCGTCTGCGTCGTCACGCTCTAAAACGGCATCCTTACCGTTTTTAAGCTGTACAACCTTGCCGCCTTTTAAGTCTATTGATGCTACTACCATACTTTTAATAGTAACATAAAGAGAAAAAAATAACAAGTTATAGGAAAATGAAGCATGAAACTAAAACTAATTAAACTTCCCAATAAGAAAAAAAGCATGTTATACTTACTATATGCAAGAAAAAGTAATACAAACAAAGGACTTCCTTTCAAAATCAAACCTTCCTAGCATGGACTATGTCATTAATCCCTATGTGGGATGCCCACATGGTTGTGTGTATTGTTACGCATCCTTTATGAAACGTTTTACAGGGCATACCGAGCCTTGGGGAGACTTTGTTGATATAAAAGAATGCCCTAAACCTATCAATCTGGAAAAAATAAAAGGTAAATATGTTTTTTTAAGCTCGGTAACAGATTGCTATAATCCGTATGAAGAAAAATATGAAGTAACGAGAAATATTCTTAAACAGCTTGTAACTGCAGATTGTGAACTTAGCATTTCTACTCGAAACAAGCTCATTTTGCGCGATATGGATCTTTTAAAGCAAATGAAAAATGTGCGCGTAGCCTTTTCAATTAACACCATCGATGAAGACTTTAGAAACGACATGGATAAGGCCAGCAGTATTCAAGACAGAATAGAAGCCTTAAAAATTCTTAGTAAAAACGGCATTTACACCATTGCTTTTATTTCTCCCATTTTTCCCTATATTACAGATTTCAAAGCTATAATCGATGCAACAAAATCTTATGTTAAAAAGTACTGGTTTGAAAACTTAAATCTACGAGGAAGTTATAAAGCTACCATATTAGCCTACATTGAAAAGAATTATCCTCACCTTGTGGAAAAATATAACAACATATACATAAAAAAACAAAGGGAATATTGGATTTCACTCAGTAATGAAATAGATGACTATTGTAGGACCAATAACATCGAGTATGTAAATACGTTTTACCACGAAGAATTAGTAAAAGAAAAACAAAAGGCTCAAAAAGAAGGTAAAGAAATTACTAGATTTTAGCAATGTCTTTTCTAAACATTTTTCCATCAAAGTGTACTTTTTCTATATTTTTATACACCTTGTTTCGTGCATTTTCTATTGTGTCTGCAAGAGCCACAACATTGAGCACACGCCCACCATTTGTTGCAAAAGAGCCATCTACAATGGTCGTTCCAGCGTGTAACACTTGGCAATCTATCCCATCGTCAAAACTAATTGAAATATTTTTTTCGTAGTTTTCTGGATAGCCTTTAGAAGCTAGAACTACGCATACT
>CAYJIS010000090.1:0-4068 GCA_964370315.1 uncultured Treponemataceae bacterium
CTTCCCGGTACGTTTACAATATAGCCTTGCCACATCAACAAAACCATGATGAAAACTGTTTATAAACTTTCCATATTTCAAATGCCTTTCTGGAAAAATAACAATATTCTTACCCTCACTAAGGGTCGTAATAGTTTCCTCGATAGTGTTTCTAATAGACCGTTGGCTTTTATTTACTAAAATAAATCTATTATTCTTTGATAACAAAGGCTTAATTAGTGTTACAACAAGCTTTGCAAGACGGCGCGTTTGTTTTGGATTTTTTGAACTACGGCCCAACATCATATCATGAAAAAAATAATTAGCACCATTTTTTTTACTAAGCATAATACTTGTAAGCCAAATACGTTTGGGCAAAGTGAAATATAACTCTATAGCTACAGGGCCTGCAATACCTGAATGATTACAAACATATATTGACGGATTCTCGTCTGCAGTTACGCCTTTAGTCCATTCCATTAATCTTTTAGGAAATATCAACCTTGCAACTTCCCTTACAACTGAAAAATACACTTTTCCCACTGGAACACCTCTTGAATATAGTATACCACAGAAAAGAGACACTGTGTAAATTAATTCTGCAAACACGTGCCTGAGACGGCACAATAAACATACAGCAACTTGAATTCCAAACTCTTTTACCTTCGTAAAAAAAACTCGGCAGCATAAACTGATAAGGACATCAACTTATTCGAATGTTTCACGTGAAACATTCTCTTTCTACAGTTCTTATATCCGCAGATAACACAAACCAATGGTGTTTTTACTTTAAAACTCCAAAAGAGGCTTGCTTAAGCAAAAGACTTCTAAAAGAACAACATTTTATAGAAAAATTTTTCATGGAAAGATTTTTCATATTAACACAACTTTTACTGATAAAAAGAGTAGAAAGATGCGTAACTCTATTAATATATTGATAAAAATATGTGCTCTTGATGTTTCACGTGAAACAGCCCTTTATTACAATTTTATACTCGTATACTATGCATAAGTAACATGGCTTTGCTTTTAAACACCTAAAATAGAGTTCTAAAGGAAGAGGCATAATAAAACAAAGCTGTATTATAAACAAACTATGAGGTGGAAAAGTTCTCTGTTCGTACACGGGCTTTAGTGAATCAAAGAATAGAAACATACGTGTTCTGGGGATAAAACCTGTGAGACCTAAGTGTTTCACGTGAAACATTGTATTGCAACAACTCGTATCACTTGCGGATTACAAAGATTGATATGATTGTTACTCGTGAACCTCAAAAAAGGAATCCCGAAGTGAAAGACCTAATATAATAACATTTTTTTCTGATAAAAGAATTCTTTCCTTAAAAACAAGTTTTAGTAGGTCAAAGAATAGAATTCTGCGTGATCCAATTAATCTGCGGATATAAAAAGCGTGATAGTCATTGTTTCACGTGAAACAGTCGTTAGTTTGCCGTCCTAGTAAACAAACTTACCCAGTTTTTGTTTTGCAAAAATATCGTGCTATAAGCAAAAACTCCTCCTGTGCGCTTATCAAATTTTTATTGTCTTTTTACAGTAAAAAAACGGGACAGTTTTAGTTGTCAAAAAAAGGGGTGGCGGATGGCGACAAAGCTGTAAGGAGACAGGGAAAGACTTTCCCTCACAAAAAAAAGAGCGAAAACTCATTTGAGTTCCGCTCTTTAGAATTAGTAACAAGTAATTCTTTTTATTCTTCTGTTGCTATTTTGTCAAAACCAATTACAAAGTCAGGCGGGTCTATTTTTAAGATACAAATGCCCATGCTTGTTCTAGCTTGCTTGTTGATTTTAGATGCCTCTAGTTTTAATGTTTTACCTGTGCTTGTTATACACATAACCTCATCTTTTGCGGCAACTGAAATTACAGAAACAACTTCTCCAGTTTTATCAGTAATCTTATATCCCTTTTGTCCAGAAGTAGCTCTACCATGAGGGCTAAATTCTGCAAAATCTACACGCTTACCAAAACCATGTTCTGTAACAAGAAGCATTTCATTATCTTGAGTAACCTTTTCAGCCCCTGCAAGTTCATCACTTGAGGCAAGTTTTAATCCCGTAACGCCACTTGATCCGCGTCCCATTACACGCACTTGTGTTTCATCTAGACGAAGTACTTGGCCTCTTCTAGAAACTAAAACCATTTCGTCTTTGCCCTCTGTAAGAATTGCTGAAACAATCTTATCTCCTGCTGCTAAGTTAATGGCAATAATACCACGAGTTTTTGCATTTTTAAATGCGCTTGTTTTTACCTTAATAACCTTACCACTTGATCCTGCCATAAAAAGATACGTCTCATCTGAGAATTCTTTAAGAGAAACTACTGTTGCAATTTCTTCATTTGCTCCAATTTGGAGAAGGGCCTTGATGTGTGATCCCCTGGAGTTTCTAGTAGCTTCTGGTATTTCATGTACCTTAATCCAGTACGCTTTTCCCTCTGTTGATATAAACATTATATGGTCATGAGTTGAGGCAATAAAGATTTGTTTAATATAGTCGTCTTCTGCCAACTTAGCACTGTTAGATCCCTTGCCACCCTTACCTTGGTTTTTGTATGAAGTTACTGGAACAGTTTTAATATATCCAAGATGAGAAATAAGGATAACCATGTCTTCTTCTTTTATTAAGTCTTCAATGTTTATCTCTTCTACTTCATCAGATATAATATCGGTACGTCTGTCATCACCAAACTTTTCAGACAACTCTTGTGTTTCTACTTTGACAATATTTAATATTTTGTCAGGATTAGCAAGAAGGTCTTTGCATTTTTCAATGAACAATTCAAGTTCTTCGAGTTCTTTTTTTAGTGTTTCAATTTCAAGACTAGTAAGCCTTTTTAGTTGCATATCAACAATTGCTTGAGCTTGAATATCATCAAACTCAAATCTTCCCATAAGAGCATTTTTTGCAGTTTGCGTATCGCGTGACGCTCTAATAATTTTTATTACTTCATCAATATTATTAATAGCAACAATAAGTGCTCTTAAAATATGCGCTCTTTCTTCTGCTTTACGTAAATCATATTGTATGCGCCTGGTAACTACTTCGTTTCTGTGTTCAACAAAATACTGCACCAAAGACTTTAAAGTTAAAAGTTCTGGGCGCCCTTTTACAAGAGCTAGATTGTTATAGTTAAAAGAGGATTGCAATGCTGTTTTTGAAAAAAGCTGATTAAGAACAACTTTAGTATTAGCCCCACGCTTTAATTCAATTACAATTCTAAGGCCAGATCTATCAGAGCTTTCATCATTAATTGCAGAAATACCATCGATAACTTTATCACGAGCAAGTTCTCCAATTCTTTCACACAATGTTGTGGTATTTACTTGGTAAGGAACTTCAGTAAAAACAATGCTCTCTTTTCCTTTTTTATCAACTTCAATTGTAAATCGTCCTCGAAGGATTACTTTACCCTTTCCTGTTTTGAATGCTTGCTTTATTCCTTTGCGCCCAAAAATAATACCACCAGTAGGAAAGTCTGGCCCACGCATAATTTTGCAAAGATCATCTATAGTTATTTCTGGGTTATCAATATATGCTGAAACTGCTTCTGCAATTTCTCGCAAGTTGTGAGGAGCCATATTTGTGGCCATACCAACTGCAATACCTGAAGAACCGTTTGCAAGCAAGAATGGAAACTTACCAGGAAGAACTGTTGGCTCTTTTGTAGACTCATCAAAGTTAGGTATAAAATCTACCGTTTCTTTTTTGATATCTTCTACCATCGTTTCAGCAAGTTTAGTAAGCTTTGCTTCGGTATAACGGTAGGCCGCCGCAGGGTCTCCACCAATGGTACCAAAGTTTCCTTGTGGTTGAATTACGGGGTAACGGAGGGAAAAATCTTGTCCCAGTCGAACTAATGCATCATACACAGAAGCATCACCATGTGGGTGATAACTACCCAACACATCACCAACAATTTTAGCACATTTTCTTGTGGGGCTTGAATAGCGTAAGCCTCTTTCTTCCATCGAATAAAGAATACGTCTATGCACTGGTTTTAATCCGTCACGAACGTCCGGAAGAGCACGGCTAACAATAACTGACATTGAATAGTCAATGTAGGCCTTTTTCA
>CAYJIS010000091.1:0-4046 GCA_964370315.1 uncultured Treponemataceae bacterium
TAATGCATATGTCTCTAGCTTTTATGAGTTTTTAATGAAAAGCCCTAGTAAAGACGTAGAGGATATTAAAAAATGGTTCTATTATAAAAATATAGGTAATTACATTTATCTTAATTATAGAAGTCCTCTTTACGAAGTGTTTGGAGTTGACTGGGGGGACGTGGATGACATTGAGTTTATTACATTGTTTTTAGAAACGTATGGGGAGCTTCAAAGTATTGAAATGGTTCACTCAGTGTATCTAGAATCTACGTATGATATTACTGTTTCAGTATATATGATAGATTATAAAGTGCGCTACGAAAAGGCAATTATATATGATAGAGTGTTTGTAACAAAAGCAAATGGAAAGTATGAAATATATAGGTTTTTTTTTGATGATAATTCCCCGCTGAGATAATGTTTAAATGAGGGTAGAAAATTTTTTTATGTGTTATAGAAACTATGTAATAGGAGAGGTAGATGCAATTACGTTTAAGTATAAATAAGAAAATACACATGTGTACACTTTTTATTTTGTTTGCTTTAGTTCAGCTTTATCCATTTGCTTTGTTTAATGGATATGCAGCGCCAAGGGAATTAAAAGAAGAAGAAATAATAAAACTAAATGCATTTGTAACAAGCTTTTATGAGGTTTTAATAGACAGCCCCAATGTAGGGCAAGGTGATATTAGTAAGTGGTTTACTAGTGATGGTTTTGGCTTTATATTAGATACATTAAGCCCTTATCGAGAGCTTTTTGGTTTTGATGATGAAACAGAGGGATCTGAACTTATGAAAACTTTTTTAGAAACATATGGAGCGTTTGAAAGTATAGAATTGGTATATTCCAACTATCTTAGGTATACAGAGTTTTCATCTAGTCCACTCTATGCACTAGATTATAAGGTTATATATAAAGATGAAATAATATATGACAGAATATTTATAAGTGAGAAAAATGGACAGTACGAGATATTCTGGTTTATTTTTGATTTTAATATTAATCATAAATTTAATGCAGGGTATAGTCTTGAGGTCATGCAAAGATTTTAGTATATAGTTTTTAAGCGTTTGGGGATAGAAGAGGATACAGGTAAAAATAAACTTGAGGAGTAGTAATTGATTGAACCAAAAAATAAAGTAAAAATGAATTGGAGAACAACGACACTCGTAGTTATTACAGCTTGTTTTTTGTTTTATCTATTGTATACATATGCTTATTATCAAATGGAAATAGAACAAAAAGGAGAGATTGTAGTTGGAAATGAAAGAGAAGAAATAATCTCATTTATTGAATCATTTTACGTACAATTAATCCAAAAAAACGAAATAGAACTATTCTTCTATAATTCTGAAGTATCCTTAAGAATCATAAGTAATAACTTACAAGATAAAAGTGAAAAAAATGCATGGACCGTAGACTCTTTTAAAACAAACTATGATGCTTTTCTTACAAAGGCAAATTCTACAGTAATTGAATACGGCATTATTGATATAAGATATTTCCAAGCAGCCTACGATGTACAAATTAATGATTTTTTTCAGGTAGAATTATTTTCGGTTTATGATACTATATCAGCGTATGAAACATTCTTATTAAAGTCAACGCCAGATGGTTGGAAAATATTACAATATACAATATTGAGCATAGATAAAAATGCTATTACAACCCCAACTCATAATTAATAAAAATTATTCTCCTACACTTTCTTTTGCAATCTCAACTTGAACTTCATTATTTTTGTTTGATGTGTTAATATGTATCCTTACCTTAAAATCTCTTTCATGTTTTTCAAGGGTATAAAGATTCTCATGACCTTCTGTTATTAGTTTATATCCGAGCAACTCAAGTAAGTTCTTATAATTTAGCAAGTCCTCGTTGTACTGTCCAAGATATGTTACATGATATGTATTCATTTTTGTTTTACTAGACACAAACGATTGGTATGATGTTCTAAGATGATTATTACTTATAAAGGCTTCAAAATCCGGTACTTCTACAAATGCCATACTTGAACTTACATCATCCATTTCATACATAATAATAGGGGTATTACTATACAGTCTTAATCTTCCGCCTTCATCAATAAATGATATTTTTGCTTTACCAAAGCTCTTACCATTACGAAGCAGACTCGCAATTAAAACATTATTTTGCACGCTGTTATAATCAATTGAATCAAAATCAATATTTGTTGTACTGTATTCTCTACTATCTCTTATAAGGTACAAGTCATCGCCAAAGGCAAGGAAATTTTCGTTAATACTCATATATATTTCTTCTAAGTATTTCATAGAAAAATAGGTACTTAAGTATGCAAAGATATCTGATTTTTTTGAAAAATTATACACAGGCATATACATTAATGAGGCAGGATCAGCAAAATATCCCCTTGGAACAGGAGCATTCAATGGAATTAAACTAACAGGATCGTCGCTATTTTCATATGATTTTTTGCTTGCATATACAGCTTGCTTTGTCTCATCTATTGTTTCCCCATAATCTGCTGCAAATTCCTTACGATATACTTGATTAAGTAAATAAATACAGTCTTTCATAATAGCCTTATTATCAAGGATAATCCACTCGTCAAGGGCTACATTATAGCGATAGATATTACCCTTATTATCTACTGCAAGCCACTGAACAGTACTAAATTTTTCAGCACTTCCAGTACCCACTCTAAAAACAGCACAAACTTCACCGAGTATTTTTTGATTTTCGTCTCTCATTATGACTTTTCCATCAAAATATGTATACCCCATAAAGTCAATAAGTTTTTGTTCATAATCAAATGATACAGCATCTGTTTTACTGTTTTTTTCATTACTATTACTTGTTGTTTTTTTATCACTAGCGAATGCTGTTGCGCTGAAAGCTAAAAACAAAGACAATGATATAATTAATAATATAATAATTTTTTTAAACATATTTCTTATTCTTCCTTGTATATTAATCATAATAGCTGTATATATAATGCATGTCAATGTGCCGTTTAGCACATTAAGATAATGAAGTATAATAAAATAAAGTGCATAAAAATACAAATAATATGTATAAACATTCATTATACTACTTGAACTTTTTCCTATTTTCTGTCATAATGATTTCTAGTTTATATTTTAGTAACTATAAAAAACAATTGATTTTTCATAGTTACTGTCGAGTTTGTACTATAATTGCAGAGAACAAATCTTTATATTACAAACATCGCAATTACATCGAAGGAACACTTAAAAAAATGAATTTTTTAGAAGTGCCTTCTATTCAGGAGCTATTAATGGCAAAGTTGCAAGGTGCTTTTACGGCACTCGTTACGCCCATGAACAATGATGGGTCGGTTGATTATGATGGATTTAGAAAACTCGTACAAATCCAGTTAGAAAAGGGTATTGATGGTCTGGTTCCACTCGGAACAACAGGGGAAACACCTACACTTAAAGAAGCCGACGAAGAAGAGAAAATTATTTCAATAGTATTTGAAGAAGTAGAAAAATATAAACTAAATTCCAAACGTAAGGTTCCTATCATTTTAGGTGCTGGTAGTAATGATACTGCAGATGCTGTGCACTACTGCGAAAGAGCTAAAAAGGTTGGAGCAGATTATGCTTTGGTTGTAACACCATATTACAATAAGCCTTCTGATGAAGGTGTATATAGACACTTTGAAGCAGTAAGTAAGGTAGGCATCCCAATTATTGTATATAATATTGCCGGTAGAACAGGTAAAAATATTACAACAGATACAATGGTTCGAATTGCAGAGCTTCCAAATATTGCTGGTGTAAAAGAGGCTTCTGGCGATATTAATCAGATGATGGATGTACTTCATCGAGTTGCATTAAAAAAGCCAGACTTTGCAGTTCTTTCTGGTGACGATTCTATGACACTACCTCTCATTGCAGCAGGTGGAGATGGAATTATTTCGGTTGTATCTAATCTTATTCCAGATCTTATGACAGAACTCACAAAGCTTTCACTAGAGGGCAACTTTGAAAAGGCAAGGGAACTTCATTATCGCCTAATGCCAATATTTAGAGCAGCCTTTGTTGATGGAAATCCA
>CAYJIS010000092.1:0-3966 GCA_964370315.1 uncultured Treponemataceae bacterium
GGTAGGAAATATTGAGGTTACCTTAGGTGAAAACTTAACACTTACAGGTGGAAGTAGTGTTCATCATGGCGCCGCTGTGTATATGAGACTGGAAGATGGAAGTGATGAGGCTCCAATACTTAATCTTGATGGGGCAGTAATAACGGGCAATCATGCGAAGCTAAGTGCATACACTTCAGACCCAAGCTTTATTGCTGGTGGTGGCGCAGTGTATGTAAAAGAAGGCACCTTTAATATGAATAGTGGCGAAATTAGTGGTAATTCTGCGTATAATGGTGGCGGTGTTTTGGTGCTTAATGGAACCTTTAACATGAAAGGTGGCACGATTAGTGGGAATAACGCTACCAGCATAGGTGGTGGAGTGCATATGTATGCTGGAACCAGCTTTGCGATGCATGCAGGTACTGTATCAGGAAACACTGCAAATATTGCAGGTGGTGTTTTCCTTGAAAGTCCTTTGTCTGAAAGCCTGAGTGATCGAACAACAGGTATTATGACTGGTGGTACCATTGAAAATAATAGAGCTGATGATCGAGGTGGTGGCCTTTTTGTGGATGATGGTGCACATTTTACCATAGATAAAATTAATCCAGCATCAAGTAATCCTGATGTTCCTACAATTATTCGAAATAACACTGCAAATTTTGGTGGTGGTATTTATGTAGATAATAGTAAATCGAATGCTGACCATGGACAGTCAATATTGATAATGAATGATGGTTCTGTTTCTGGTAATACAGCAACATCTCATGGCGGTGGTATCTATATATGGGGAAATTTAAGCATGATTGATGGCACCATTTTAAATAACACTGCAAACGGAAACGGCGGTGGAGTTTTAGTATACGGTAACGCAGAGTTTTCAATGACTGGTGGTACAATTTCGTATAACACTGCTAAACATGCAGCTGATGGTGGTGGTGGGGTTTATGTAGATAGCCAGAGCTCCGATATTGCAACATTTACTATGACAGGCGGGACAATTACAAAAAATGGTATTAAACTAAACGCCGATGGTAGTGAAGTTGATGAACCCGCACATAATGGCGGTGGCGTATATTTAAACAATAATGCACTGTTTACTATGAATGGTGAGACAGCACAAATATTAGGAAACAAAGCGAATGATGTTGGTGGTGGAATTTTTATAAATGATGGTGGACAGTTAATTATACATAATGGTAAGGTTAATGACAATTTTGCACGCCAAGGTGGCGGCGTGTTTGTTGATGGACAAGGCACTCATTACGGCGGTTCCGCAGCTCCTGGTGAGTTCACATTTAACGGTGGTTCTATTAATGGGAACGAAGCTGATGAAACTAGTGTTTATGGATACGGTGGCGGTGTTTATGTCTATCCAAACGCTGTATTTACCTTGGGTGAAAAAACAAGTGCTACACGAGAAATAAATGGAAACAATGCAAATATAGCTGGGGGAATTTTTATTGAACGTAATGAGGTAACACTTAAAGATATCGATATTACTGGCAATCATTCCGCATCGGGTGCTTCTGCTATACACATTGATAATGACTCAACTCTTACCATTCTTGACAATACAGATATTTCTGGAAACACCAGTGATGATAATGAGGCGGGTTCTACTACGTTTTTTGGCGGTACTATATACATAGATCCCGGGGCTACGCTTAATATTCAAGGTGGGTCTATAACTGGTAATGAATCTGATTATGGTGCAATAAAGTTCCGTGGTATTGATGATAGTGATGTGCAAAGTCAAGTTGCTACGCTTAACCTGCAAGGCAATGTTACCATTTTAGATAATACATCGCGCGATGGAAGTGTAGAAAAAAATATTGTATTTGATAACTCAAATAGAATAAAAATAACAGGCTCTCTTAGTACATCTGGTGATGACTCAATTGGTCTTAGTCCAACATATGACTTATCAGACCAAAGTGGTGTTGTTGCAAGAAAGGGCGACTCTTATGCGGGTTTACAAAGTGGCGATGCCAGTGCATTCTTCTTTGATGATGGTCGAAGCGCAAGTATAAGTGTTCAAGGTAATACACTTGCAGCGGTTGAGCTTTCTGCTAAGCCAACTATTACATCTGTTAGTTGGGATGGTGTAAACGGTATAAGAAAGGTGAAAATTACCGGTAGTGGTACTATTTATTACACGATAGGGAATGCAGATTTTGACCCTGATAATATTGTTGGTTGGACAGAGATTGCATCTGAAGGCAACCTTAATTTAGAGTTAGATGGAGATATAACACTTAGAGCAATTGCAGTAGAAGATGGTAAGGCACCATCAAATGAAGCTGTGCAATCGTATGCAAGGGCAGAGAAACTTACAGAACCAACAATTAACTTTGAATTGGATGAAGAAAGTGAAACGGTTACAATGAAAATAGAAAGTGTTGCGGGTGCGACTATTACAGCACGTGTAAGTAAGACAATTAATGGAGTGAGTTCTGTTGATATCATTGATAGTGTTGTCGGTGATAATGGTTTCTTTACAAAAACTTATGATGTTGAAGCTGATGGTGATACGATAGAGGTTGAGTTTGCAAAAGCAGCAAAAGATGGTATGTTAACTTCCGATGAGGCTGCTGCTCAAAGGTATACCATTGCTAAGCTCTTTCTTAATATAGCGGTGATGCAAGGAGGGAAGGAAATTGCAGATAATGCCATCATAACATTTGACAAAATTAACTTTTCGTACGCACTGCCTGGAGGTGAGTCTGTGGGAGAGGTTACATTTACTGTTCGGGTTGAAAATGGTTCAGGGAGTGGATTTCTGCATAGGGGGGTTGAGCTAGAGGAAGATATAGATATTTCAAGTTTTGCTGGAGACTCAGAAATAACAGTAAGTGTGAAGGCAATGGAAAAAGGTTTTCTTGGCACGGATGAGCTTGTGGTGACTTTTAGGAAGTTTGCAATTGGAGATGTAGGGCCTGCAGGAGGAATTATTTTTTCTTACGATGAAAACACTGGCATCTATAAAGAAGTTGGTGAGGTTATAAGCGAATCTCCTATAACGTATGGGGACGCAGGTGTGAGGGTAGCTAGTAAAAGTTTAGCAGAAGGTACTAATTGGGGCTTGCCGGATCAAGAGAGCCTGGAAGCTATTAATGGTAATCTTATTAACAATCCAGCTTTTAGTTCTAAAGTAAACTATTTAAAAGATCTCACTTTTATTACTTCTACCAAAAATGGGGATAATAGGATACTTGTTACGCTCAAGAATGGTTCCGCTACTATATCGGAAGGTTCCGCTGATACTGTAACTGGGGCAGTTATGGTTATTCATATGTGGAAATCATCTTCGTAAAATAGATAGCTACAAGACAATGCTCGGTGCGCGTCGATCCTTGTCTTGTATTTCTTAGTGGCACACACAAAGATAAAGATTTTCGCTTTATGTGCATTGACACAAAAACAACTTTTTGCTATTATATACAAAGTCGGTAAAACGACATGCCGGGATGGTGGAATCGGTAGACACAAGGGACTTAAAATCCCTCGGCCTTGCGGCTGTGCCAGTTCAATTCTGGTTCCCGGTATTACAAGTCCGAATCTCTATGAGGGGGTTCGGACTTTTTTTTAAACAACCCAATACAAAGGAAGTGGTTTATGAATGATTTTTTAGAAAAAATGAAAAAAATAACAGAAAAAGGCTTTGAGGTTTCTAAGGATGTTCTTGGGCAGGCTGGAGAAAAGGTTCAAGATCTAGGAGATAAAGGGGTAACAAAGTTTGAGTTAATGCAATTGGAGCGACAAACGCAAAAGCAATTTATACAATTAGGCTTATGTGTGTATGAGGCTTTTGCATCACAAGATAAAAAATCTGTAACAGCAAAAGATGAAGAAGTTGAAAGATTGGTTACAGAGATCTCACGATTGAAAGATGAAATGAAAATAAAAGAAGGAAAGCTAACTTCTTAAAAAAAAAGAGCAAAAAAGTGAAAAAAGTTTAAAAAGGGTGTTGACACTTAATAG
>CAYJIS010000093.1:0-3931 GCA_964370315.1 uncultured Treponemataceae bacterium
TTTTGATTTTATCAATTAACTCTTGCAATTGGACGTCCATAGAACCTCTCAAAATAATTTACTGTAATTAATTGTAAACCGATAAGTAAAAAAAAGCAACTAGCAAAACATCAAATATTTAAAAAAATAAGTTTTTTTTTATAATATAATGAGATATAATGTGTGTTTTTTTTATAATTCCTATTGACAAAAAAATCATATTTTTATAAAATAATAAACGTTGAAGAGATAACATTCCCCTGTAGCTCAGCTGGCAGAGCAACAGACTGTTAATCTGTGGGTCGTTGGTTCAAGCCCAACCGGGGGAGCAAAGCCAGAAAAGCTAATTATTTATAATATGAATAATTAGCTTTTTTTTGTAATTAACAAAATACTATGATAATGAACTTATTCCTTGATACAAGGAAACCCATGTTAAAACAATTGCTATAGCGTGCACAAGGAAGAGTATAAATATATTTTTAATAGTGGGTTTGTTTTTGCCATCACCTCTAAAGAATATTATATCTACACAAAGCAAGAGTAAGGCTATAAAAACGAGCACACTTACAACTGTTGATATAGAAAGGACATAAAATGTAACCCCGCTAATTGTCAATAATATTGCAAAAACATAAGATGTATTACCAAGTGTATGTGCATAAGTAGCAATGTCGAAATTCGCCTTTTCTGCATCACTCATTGTATTATATCCAGCAATAAAGTCATAATACTTTTCTTTTTTGAATATAAATCCGCTAAATGCTAAAATACAAGCAACAAAAATATACATGGCTAATACTACAAACTCTTCAGTAGTTACAACCATACAACCTCCTCAAGGGTATATTAAGTGTTACTATAGTATACACCTGAATTTGAGATCTGGCAAGAAAAATGTATCGAGTCTCATTATCTTACTTTAGATGAAACCGTATATCAAATATACTATTTTTATCATTTACTTGATATTTTTGTTTTAGTTGCGGCCCACAGCTACCTGAGCCTATTCCAGACATGTTACTATCAACGCATAATACTGTGTAAGGACTTTCACTTAGCTCAAAATTATGTGCTTTTGACTGTAGTTCTTCTTGGGTATAATGAGATGCGTTAAAACTAAACGAGTTTCCTATTGCATTAAAAGATGGCCCTTTTTTAGAATATACTAAAAGATTATTGCATCCCCAATGACTACCGTTTTCTTGTGGTTTGATATAGTCTTCATGTAAATCTTGAACAGAAGATGTAAATTTTCCATAATAAGAGCTACGTCTTTTATCAATGTAGCTTTCATTTGGTCCATAACCAAGGTACTCAACATCGCTAAAATCTTTTGGTAAAAATAAACGCAGTCCAAATCTAGGTAAAAAAGGAAAATCCATATTCTTTTCAGCATCTAAATGTACGGTGATAGTTCCATCGTTGTATACGGTATACTCAGCTTTTACATCCAAAAACTTTTGAATATGGATCGCAGATACACTAAATGAAGCATAAATTTTTATACAATTTGTATTTTTTTCTATGCGAGTATCATATACACGAACGGTCTTTCTATCATATCCTGCCCTCTCCCACTCTTCACGTATTACCCTATCGTTATCTGTTGGTGCTCTCCAGATATTTAACTCCATTTCTTTTTCTAAAAAGCTTACATTATTTTTGTTGAGAGCATTAAACATTGCACTTAATCTGTTAAAGCTATAACGAAAAGAGTCTGAATAAATAATAAAATTTGTTTCTGATTCTAAAAAGTCAATATGAGAGGTACTTGAAGGTAAAGGAAGTACAACATCCTCATTTCGTAATACTATTTGATCAAAGCCAAGTTCATAACCTTTTTCAACAAAAGAATCATCTTCCTTTTGATAACTTATAATTCGCATATAACAATTTCCCGATTTCGGAATAGTATATTGTATTGTAACTTCCTTTTGTTCTCTAGCAGGAATATCTAAATCAGTTATTGAGCCAGTTTCAATACATTCTCCATCTTGTGTTATTTCATATGCAACTGTAATTACATCTTTTAAATTACTAAAATCTAATGTATTTATTAGTAGCACTTTTCCACTTTTAATATCGACTTCTTTTACTCGCATTGGACGAGCACAGTTTTTCCATTCTAAAAGCCCTGTATGAACAGTCCTATCTGGATATACCAAGCCATCCATACAAAAGTTACCATCGTGTGGAAACTCACCGAAATCGCCGCCATAAAAATACTTACGCTTGCCATCGATAGTTGTTCCCATATACACTGCATGATCACACCATTCCCATACAAAGCCACCTGCAAAACGATCATATTTGTATATTTGCTCAAAGTAGTCTTCAATATCACCTGGGCCATTCCCCATTGCATGAACAAATTCACACTGAATAAATGGTTTATCTAAAAAGGTATTCATAATAATATCTATGTCTTCAGTTGGGGCATACATATGACTAAAAACGTCAATATTTGATACGTCATTTTTATACCCTTCCATTTGATGAATACTACCTTCATAATGAACAAGCATATTTTTATCAAAGGATTTTATCCAAGCTGCTGCATTTTCCATATTAGGACCGTAGCCTGCTTCATTACCGAGAGACCATAGAACAACACATGCATTGTTTTTATCTCTGTGAACATTTCTTTGCACTCTATCGAGAACTGCTTTTTCAAAACGTTTATCGTGGCATAGCATTCCATATGTTCTATCATTTCTAAATGGCTTATCATATATCCATCCATCACCACCACCATTATAAATAGTAGTTGTTCCATGCATTTCTATATCACTTTCGTCTATTACATAAAACCCTAACTCGCTATATAGCTGTGTTGCCCACGGAGAATTTGGATAGTGGCTTGTTCGTATTGCATTAAAATTGTGCCTTTTCATTAACGATAAATCAACTAAAAGTTGTTCTTTTGAAATGGTATACCCAGTAACGGGATCACTGTCATGACGATTCACACCTTTGAACGTTATCGCCCTACCATTAACACAAAGAATGCTATTGATTACTTCAAAACTACGTATTCCAATATCTTGATTAATTTCTTCAAATTCTGTTTGTATACAAGCCCCATATAAATATGGTGTTTCAGCATTCCACAAATGTGCATCTTTAATATCAAAGCATACAGAGTCCTCTACTACTTTCTTTGTTTGGGCAAAATCGCCTAATGGGCTGTAGAGTGTAACCTCACAAGGCACACTACTTCCATTCCATTTAAAATCAATTGTTACAACTGCATTCTTGTATTTAGAGTCAAGACAAGTAGTAATATAATAATCTCGTATGTGGTTTTTTGGTCGATGCATAATATACACATCTCTAAATATTCCTGACATACGAAGTTTATCTTGGTCTTCAAGGTAGCTTCCATCACACCATTTTAAGACTAATACAGCCAATGTATTTTCACCTTCTAAAACAAAATCACTGATATCAAACTCGCTTGTACAATGTGAAACTTGACTATATCCTACAAAATTCTCGTTAACCCAAACATAAAAACAAGAGTCAACACCTTCAAAGTTTAAATAATTTTTCATTGAAACTTGTTCTTTTGTTAAATCGAATTGTTTTATGTAAGCACCGCAAGGATTTTCTGTTGGTACATATGGGGGGTCAAAAGGAAATGGATATTTAACATTAGAATACTGGTGTTTATCAAAGCCTGAAGTTTGCCAACAACTAGGTACTGTATGTGTAAGAAAAATGTCTTTATTAAAGGATTTTTTATAAAACGCTTCAACTTCGAATGGATTTTTATAAAGATAAAAAAGCCAATCGTCGCCAGAAAGAAAGCTCACTCTATCTGAATCTTCCATATCTATAACATCGCTGCCAACAGATGTTGGAACATAATAAGCCCTATTTTCACAGCACTCAACATGTAGCGTTTCAAGATCTTCAAAATATGGTTTAATTATCATATAAATACTCC
>CAYJIS010000094.1:0-3775 GCA_964370315.1 uncultured Treponemataceae bacterium
TACTATCCTTAAAATTACAAAAACTAGGTAGATTAAAATAATGGCAATTACAGAAATTAACATTCCCCTATTTTGTGTAAGAGTTTATGGTGGTCACATCTTGATGGCTCAAGCTTTGAGAAATTTCTCCAGTTGGCTTCATTCGAGCCTCGTATAATTGCAAAGGCTCGAACGCCTACGGCATATCCAAAAATGATAAAATATATTACCAACAATGTCTCATGTTTTTGAATAAAACAAGCTTATTTTTCAATCTAAATAAAACTTTACTTGTTAATCTAGCGGAAAAAAATTCGAATAAGTAACTCTACGTATATATCTTATCCATAAACTTTCTGGAACTGAGTCTAATGGAAAAGTTTCATATAAAAAGTATGTGTTACTATTATCACCCACGTTACAATCAGATTTTATTATTAATCGATTATTTACAATCTCTATTTCGTGCTGCGAAAATATAATTTTATTATCTTTTATCGTATAATTATATACTCCTTCAATAGAGGTTATTGTGTTTTCGACAAATATTTCATTAAGTACATCAATTTTTTTAGCATATATTTGAGTAGTAACATGCATCACTGTGTTATCTGATAAAAACACAAAACCTGCATGCTTGTTTTGTATAATTAGACTGTTATTATTTTCAGTATTACCGAAATACTCTGAAATCCAATATGTACCAGGCAAATCATCATATTTGAGAGTTATTCTTGAAGTGTCTAACTCAAGGCTTAGATATGCTTCTTTTGCCTTTTCCTTCCAATCTGATGGAAAAATACAAGAAATAAAGAAAAACAAAAAAACTATACTTACAGCTTTTTTATTAAAACCCAAAATTTTCCAATGCATCACTTACCACCTTGTTACCTGCTTTTTCACTATCCAGAATGCTTTCTACTTTTGATTTACCTATGGTTGATTTTTTCCCCAGTCATCTAAAAGCTCTATAAAATCATTAACATCATATTCTGCCAAATCCTTATCCTTAGGAATACTAAGCACAGAAAAACCATATTCATTATCACAAATCAATTTTCTGTGCTCAGAATTTTTTTTATAGTCTGAAGTTAACAACATTCCATTACGAGCACCTTAGCCTTTTAATAAAACCTCAACACTAACACAAGTATCGTCATATTTAAGTTTAAAAGGAGCTATAATCTCTAAATTTAAATCTTTCCTGCCATTCTCCACTCTTTTTCTAAGTTATTCATAATTTAATCCTTTATTGGTATATGACCAACAGGTCCCACATGTCCATGTCCAAGAGCTAAAAAAGATGACTCTTGCGCCTACTCGATATTGAATTCTTTTTCACTATGTTTTCGTCGTAATGTACGAAAAAAAAGAAACATAATATGACTTGAACAAATCATCCCTAATATAATAAATTGAAAAATATTAATTATAGGGATATTTTTAATTGTCACATCAAAAAATATTTTTGCATAAATTAGTATAATTATGAGAAGGATAGTGTATACTAAAAACATATTTTCTTTTTTTCGACTTTGAGTAATCTGATTTTCTACATAATGTTTAGAAGACAGCGATGTACAGATGCCTATTGTTACTAAGACAAAAAAACCATATACAAAAATTAAGAAAACAAAAATTGACTCATTATATGTAATAAAATTTTTAATTCCTAGAACGACTGTAAAAACAGATATAAATATTACTGAAACTTTTCCCATAACTACTCCAATAACAATTCGATTAACGCATCATAGGCTTCAGGAGATAATAATTCCTGTGTGCCTGAAAGAAATTCTTCAACAGTGATTCCAGCTTTTGCTGCTGCATCAAGGATTAAACCCTTTGCTAAAGAAAAATCAAAGTAAAGTGTAAAATTCTTATCAACTCCACCTCCGACAGCCAGTATCGTACCGCCAATTATTTCATTGCTAGAATAATCAAAAATTATACCTACTTCAGCACTTGCTGTAATTGTAGTACTTGAATAATAACGATATGGACCAAACGAATTTAAATCATTAAAATTGATATCCTTATTCACGGATATGCTTGGAGCAATGGGTGTATCTGCTCCAACTTCAAGTCCGAAACCAATATTTCCATTAATTACAGTTGCAAAATTCAAGTCTGAATCAAAGGCTATTCCTACGGTCACTCCTGCGCCTATAACTAATTTAATACCAATACCAAGAGCTGTAATTTCAATAATATCCCGTCCATCGGGATCCACGTACTTGACGGGGTTGTTCCCTGCATAGTATTCGGGGCCTCAAAAAGCCTTCCCTAATGTTTTATTTTAGCACAGAAACACTCTTTTAAACAAGTAAAGAAATCCTGCATAGTGCAATCTTTTTAGTGTTCTGTACTACAGATAAAAGTAATAACTTCAATAGCTTTCTTCTTTAAGAGTAAAATACTTTCGCACATAAACATTCAGGAAGTATCACTTATACTATAATTATGTTTTAAATTGTATATTAATTTCTAAAAAGTATTTATGCTCATAATTTAATTACATCTATCTTCAGTAATGTCTGAACAAAACTCTTTGTCTTTACTAGTCTAAAAACAACATCAAAAACATGAAAAGCTACAAAAAGGCTCACGGATATAATTGGTTTTACAAAAAACAGTAAGAAAAATAATGCATATACACAGAGATACAACAAGTTAGACAAAAAAATCTTCCACCCTTTGTTATGTGTACACAGTCCCACGTTAAACTTTAAACAGCCAAATGATGGGTAATAAAGGTTCAAAAAGGATAAATAATATAATACAAGAAGTAATACCAAATTTTTTATACCGGTGTTACTTAAAAATAGGACTACCGTACAACCTACAACAAAAGAGGTAATCCCAAAATCAAAAAAAAATGCTAAGAAATACTCATTTTTTGCAAGATTTTTTCTTTGTTTATTACCTTCTTTACGGTATATTTTTTTTGATAAAAAACATACCGTAATAAAAATAACACTTATAAAAACGCTTATAATGCTAATCGAAATATATCCAGTAAGAATATAATAACAAATAAAGACTATAACTGTATACGCCAGTGATTCTAATTTATTTTTCATCATTCTTTCTCCAAGGTATTGTATAACTTACTTCTGCTGTAATCCCAATTACTGCTTGTCCTCCAACTTCATAATTTATTGTAAGTCCTTCTTCACTAATTGCAAAACCAGCTATACTTAGCTCTGGAACCATGTTCAAAATAGAACCTTTTCCGTCTCCCGATGGTTCTTTATGTGGTGCAACACCTAGCAAGTCAACCATCCCGAATTCTATCCCAAGGGTATCAGTTTCGTAATATCCATGTTCAGTTGAAAAAGTTCCTCTTAGTGAGCCAAAGTCGAATCCAAATCCAGCCCCTAGAATATTTGCTGAAATTGCAAGTCCCACACCAAATTCAATACTAAAATCAAGAAAGGCCGAATCAAAATCTAAATTATCTATATATTCAGAAAGAATAAAATCTAATTGATGTTTTTCGAAAGTTGTAATAGGCTCCGAGTCTACCCGCCCATCGGGATCCACATACTTTACGGGGTTGTTCCCTGCATAGTATTCGGGGCCACAAAAAAATCCTTCCCTAATGTTTTATTTTAGCACAGAAATACTAGCCAAGCAAGGCATCTTTTCCCACATTGTGCAAACTTTTCACTTTTTGGGATACCTTTAGAAAGGTAAGGTATTTAATAAGCTTATTCGCCTACATTACATCATAAAGAGTCTGAGCTTGTGTCCCAACTCTCTTTATAAATAGGTATAAAATCAAGTCCTACAA
>CAYJIS010000095.1:0-3741 GCA_964370315.1 uncultured Treponemataceae bacterium
TACCATTATTAGTAGGTGGGAAAGACTCTTATATGATTGGAAACATAATTGTAGATCAAGTAAATAAAACAAGGAACTGGCCTTTAGCTGCATCTTTTTCACTTTTAATTACCGTGCTTAGTACCTTAGGTGTTTTTTGGGTAATGTTTTCAGGAAAAAAAGAAGAACAACAAGTTATTAAAAAACGAGGTACAGTATTATGATTGAAAGAGGTTCAATTGCAGCTGCTCTATCACGAAAAAATAAAACGAACAACATCACAGAGCCTTCACGACATGCGCATAGAGCTTTTCAAAGGCAGCGAGGAAAAATTTCTTTTTCTTTTATCGTTTTATTAGTGACACTCATTTTTTTATTTTTACCACTTTTTGTTACAATTGTGTATTCTTTTAATGAATCAAAAGGCGGAGAGTTTACCGACTTTTCTCTAAACTGGTACAAAGCCCTACTATTTGATTCAGATGATTTATGGGCCTCTTTTCAAAATAGTATTATTGTTGCCCTTAGCTCGGGACTATTTTCTACAATACTTGGCACACTCGCAGCTATTGGTATTAGGTGGTATTCATTTAAAGGCAAAACATATATTCAAACTGTTAATTTTTTACCTATGGTGCTCCCCGAAGTAATTATCGGGGTTAGCATGCTCATATTCTTTGCTGGAATTAAATTACCTTTAGGCTTACTAACAATTTTTATTGCACACACAACATTTTGTTTGCCCTTTGTTTTTTTAATTATACTTGCTCGTATTGATGAGTTCGACCACTCAATTGTCGAAGCTGCACATGACTTAGGTGCTACTTCTAGACAATCAATGATGAAAATAATAATTCCCGCAATATTACCTGCAATTATTTCTGCCTTTTTAATGGCAGTAACACTTTCTTTAGAAGACTTTGTTATTACATTCTTTGTTTCAGGTCCTGGTTCGACAACTCTACCCTTGTATGTGTATTCAATGATTCGTTTTGGGGTTTCGCCTGTAATTAATGCACTATCATGTGTAATGATTTTTGCTACGATTTTAATAGCATTTACTCTACGCAAATTCTTAAAAAGTTTTGCAGCTTCTAAGTAGTACGTACACATCGTCATACTTGACAATGTGTACTATCGAGTTTGAAAATCAAACTCACAATTAAAAAGTAGGAAGCAACACATACGTTGCTTTATTGCACATAAGTGCAACTACATATATTATAGAGAGTTGATAAATAGTATTTATCACTTACAGTTACCTTGCGTTGCCTGTGGACTGTACTGTTAATCTCTCTAATTTGTCGATATCACTTAGGTGATACAATTAAGGGGTACACTAACATGAAAAAAATGTTTTGTGGAACAGCTATTGCAATTATTGCAGTGCTCTTAACAACTGGGTGTTCACGCACTGACGAGAACACATTATACCTTTTCAACTGGACGTATTACACTCCAGATGCAGTTATTGAACAATTCGAACAAGAGTTTGGAGTTGAAGTAAAAGTAGACAGCTATGCATCTAACGAAGAAATGTTTACTAAAATCCGAGCCGGCGCTACTGGCTACGATATTGTGTTTCCATCTCAAGACTATGCATCGATTATGATTAACCTCGACATGGTAGAAAAACTAGATCATTCAAAACTTTCTAACACACAATACGTTAATCCAATTATTCTTGAAAAACTTGATTATGATTCAAACATGGACTATGCAGTTCCTTATGGAATGACCATTTCAGGCATTGCTGTAAACAAAGATAAACTTGCAGGCTACGAAAGAAGCTGGAGTATTTTTGCAAGAGAAGACTTAAAAGATAGAATGTCAATGCTTGATGACATGAGAGAAGTTATGAGTGCGGCACTTTTATACCTTGGTTATTCTGTAAACACAACATCAGATGCAGAACTAGCTGAAGCAGAAGAATTATTAAAAAATGGTTGGGCTCCTAACCTTGTTAAATTTGATGCAGAAGGTTTTGGAAAATCATTTGCATCAGGCGACTTTTGGGTAAGCCACGGATACGCAGAAAACATCTTTGGCGAAATTCCTGAGGAAAATTGGGATACGGTTGATTACTTTATTCCACAAGAAGGGGTACCATTATATGTAGATTCTATGTGTATCTTAAAAGGCTCAAAAAATTATGACCTTGCTTTAGAGTTTATTAACTTTATTCACAGGCCAGAAGTTTATGCATTATTCCTAGACGACTTTAGATTTCCAGCTGTAATCAATGAAGAAGCAGGAAAGTATACAACACTTACACCAATGTATGAAATTGATGATGTTTCAGCATACCAAGTACCTGGTGATGTTGGAGAAGACATTGCAAAATACGATGCTATTTGGGAACGAGTAAGAATTGGGGAATAGCGACCTCTTCTTGTAAGGTGAGTCCTATGTGTCTCGCCTCTTTTGCAAAATGTAGTGGTTTATTGCAATAAACCACTACACTATTGGCAACATTACCACCAATACTTTTTGAGTGTTGGTGGTTTTTTTGCGTATACCACCGAGATTGGTCATGAAGAGAACCACAGATTAAAGGATTACACAGATTTTTATTTTTTGAAGTACGTTTGACTGTTGGATGTGCTACCCACACTGTCATTCTGAGCGAAGTCGAAGAATCTTAGCCACGAGAATGAACAGGATGAACGCGGATTTTTACCTTAAGAAACCAGGGACATGGCTTGCCATGTCCGAATTATTGAGTAAAGTCGTAGAGTCCGACGAGGGCGCCGGACTCTACGGGAATATTTCGAAAACGGTAAACGTATCTACTCTGCTAACTTTGCAGTATACGTGCCTGCTACGGCTTTGCCGTCAACTACAGGTATGGTGTCGTATTCCACACCATCTTTTACCCATTTACCGGGGTTTGCATATTGAACACCATTGTGAGGACCTTCACTTGGCTTTATTTGCTCAGAGATGTTTTGAGTAAGATTACTACCTACTGTTACTTCACCATGTCCAAAAGCAGAAAACATCGTCTCGCTATCTATTACCTTTTCAGTGTTAAAACTGCTTAGATCCAGGTTAAAAAGGTAATTAGTATTATCGAACATTGAAGACATATTCACCACATTTACAGTGTTAAAACTACTTAAGTTTAGACTAATAAAGTTGGTATAAGAGAACATGCCGGCCATATCAGTAACACGAGAGGTATTTAAATGCTCGAACCCAATAACTTTTGTTAGTTTATAAAAACGTGAAAACAAGTACGCTAAATCTTCTTCGGGAATAATTTTTGTACTGCCTATGGTGGTAATATGTATTTCAGTTATCTCTCTCCTATCAGCAAAGGGTACTAGCCCATGCAAGGCAGCTTTTAGCGTTAAACCACCTGTTTCACCATCATACACTGGTGTAAGGGTTATCACTGTCTCTTCCAGTACAGCCTTCATAAGTGTTTGACCTTGCTCATTTGTCAATGGAACTCGTGCCTCACTACCATCAGTTGGTTGTGGACAGCCCATTACTAAGCCAAGCACTAAAGCAAGGCTAACCAATAAAAATACTTTTTTCATTTTTTTTCTCCTTAAAAAAGACAATTAAAAAACGTCAGTTTTTGACATTGTCTTTTTTCCTGCCGCTTCTACTGTATAAAAGCGGTAATATAATATACAATTTGCAACGCAAATTGAAAAAATAACGGTTTCTATACTATTTGTATTGAAGCCGTTATTAATTCTCCTTTTAAAATGAAATTGTGATTTAAATATAAAAAAACCGCAAAAATTCTGC
>CAYJIS010000096.1:0-3255 GCA_964370315.1 uncultured Treponemataceae bacterium
CAAAATATTATTACATCTGTTGCAGAAATTCCAAAAATAAAACTATCAAAACTAAAAAATGCACACAGTAAACGACAATGTTCATACTTAGAAAACATTGCAAATGCTCCTGCCTTTGAAAACACAAGCGTTAGCTATTTCCCTTTAGGCGAAGATATGCACCGCGCTTTAATCCTTGAACTAAAAAAAGCAGAAAAATTTATTTTTATTGAAAGCTTTATAATAGAGGAAGGTAAAATGTGGGGTGAAATAGAAGAAGTGTTAATAGAAAAAGCAAAGCTCGGTCTTGATATTAGAGTACTGTATGATGACTTAGGTTGTATTTTAACATTACCTCAAAATTTTTCTGCTCGTCTAAAAGCCCATAACATTGACTGTCGTCCGTTCAATAGGGTAAACCATGTTATGACTGCTAAGTTTAATAATCGTGACCACAGAAAAATCTGTGTTATTGATGGTAATGTAGGCTTTAATGGAGGCATAAACTTAGCAGATGAATATATAAATCATAAGCTAAAGCACGGCCATTGGAAAGATACCGCTGTTATGCTCAAAGGTGATGCAGTGTATGGCCTTAGTATGTTGTTTTTATCTATGTGGGAAATTAAAACACGAGAACTTCAAAACTATAAAGACTTTGCACCTACCCTAAAAGAAGCAAGTGACGGGATAATTCAACCTTTTGGAGATGCTCCGCTCGATGATGATGCAGTTGGGGAAAGTTTATATATGAGTATTTTACATAATGCTAAAGACTATGTGTATATTACTACACCTTACTTAATTATCAGTCGTGAAATGACCGTAGCATTAGTACATGCTGCAAAGTCTGGAATAGATGTAAGACTTCTTTTGCCAGGCATTCCCGATAAAAAATTTGTACAATTTTTATCACGCTCATACTATGAAACCTTGATAAAAGCAGGGGTAAAAATTTTTGAATACACACCAGGCTTTATACACTCAAAAATGGTAATTTCAGACGACAACACCGCTATTGTTGGCACTATAAATCTTGATTACAGAAGCTTCGACTTACACTATGAATGTGCAACGGTAATGTATGGATGCTCTGTCATAAAAGAAATAAAAACCGATTTTTTAGAAACACAAGAAAAATGTGAAGAAGTGACACTTAGTACAATTAAAGCAAATAAAAAACGTAACATTTTCAAGTTTTTAGCACTTAGTATTCTGAGAAGCTTTTCACCGTTAATGTAAAAGATTTAAAGTGAGGATGTATGCTAGTTATACTATTATTAATTTTAGGCACAGTATTGATAACTATTCTAACTCGGCTATCTATAAAGTGGATAGTCGGCCATAATTTTTTACAAAAATATGGTGATATGGCTGTAGTGATTGTTACTTCTTTTGTTACATTAATGCTTCTCTTACTTAAATTTCTAATGTATCAAAACTCAGATAATTTCTATCTTGCATATTTTGTTGTTGGAATAATTTTAGGTATTATATTTGGTATGCTTCCAAAATCAAATAATGTGGTAGTTAATATAAAGAAAAAATGGTTTATTCATGCAGTAGTATTAGAATTTTTACTTATTATTTACGCATTTGCAAGTTTGTTTTTTTGTATAGAAATAATTGCTGTTGGAAGTTTTGAAGGGTATACTCCTTGGAACAACTTCTTTTTGGGCGTACTTGAATTTCTTTATTATAGTATTTCAGTATTTAGCACTGCTGGGTTTGGTGACATACATCCTGTATCGGCAGTAGCAAAAATTGCAGTATGTGCAGAGCTTTTAGTTATGTTTAGAACAATAACACTGGGTGCAATAGTTTTTACAAAAACCAAAAACGAAATATCGCAGTAGTTTTATATATTGTGTTTAAGTAAAGTAATATCAATTTTATCTTTGTAAAACTATCTATGGTCTCATATTACTATATGTATAACTTGCTCTCTTATCTGTAGCCACTCCCAAACACCTTGTACAGTAGCATACCTATCAACAAACACCTCTAAGGCTTCCCCATATCTCGCAAGCAAAATACCTGTGTCCGCATTTTTCTGTAGCACAATATAAACATAACCATAAATAACTGTAGTTTACAAAGAAAAACTGTATAATAGTCACAAAGATATATTACAGAGGTTTTAATATGAAAAAATTATTAACATGGCTACTTGTAGGTACTCTGGCAATAGTGTGCATAACTGCTTGTGCAACAAAGCAAAACGTAGATTCTGAGAACAATAGCACAATACGTGCAAAAATAGCAATCAATATAGAGGGCGTAGTAACAGAAATACACGGCAATAGAATTACACTCGATAACGGACAAACGGTAATTATTAGCGAAAAAACACTATTTGAAACAGAAAATGTCGGAAACTTTGTTGCAGTTGACAAAAATATTCAAGTAGGTAACTACATACAAGGCTTTACATTTGGTGATGAAAAAGCAGATGTAGTTATTGCGGATGTTATCAGTTCAAACGGTGTATTAGAAATGTCTATGCGCAGTGTTATGGTAAATATTGAAGGTATAATTGTAGAGGTATCAGAGGATGGCAAAAGGTTTAAGCTTAATACTGGAAAATGGGTTGTCGTTACCGAAAACACAGAGCTTGGTATAACAAGTCCAAATGCCGCACCAAAAGAGAAGCAATACTTTGAGCCAACATTTAGAATAGGCAATTCCATTGCAGGCTTTACGTTAGATGAAAGCACCGACACACTTATAGCTTATGCAATTTACACAAATTGGAATTGGGAAAATCCAATACGATAACGTGTATATGTGAGTGTTCAATACTAACGACAGCCTTTAAGGAGTCCCCTGTAACTATCGCGTTAATACGCTGAAAGAATCAATGCAAAACTACTAATGCAATGTCAGATATGCTCATAGACTTAATAAATAATGGCAAAGCTGAAGAAGCCCCATCGGTTATATGTAAAGTAACATTGTTTGAGGGAGAAACAACCCAGTGATAGTTTCAGCTCAGTAATATAATTACTCTCTCCTACCTATGATCTTCTGCAAGACTCGGAACATACACTGTTACTTCCCCATCAATAATAATTAAACCATTCGCTGGTACTTCAGTGTGCTCATACAAAAATATCTCATCTCCAAAATTGGCTACAACTCGAATATCATCCCCGTACTTCGTTAATTGTACCTTTCCGTCCGCAGTCAAGTTTTGAAAATTGGTCATTTCTAAGTTTATTACTTTTTTACTAAAATTTGACCAAATGTGAGTATGTGCGATTATATCGTCTTTGT
>CAYJIS010000097.1:0-3215 GCA_964370315.1 uncultured Treponemataceae bacterium
GCTTTAAGCCGCCCCCTGCCATGATTTCCACATTCTTACATTCTTTTACCAGTTTCGCTAAAAGTTCTCTCCCTTCATAGCATGATTCTTTTTGACCAGAGGTGAGAATGGTATCAATGCCAAGTATTTCAGCTTCTTCTAATGCTTTGAATGGATCTTTACACATATCAAATGCACGGTGGAGAGTTATAGAAATATTGCTATTTTGAGAGCGTCCACTTGTTATTAACCTTTCCATTACTGGCACATCAAGCGAGCCATCTTTTGTAAGGCAGCCGATGACAATACCGTTTGCACCAAGTGTAACTGCCTGTGCTATTTCATTTTCCATAATGCTCACTTCACTTTCAGAATATAAAAAATCGCCGAACCTTGGGCGAATGAGCACATGGAATGGAATTGCAAGATTTTTTTTCACTTCTTCAATGAGAGCGTTTGTTGGAGAGGTTCCTCCGATAATGAGGTTTGCGCAAAGTTCAATTCTTTTTGCACCATGCTTTTCTGCCTCGATAGCAGACTCTAATGAATCGACACAAATTTCTAACATACCATTTTTATTGCTTGACATACCTTGTATTATACCACATAATTTAAATATATGAAGTATTTAGGAATAGATTTAGGTGGAACGGCAATAAAAACGGCTGTTATAAATGAGCAATATGAAATTATTGCATCTTCAGAGTGTAAATCAAATGTGTCTAGGCCTTGGAGTGAAGTTTTAGACGATTGCTGTGCTACGGCACTTGAATCAGTTAAAAGTGCAAATCTAACAATTAGTGATTTTCCATATGTGGGGCTTGGAACTCCTGGTATTGTTGATGTAAAAAGAGGCGTTGTTGAGCAAGCCGTTAACCTCAACTTTTTTGATGTTCCTATAAAAGAGTATATCCAAAAAAAGCTTGGCCTTGAAGTATTGGTAGAAAATGATGCTAATGCTGCAGCCTTTGGCGAGTTTAAGGCTGGTGTTGGAAAAGAACCTCCAAAAGACTCAAGCCAAAATGCGTACACCGACCTTATTTCAATTACCATTGGAACAGGGATAGGATCTGGCATTATTTTGGATTCAAAAATATTTCGAGGGCAAAACGGTCTAGCGGGGGAGCTTGGTCACACGGTTATTGCATTAGGGGGAAGGCTTTGTTCTTGTGGCAGAAAAGGATGCGCCGATAGGTATGCTTCTTCCAGAGGGTTAAAGGCAACAAGTTTAGAGTTTATGGAAAAATATCCAGACTCGATTATGTGGGCTGAAGCTGGCGGTAGCGTAGATGGAGTGTCTGGGCGTACGGCTTTTAGAGCGGCAGAAAAAGCCGATGAAGCAGCCCTTTTAACACTGGAAAAATATTTTGAAGCCTTAGGGGCTATTATTGTAAATGCTACAAGTATTTTTCAGCCTCAAATTATTACCCTTGCTGGCGGAATCAGTAAAGAAGGAGAGATACTTTTAGAGCCACTTAGGGCAATTGCACAAAAAGAATGTCTTAAAGGGCCTACAACAAAGCTGCCATATATTTGTTGTGGAACGTTAAACAATTCTGCTGGAGTTATTGGAGCGGCCCTTTTAGGAGTGTAGTTTTAGTTACGGAACGCGCAAGCGATCGTAGCGGTATCCTTTTGCACAATGTAGGATCATGGCCTGCCATGACCTTTAAAGCAAAAGATACAAGCAAGAGCGCGGTCGCACGAAGTGCGATGCGCCCCAAAATTTATTTTACAATGTTAAAAGACTACTTTCATAGGATTAATATTATTGTTATAAAACGAGAGCCATAAACTACAAGCTTAAAAGGTTTTCCTGAAATTCTATAGGGAGGGTATTAATAATTGTTCGATCTTCATCTTCTGTGCTTGACGCTATAACATTAACAAATCGTGCATTGGCCAATTTTGTAATATCCTCTTTTGATATATCGCCTGAAATTGCAAGGCCTTTTCTTTCGCCCTCTAACGCAAAAGCTACAGTGTTCGTTAGTAAAATTGTTTCAGAGTTTATTTCGAGTTCAAATGTATTCCAATAGTTTTCATCATACGCAATTCCCTTTTGCTCTAAAATAATAAATGTATACAATTTTTCGCCTTTTGTTATTTGGGAAACTATTGAAAAATTGTAGACATAATTTCTAGAGGTAATGCTATAAACAATTTGAGATATATCAGAGTCTACATCTGCAATATAAACACTCCAAATGTCGCCTAAATTAGTTGAACCTTCTGCAAGTGTAGTAATAGTTGGTTCTGGTGTTGATTTACATGATGCGATAAAAAGCATGCTAATGCAAATTGCGATTAAAATTTTCTTCATAAAATGACTCCTATTATTTATAATCAATGGTTTAAAATATAAAACGTAAAACTATAGACAAATGCGTAAAGATGATTTTTACTCATTTGATAATTGACAGCTACTCTATCCTATGTTACCATTAACTATACTTTTATTATCGGAGAAAAAGCCATGCAAAATTATTCAGGTGAAGAAAATCTTCAATATCACATACAACTACGTCCTGGCGATGTAGGCGAATATGTTATTTTACCCGGAGATCCCAAAAGATGTGAAAAAATCGCCTCTTATTTTGATGATGCAAAACTTGTTGCAGATTCAAGGGAATATGTTACATACACTGGAACTTTGGACGGTGTAAAAGTTTCCGTAACTTCTACTGGAATTGGTGGCCCTTCTGCTTCTATCGCCTTAGAGGAACTTGTAAAGTGCGGTGCAAAAACATTTATTAGGGTTGGAACCTGTGGTGGTATGGATCTTGATGTAAAGGGTGGTGATGTTGTTATTGCTACTGGGGCGATACGGATGGAAGGCACTTCTAAAGAATACTGTCCTATTGAGTACCCAGCTGTTGCAGACTTAGATGTTACCAATGCCCTTGTAGCTGCTGCTAAAAAGATTGGCGTACCTCATCATGCTGGAGTAGTGCAGTGTAAGGATGCCTTTTATGGCCAGCACGACCCTGAAATACTTCCTGCAAGTTATGAACTTATGGACAAGTGGGAAGCATGGATGAGAATGGGATGTAAGGCATCTGAAATGGAAAGTGCTGCCTTGTTTATAGTGGCTTCTTATTTACGTGTAAAAGTGGGTTCTACCTTTTTAGTTGTAGGAAACCAAGAGCGGCAAAAGCGTGGCATGGAAAACACTATTTGCCATGACACAGAAACGCCCATTAAGGTCGCCATTGAAGCAATTAGGATGTTAATTA
>CAYJIS010000098.1:0-3199 GCA_964370315.1 uncultured Treponemataceae bacterium
AGGAGAACTACATGGCATTTCCAGAAAATTTTATATGGGGAACAGCAACTGCAAGCTTTCAAATTGAAGGTGCTGCATACGAAGATGGAAAATCACTTTCTATATGGGATGTTTTTTGTAAAACACCAGAAAAGGTATTTGATGGGCATACAGGTGATACTGCATGTGACCACTATCATCGTTACAAAGAAGATGTAGAAATTATGTCAGAGCTAGGTCTACATGCATATAGATTTTCTTTTGCATGGCCGAGACTTATACCAAATGGTAGTGGAGCAGTAAATCAAAAAGGTATTGATTTTTATAATAGATTAATTGACGCTTTGCTCGAAAAGAATATTACGCCTTTTGCTACCTTGTACCATTGGGATATGCCCTATGCAATGTATCAGCGTGGTGGATTCTTAAATCCTGAAAGTGTTGACTGGTTTGCCGAATATGCTAGCGTCATAGGAAAAAATTTTGGCGATAGAGTTTCAAACTTTTTTACCTTTAATGAACCACAATGTACTACAGTACTCGGTTATGAAAATGGGATTCATGCACCTGGTTTAAAAATGCCTAGACGCGATATTATGCAAATGGCTCACCATATTTTAATAGCACATGGAAAAGCGGTTCAAGCCCTACGAGCTAACTCTAATGGTATCATAAAAGTTGGTATGGCTCCAACATGCTCGGCTCACTACCCTGCCTCCACTAAAGCTGAAGACATTGAAGCATGTCGGCAAGCTCAATTAGATATCGTTCATGAACCAAATAAAAATGACTTTAATGCATTTTGTCTTTCATATTGGAATGATGCTTTATATTTAGGATATTATCCAAAAAAAGCATTTGAACTTTTTGAAGAGGATATGCCCCAAATTGGTGCAAATGATTTTAAACTAATTACAGAAAAAGTCGACTTCCATGGTCATAATATTTATAATGGTAGAATAGTTGAGTCTGATGGAAACGGTGGATACCAGTATGTTACAAGAAAACCAGGGTACACTAGAACATCATTAAACTGGCCTGTGACGCCAGAAAGCTTATTATGGCTTCCTAAACTGATTACAGAAAGATACAAGTTGCCAATTTACATAACAGAAAATGGCTTATCAAATACAGACTCAGTAAGTTTAGACGGGAAAGTTCATGACCCACAAAGGATTGATTTTTTACATCGCTATTTAAAAGAACTTTCAAAAGCATGCGACGAAGGTGCAGATATTAGAGGGTATTTTCAGTGGTCGCTCTTAGACAATTTTGAATGGCATTCTGGCTATAGCGAACGATTTGGTCTTGTACACGTTGATTATGAAACACAAAAAAGAACATTAAAAGATAGTGCGTATTGGTATAAAGAAGTAGTAAAAGCAAATGGCAAGGATTTATAACAATTTATGGTAACCATTTATGATATCGCTAAATTAACAGGATATTCCGCCCCAACTATCTCCAAAGCATTAAATGGTGCAGGTAGCTTAAGCAAAAAAACCCGCGAAACTATAGTAGAAGTTGCTAATAATATTGGTTATAAACCAAATATGGCTGCACGTTCTCTTATAACAAAAAATTCAAATCTCATTGGTGTTATTTTCTCTGACTATCGTGGAATGAAACTGGGGTTTAGCCATCCATTGTTTTCAGGTGTATTAGATTCTTTTCGAACAGAAATTCAAAATCAAGGATATGACTTGTTGTTCCTTTCAAAAAGATTTGGTACTCATGAAATATCCTATTTAGAGCACTGCAGGCTTCGAAATATTGATGGGGTATTACTTGCAAGTTATGAAGATGCAAATTCGGAAGTATCAGATTTGATCAAATCTAATATAGCTTGTGTTTCTGTTGATTCTATTTTTAGCGATGTTTGTACAATTATATCTTCTAATAAGCGAGCTGGTATACAAGCAGCTAAGCACTTCATTGAACATGGTCACAAAAATATAGGCTTTTTAGGAACTATGTCTTACTCATATAAATCCCCTGCTTCAACTGATAGGCAAACCGGCTTTACTCAGACATTGATAGAACATGGTTTTAATCATTGTATAAATTATATTGAACAGTGTGATTCTTGGCGCGAACACTCAGGATATGATGGAGCAAAAAAATTGCTATCAAAATTCCCTGAAATAACTGCACTCTTTGCTGCCAGTGACACACTTGCGTTTGGTTTAATGAGCTACTGCAAAGAAGCTGGTATAAAAATACCTGAAAATCTCTCTATTATTGGGTTTGATGATGATAGAGTTGCCTCTTACTGTAATCCTCCTCTTACCACCTTTCGTCAAAACAAAGAAGCAATTGCTAAACATGCAGCCGAGATTTTATTAAAAAATATCGCAGGAGAAACAGTACCTGAAATTATACAAATCCCAGCAGAGTTGATTATGAGAGAATCTGTAATAAAAATAATTTAAGGAAGTATCCACCCTTGCTTTAAACCATTTTCTATGTTTTCTAAGACCCATTGCCAAATTTGAGGAGTGCCAATTCTTACAGGCTCCATACGCTCTAAAACTTGGTTCTTTGTTGCACTACCTTTTATCCATGTATGACCGCCTGTTCTAGTATTGTGCATAAAGGGTTGTAGTCTGTCTAAGCTTGCAGCAAAGCGAGAATCTGCAGAGTCCATTCTATCAAATTCTTCCCAGAGCAATCTAAGCTCGCTTGCTTGCTCTGAGGGTAATTGCATAAATAACGTTTCAGCTGCTTCCATTTCTCTTTTTTCTTTATCTTTATTAGCTTCTACATCAAATGCAAAGGTGTCACCTGCATAAATTTCAACGAGGTCATGTATAATAACCATTTTTAAAACACGCTCCATATTAATGGCCTCAATTGCGTACTCTTGCAAAATAATTGCAGCCATTGCTAGATGCCAAGAGTGTTCTGCATCATTTTCGCGCCTTGACTCATCTATTAAAATTGTACGGCGCATAACGTGCTTTAGTTTATCTACTTCTATTATGAAGTTTAATTGTGTTTCTAGTCGATTATTCATATGATAAGAGTATTGACTATAAAAAAAATTGTCAAGTTAGATTATAGAGTTTTTATAAAAAAATTATTCTTATTTTAGTATTTCTAATGAGATATTCCATTTAATAGCATAATCATAAGCTACAGAGTCTTTCTCTACAACAAGTAATATATTATCAGAAGATATAAATGTATAATCTGGTATAGTTTTAACATTTTTATGTAT
>CAYJIS010000099.1:0-3177 GCA_964370315.1 uncultured Treponemataceae bacterium
AAGGCCGTTGAAAATTTGGTATAACATAACGTTTTGTAAAAATTGCTCTAATACTCTCTGGTTTTGCAGTAATTGCTTTCATGATATCTTCTCCTTTTATAAGTAATAGAATAAAAGGTTTCTTTTTTAATATCAAGCAAAACTACCATTTTTTAGGTTATTTGCGGTTACTAAAAGTTACCACATGGTTACATTTGGTTACTTTTGTAAGATTTTCTGTGTTAAGGGCTTGGGAGTTTTATTGAATCGGGGTAGAATAAAAAGGAAAATAAATAAACATGATGATGAAGCTATTAAAGCAGCAGGTATAGATGCTACTTGGTTACTTAAGAGAGTTGTGCACGACATGGCACGCCAATTTGAAACTAAGAGTGATGGAATATCAAGAGTATATAAATGGGATGGTGATACATCTAATGATTGTCAGTGAAAATGAGTAATTATAATATTACTCTTAAAATATTCAAACATAAAGATAATAGAAAGTTATCATTTTAAAGTAAAACTACTATATATGATAATGCATATGTAAATAAAAAATGGAATTAAACCAATATATTTTATATGTTGACGGTGTATATTTTTCATGTTATTATTTATATGTCTATTATACAAAAGGAGTGTGTATGGAAAATGTATTAATTAAAACTAAGAAAGAAGAAGGGATTGACTGTATCGAACAAACAAGTTTAGATAATTTCGTTAATGAAATCTTTACGGCTATTGTTGATACTTTTCGCTTTACTGAGTCAGAAACACGAGAATTATATAATAGTAAAGTTGCAAAATATATTGCAGCTATTCCCTTTGTTGCTGGTTGCCAAGATGCAAAAAGAACTGCTTTAGCACACATGGCAATTTACTTTACAGAGCTTCGCGGCGGGTCAACAATATTCGACCATTGCAATGATGATAACGCTTCTTTGCTTTCTCGATTAAGGTTAATCTCTCTATTTAAAGGCGGCAATGAGAAAGTAATAAAACATGGTATGAATTACCTAGCACTTTGCATGATAGATGGCTATAAAGCCAGTGCAATGACAGATAAAGAAAACGGTGTATATAATCCTTTAAATGATGGTTCTTGGGATTATGCCTTTCTAAAAACAAGCTTAGAAAATGACATCAAAGAAAACCCATGTGAAGTTTTAGACCAAATTATACAAAGCGAACAAGGTGTTATCAGTCGAAGGTGGCGATGAATAAATTTTATTGGCGGATTGTAGCTATTATATTAACTCTAGTATGGGTTATTGTTTTTTTTGCTAATATTTATTTTGATACTTTTGAAACAAGAAGTCTTACGCAAAAAACAATTGATAATTTTGTTAATGCAATACCTGTGTTTTTATCAATTATTCTTGTTGTCTTCCCACAAAAATATATCATCTATACAATATTATGCTGTTCGTTGGGTATAGAAAGTTTAATTTATGGGAGCGGGATTAATGCTTACTTAATGTACGGCCTTGGATGTTTATTTGCAGAGCGCGCAGGAATATTATTTAGAAGAAAAGCTTTAACCTCAATACTACTAATAATGCCCTTATGCGCTTTAGCATCACAATATCGATTCGGAATTTCGATAATCCTCGAATCTTTTTTAGAACTCTTATTTTTACTTGTTCTCTTTTCACTTAGTTATGTATTAATAAAGGAAAAACTAAGTCAAACTTTTGCAATAAAGGCTACTTCTGCAGAGCAACAAAAAATTATCAGCATAGATCCTTTGTGTTTAAGTGAAAAAGATTGGGATCTTGTTAAAGAAGTGCTACATGATAGGACATTTTTAGCAATAGGTAAAGATCGATATAAAAGTGAAAGTGCCATAAAAAAACAAATGGTAAAAATATACAAAAAACTTGGAATAAAAACAAAACTTGATTTATTTGAACTACATCAAAGAAGTGCATTAGACTTTCTTGATGTTAAAACAACTAAAGGTAACCAAGAATAACTGGTTACTATTGGTTACGTAAGGTTACTTTTTATAGACATTAATGTATTTCTCTTATAGTATGACCAAAAGATTTAAGTGCAAGATCTTAATGGGTGGTAGTATTAAGAGGAAAGCAAAATATGTTGATAAAGTTCATAGTTGGCTTTATTGTTTGTATACTTATATCATTCATAGATATAAAAAACTTTATTATACCAGATTTCTTAGTAATCACACTTTTTATTTTTTTTCTCATTTTTGACGTAGTGTATGAGCCAAACAAAATTCTTCTCCATGTTGGGCATGCAGCTTTTATTTTCACCTTATTTTCATGTATGTATATTTTTTCAAAAGGTATTGGCTTTGGGGATGTTAAGTTAATAACTACATTCGCGTATGGTTTTGGATTTTTTGAAACAGTGTATATTAGTTTATTTGCTTCTCTTAGTGGACTCTTGTATGTTTTGGTTTTAGCAATACCTAATTACAATAAAAAACGTGCGTGTCTATTGAAAGTTAAAATACCATTTGCACCTTTTTTAACTGCAGGCTTGTTTGTTGTAGGTTTAATTAACGAGGTTAGTGGATGAAAAAATACATTTTAGTAGTAATTTTACTTTTATTCATACCCTTCAGTTCTTTTTCGCAAACCAGGGATAATTCAATTACATTGGATTTTAGAAATCAAAAAATAACTGATATATTACTTTCACTTGCAGAAATATCAGGCGAATCAATAGTATTCGATGAAACAGTAACAGGGTCAGTTTCATTTTTCTTCTCAGATGTTAACTTTCAAACTGCACTTACACACTTTGCAGATTATGCTAAACTACACGTAGAAAACCGAAATGATATTTATTATGTTTCCAGGATATATCTTGATTTCAATACACAGCAAAAACTTTTAAGTATTGATGCAGAAGATGTTTTAACTGAGCATTTATTAAAGTCGATATCACGTGAAACTGAAACAACTATTTTCTATGATACTCTTCCAAAAGTACCACCCACTATGTAAAAGACATAGGGTATGATGAATACTCACAAAGAGTATATATAAAATACGGAAATGATGTAGAAACAACGTATACGTATGATGAACAAAGAAGATGGTTAAGTAACATACACACAAAAAATACACATAACAGGGTACACCAAGATATAAGCTATACCTTTGATGCGGTAGGAAATGTTAGTTCGTATACGAATATTGCAAATGGATATACAACAACACA
>CAYJIS010000100.1:0-3163 GCA_964370315.1 uncultured Treponemataceae bacterium
GCACAATGGAAAAAACTCATTAAGATTGCTTTTGATAGTAATGATGGTACAGGCGGAACAATGGTACTCCATTACGCTAACGGAGACGGGTCGGAAGAATATTTACCGAAAAATAACTACACAAAAGAAGGCCACGAATTTGTCGGATGGAACACAAAAGCAGATGGTAAAGGCACTCCATTTGCCGATGGTGGACTCATTACATTTACCACAAGTATCACCCTTTATGCACAATGGTCTAATAATTATTATACTATCATCTACAATGGAAACGGCGGTGAAGTAGTAAATGGAAATGGTGCTACTGTGTATGAACAATATGTAGAACGAGGTGTAAGTGCTCAATTAAAGCCAAAAACATTTTCAAAAACAGGCACTACCTTTGTAGGCTGGAATACAAACCAAGATGGTAGTGGTACAACGTATCAAAATAATGAAACAGTACAAGCAATTAGTGCTGACGATATCTTATATGCGCAGTGGGGCTATACAGTTAGTTTTAACACAAATGGAGGAGATGAAATTCCTTCTCAACTCGTTATAGAAAATAAAACCTTTGTAACGGGTGGGAGCATTCCTCCTTCTCCAACAAAAGAAAACAGCATATTTGAGGGCTGGTATAAAGAAAGTGGTCTAAAAAATAAATGGGACTTTGATACCGATAAGGTTACAGAAAATAGAACACTTTACGCAAAATGGATTGATAAAGAAAATACCATCACTTATGATGCAAACAATGGTTCAAGCTCTGTGACTACACAAATAGTTACACCGTTAGTAGAAGCAACACTAAGGAAAAACTCCTATACCTATGAAGGTAAACTATTTGTAGGTTGGAATACTGTACAAAGTGGTGTGGATGGAACATTCTATGTCGATGAAGCAAAAATTACTACAAATGCAGATATTACTCTTTATGCTCAATGGGCAGATCAACTTACTATAACCTTTAATGGCAATGGTGGTGATGGTAGTATGGATGAGCAAGTTGTTGGTAGTGACATTGCATCAATCTTAAAGAAAAACACATTCACACATAGTAATTCAAATTACACATTTACTGGGTGGAATACTCAAGCAGATGGTAAAGGAACATCCTATGCCGATGAGGGAGAAGTCACCATTAGTAAAAATACAGAATTATATGCACAGTGGGCAAGTGAGATTTGGGTTATTACTTATTATGCAAATGGCGGTAGTGTCTTTGGCTCTGAGGTAAAAGAATATACTCAAAATGTTCAAAAAGAAAGTACCATTAATTTACAACCAAATGGATTTTCTCTCTCTGGATCAACATTTGCAGGCTGGACTGACAATGCAGAGGGAACTGGAACAGTGTATGTAAATGGCCAAGAAATTACACCTGATAGAGACTTATATCTTTACGCAAAGTGGAATAGAACGGTTACTATTACCTACAACCAAAACTTTGGTTCAAACCTTACGCAAACTCAAGAAGTTACTGAAGGTGAAGCAACGACACTTAATAAAAACCTCTTTGAAAGAGAGCGCTTTTACTTTACTGGTTGGACTAAACAGGCAGCTGGTGGTGGAACACACTATACAGATGAGCAAGCTAATGTATCATTTGATGATGATACAGAATTGTTTGCGCAATGGATAATAGCACCCTATAGTGACACAACGGCAAAAACAATAGTTTCAAATGGGTATAACCTAAAAATGGTGAATGACGGTGGCGGCTCTACAATAAAATGGCTCTATGATAGCAAGGAAATTGCACTTGCAGACATTGGTAGCTCAAACATTGCAAACGGCTCAGATGTAAGTAGCTACAGTATTATAAATGCTCGAGGAGAAGACGGTAACTACTTACAAACAGGAGATCACATACTAGAAGGTGGATCTATAAAAGCCGTTGAAGGCATGAACACTGTGTCTATAAAGGGTAATCTTAGTGTAGGTAGTAATGGTAGTGGTGGAATCGTACTAACAAAAGCTGGGCAACTAAGAATCACAGGTGTGCTCACTGGTAGCGATGAAGGCGTCATTGTTCGCTCACACACCATTACACAAGGTGATGTTATTGCAAGTGTAGCTTCTGGTGGTGACCCAACGGCTAAATTAAACATTACCAATAGCTACGGAAGCTTTGCTGTGCAAGTAGAATATAAAAATAATCAAGTTCTTGCTTTAGGACAGCTTGGTTTAACACCTTCAGAGAATATTGAATGGGAGGGTGATACGTTTAGTATACCAGATATTCAACTAGGGGTATCTGGTACTATATTCTCAATTTCTGTTGAAGGCGGAACATTTACTACAGGTAGTGTAACCACAATAGAAGGAGCTATCCTTAGTATGGGTATTCCTGTGTCAGGTAGTGCATCCTATGTAGAAGTGTTAAAACCTAACACAAGTTACTCGTATGTACAATTTTTCCCAGCAAGTGGCACTGATACGTTTCCTGCTGTAGGCGCAAACGACTTTGTAAAGACACTTACATTTACTCCTGCTAATGCTAGTGTTGGCATGAGTGTTAAAATAAACTTAGAAACAGTTGAGTTAGATAATGTGCTTACTGGTACTACTGCTGATAAAACTAAGCATCTTTATTTTAATGGGAGTTTTTACAAGATTGTAACAAATAGTAATGATACGGAAAATATGGGTCTTGGTTGGATGGCAGGTTATAACACAGCAAAAGCACAAATGTTTAACGGATTGCAAGGGTATCTTATAAGTATCACAAGTGATTCTGAAAATAAGTTTATATATGACAAAGTTCTGCTGGGAAACTATGGTAAAGTTGACTGTTGGATAGGAGGTACAAGGCTTTATCCACCAGGCGGTAAATACGATCCAGCAAAGTGGACTGGGGATGAGACAAATGAAAAGGGTGATTGGTACTGGGCAGCAGGTCCTGAAGCAGGTGAAATTTTCCACTACGGGATGACTTATTTAACTGCAAGTACACCAGAAAATATAGAGTTGTTTGATTCTTGGACTGCTACTGAACCTAACGACAGTGGGAATGAAGAATGTGCACATTATTATGCAACACAGGGTGAATATCGATGGAATGACTTTGATTATAAGAGAGATCCACCGCTTTATTCTATCGTAGAGTTTACCCCTTACGGAAGCCAAGTAGCAGATAAAAAAGCTGCCTTTGCTCAAGAGTTGTATATAAAACAATAAG
>CAYJIS010000101.1:0-3140 GCA_964370315.1 uncultured Treponemataceae bacterium
ACCCTACCTTTATTCTTAAAAACAAGTGTTTCACTCACATCAAAACTGTAAGCCATATAAAACGGAATGTTTGAGTTAAAAATTGCTTTATAATCTTCTGGTGATGTAGAGGCACTACAAAGAGTAACATCGCTCCATTCAAAATTGGTATAGTCACTTAAAGTAATGATATCCCCATCCTGACTAGTATTTTGAATTTTTTTGAGCAATGCATTAGATTTATAGGTACAAGAGTTACAAGTAATAGCAACAATAAGAACAAAGAAAACTACATATACCTTCGCTGTATTTTTCATAATAAATATATTATACAACATAAGATATTCTTATAGCAAGCGTATATTGTACTTGTAGGCATACTACAATCATGCTATTCTATTATATGAATAAAATATACTCACTTCTAATACTAACCTTTAGTATGGTGTTACTTGGGTGCTCATCTACGCCATATAAATCATTTGACGACTATAGTTTTGCCTATAATGAAAACAGTTTTCAACTAGTTAAAGATGATTCACTAGAAATTTTGGCAATTTTAGATACAAATGGTGAAATACTTTCACTTTCTATTACAGATAAAACTGGTAAAGAAATTATTGTCAATATGTACGAAGATTCATTTGCAAGCTATATGCTAAAAACAAAAGAAACATATGAAATGAAAACAAACATATATGAAACTTCAGAGGTATTGCTACTTAGAGAAGAACGGTTTGATAATATGCGCATTTTATACGAAATACTAGAAGATGGTACAATTAGAACTCTTGAAGTAGACCATAATGATGAGACGGTGAAGATACAAAGAGAAGTTGAAAAAATGTTTAATAACGTAAAAATTGAGTAAGTATACTTTTGTGCAATTTTCAAATTCTAGTGAATAGAAGCATATGGGTTATCAAAATAGAGGCAGTTGTTACTAGTTACTTACTGCCAGCAGAATTGTACAAAATAATAAAAACAAACAGATTTACATAGCTCAAAAAAACTGTTCTAGTAACTCAATTTCAGTAAGTGTATATAACTCTGTTATCGCCTCTTTCTCATATTCTTCAATATGTAAGTTCATAATTTCGCCATACAATTCTTCTTTTAAGTTATTTTTCGAATAGAGAATTGATAAAAGAAATTGACTGGACAAAATACTATAACTTGCAGTAATTTGTTTGCCGGCATGTATATTAAGTTGTTTCATTGTATTATTAAACAAGAGTTCAGATTGCTCACTAGGCAAAACTTTTTTTGCAAGTATACATTTGTACATCATCATTTCAACATAATCAGGATAGCGTTGAATTACCTCTTCCGTAATAGCATATGCTGCTTCAAAATTTTTCATTTCGACTAATAACTGAATTTTATTTGCATAATCATTCTTTAAGTGATACTTTTCTATACGCTTATCAAGCATTTGATGTGCCTGCATTTGTAGTTTCGAGTCGCCTGTTTGAAATGCTTGGACTAAAATATCTGCTTCTTTCTCTGACATTTTTTTTGATATTCCATCACAGCTTGTAAGCAAAAACATAATCAAAAATAGTATGATACTTTTTTTCATGTTTTGATTCTCCTACTATTTTATATACTCACTACGGCCTAGCGCCAAATATTCAATTGTAATGTCATCTAAAATCATCTCTTTTTTTCGCACCTGTTCCTCATCACACTCATAGGTAATAAGAAGATTTGTGTCGGTAGTCCACGTAGCTGTTACAACACTGTCTGAATCGAGTATAAAAATATTTCCTGGTTTATTAGGCAATGCTTTGTTTGAATCTAGGACACTTACTTGTATACTATTCCCTGTTGTTGCACCACACGCCCTTTGAAAAATATACGCTGTAATATTTTTTGATACTATTGTCTGAACAATAGTATTCTCACAAAAAGAAATGCAAGCTTGAAGTAAAAAGAACATTGCCAATAAAAAAAGTACTATTTTTCTCATACACTGATTTTAGCATATTTTTGCTTTTTTGTGTAAAAATTCTATTCATTATTTATTACTTTATACAGCTTTTTTTACAGCAAAACATACAGTCCATTGACAGTATCACCATACAGTTGTATACTTATAGTATGACAACCGTAAAAAGTACTATCCATATTTCTCAAGATATTATGAACGAGGTAAAAGCCTTAGTTGCATTAAATGTTCTATCTTCAATTACAGAAGCTACAAACGAAGGATTAAGCCTTTTACTAAAAGAAAAAAGAAAAGAAGCCTACGCACTTGAAATGAAAGAAGCTTCAAAAGACGCAGATTTTATGCAAAGGACACTTTCTACTCACGAAGAGTTTGACAAGATTGACCATGAGGTTATGGGAGAATGGTAAAAAAGTGGACAATATTCTTTGCAAATCTTTACCCCATTAAAGGCAGTGAGCAAAGAGGTACACGCCCTGTGTTAGTTGTTTCAAATGATGCAGTAAACGACAACTTGCCAATTGTTACCATTGTGCCCTTTTCATCTGTAAAGCAAGACTCAAAAATATATCCAACGGAAGTGTACCTAACAATGCAAGAATCAGGCCTTCCAAAAGACAGTGTTCTTATGCTCCACCAAATTAGAACAATTTCAAAAGAACGGCTAGTAGGAAAACCTGTATCTCAAATTGTAGACAAAGAAATTATGCAGAAAATCAACAAAGCATTTATGGAATACTTTGAATTGTAGTGTAAAGCGGTTGAACAGATAAGTTCCCCCATACACTCTCCCCGTAAGTGCGAACCTATCTGTTCGCACAAAACTAGTAATTCGCTTCAGCGTATCCCAGCCAGCCGCCACTTTCAACCAATGCTTTTTCAAAGCCGTCAAGTGTAAAAGTGTATGACTTAGATAAACTTCCAGCAACCAGCTTTACGTTTGCAGTTCCATCATCGTTAATGTTAATAGTACAGTCTGTGTCATGCCCTGAAAATGTATCAAAAATGTCATCAATCTTTTCTACTTTTAGCTCCGCTGCAATCATGCCACAATTGTACATGTTTTGTCTAAAAATACGGGCAAAGTTTACGGCAAAAACGGCGTTAATGTCGTTTACTTCAAATGCCCACGGAGCGTGCTCTCTCGATGAGCCACAACCAAAGTTTTCTCGGCTAAATACGATGCTCTTCCCTGCAATATCTGCCTTTG
>CAYJIS010000102.1:0-3137 GCA_964370315.1 uncultured Treponemataceae bacterium
AATGTATAATTTACAATGTATAATGCACAATTATTAGAAATAGTATATAGGATTTAGGACTTTGTTTCAATTATGTGCACCTTTCTTTTTTTGCCTTTTCCTGTTATATTTAAAACCTGAGGACTTCAATGAACACAATAATTGTCGGTGGTGGCGTTGCGGGCTTAATAAGCGCTTGCCTTCTTACAGAAAAAGGACACACGGTCACACTTCTCGAACACAAAAAGCAGGTAGGTCAAAAGCTCCTTTTAGCTTGCAGTTCTGGCATGAATTTTTCTGTCGATTTAAACGCATCAGAAATGGCAAAATCCTTTGCCCCGAACGAATCCCTCTTTGAAAACTATTTTAACACTTTTGGAAAAGATGCCTTTAACGAATGGCTTCAAAAATGGGGATTAAGATTAGACAAAGGTAATGGAAAGCGCCTTTTTGCAGCAGGAATAAGTGCAAAAGATTTTTTAGACACGGTTTTAACCTATTTACAAAGCTCTACCACTTTTACACTACAAACAAATTGTACAATAGCTTCAATACAAAAAGATGCTGATTTTTGGAAACTTAAAACGTCTTGTGGCGACTTTACGGCGAGGAATATTGTGTTTGCTTGTGGTGGAGCATCATACCCAAGCACGGGAAGTGACGGGAGCTGGGTTGAACTTCTTGAGAATTTGTCTTTTGATATTGAAACATTTAAACCTTCAAACTGTGCTTTTAAAGTAAACTGGTCTTCAAAAATGCACTTAGATGAAAACTATCAATACATAAAAAATGTGTCGGTAAATGGCGTTCGTGGGGATTTGGTACTCACTCCCTTTGGAATAGAAGGCTCCCCTGTGTATCCAAGTTCTATGCTGTATAGAAGCGAAATAGAAAAGAATGGTAGCTCTAGTGCAACTATAGATTTGTTTCCAGATTTTACTATAGAGCAAATTCAAAAAAAATTAGAAAGTTCAGGCGGTAAAGGGAAGACAAGTTTTTCATCTTGGCTTAAAAAGCGACTCTCTTTGTCTAGCATAGCCTTTTCACTTTTTATGGAAGCAACAAAGCAAGAAGATAGAATTGATGCAAAAAGCATTGCCACGAAGTTAAAAAAATTACAACTTACGCTAACAGGCATTGCAGCAATTGAAAAGGCAATTTCATGTAGCGGAGGAATAAGACTAGAAGAGCTAACAGATAATTTAGAAAGTGAAAAACATAAGGGTCTTTATTTTTGTGGTGAAATGCTCAACATTGACCCACCCACTGGCGGCTATTTAATACAAAGTTGTTTTACAACTGCAAGTGTTGTTGCACGGGGAATAAAGGCTAAATTAACATAGAACTTTATAAATTTGCGTACATATTAATTGTTAATTATTCATTATTAATTAAAGTTGTTCTTCCATTTTCTACTTTTACTTTTCCCGAACAAACTAAATTAACCGCTTTTGGTAAAATCTTATGTTCAATTTGCAGTACCTTTGCGGCAATTTCTTTTGCCGTTTCATCTGTAAGGGAAACACTTTCTTGTAAAATAATTTCTCCGGTGTCCACCCCTGTATTTACAAAGTGCACGGTAGCGCCTGTAAGCTTTACACCAGAATTGTAGACAGCCTCGTGAACTTTTTCACCATAATAACCCATGCCACAAAAAGAAGGAATAAGAGAAGGGTGAATATTTATAATTCTATGCTCAAAGTTTTTTACAATGGTTTCAGGAATTATCGATAAATAGCCTGCTAAAACAATGAAGTCTATTTTGTATTCTTTTAATAAACGCAAAATTTCTGTGTTTTTTTCATCTGCAAAGTTTTTTTTGCCGACCCAAAAAGCATCGATGTCTGCACTTTTTGCGCGCTCTAAACCAAAAGCGCCTTCCCTGTCAGAAATAACAAGTTCAATTGAGTAGCAATCACTTTTTGCATCGATGAGGGATTGTAAATTACTTCCCCCACCCGAAACAAGAACAGCTATTCGCATAGTGTTACGCCTTTTTCGCCCGAAATTATTTCGCCAATTACTTTTGCTTTTTCACCGTGTTTTTCTAAAATAGACAAGGTTTTTTCTACGTCACACTCTTTTACCATGAGCATAAATCCAATTCCCATATTAAAGGCAGAGTACATTTCATCTCGCTCAATGTTTGCAGCTTTTTGCATTACGTTAAAAACACTCGGTGTTTCAATGTCATTAATATAAATTTTTGCATTTTGGTTATCACTTAAAACGCGCGGAATATTTTCAAAAAATCCACCGCCTGTAACATGCACCATTCCGTTTACTTTTACATTTTCAAGAACATCAAGAACTGGCTTTACGTAGAGTTTAGTTGGCGTTAAAAGGGCTTCTCCAACTGTTTTTTCTAAGCCATCTACTTTTGAATCAACCGTACATTTCATGGTATCAAAAAATACTTTCCGAGCTAAAGAATAACCGTTTGAATGAATCCCACTTGATGGGATTCCAATAATTTTATCTCCAACAGATACTTTGCTGCCATCAATAATATTTTTTCTGTCTACGATACCAACACAAAAGCCCGCAAGGTCGTACTCACCTTCATCATAAAAGTCAGGCATTTCCGCCGTTTCCCCGCCAATCAGTGCTGTCCCTGTTTCAAAACAAGCATTAGCAATTGAGCCAACAACGGTTGCAACTTTTTCTGCCTTGAGTTTACCTGTGGCAAAGTAATCTAAAAAGAAAAGTGGACGGGCTCCTTGGCAAAGAATATCGTTAACACACATTGCAACAAGGTCTTGTCCAACAGTGTCGTGTTTATCCATCATAAAGGCAATTTTTAGCTTTGTTCCAACCCCGTCTGTTCCTGAAACCAAAACAGCTTCTTCCATATCAAGCTTACCAAGACTAAAAAGCCCCCCAAAAGAGCCAAGCCCTGTTAAAACATTTTCAGAAAATGTTTTTTTAACATGCTCTTTCATAAGTTCTACAGCACGCTGCCCTTCATGGGTATCAACCCCCGCATCTTTATATGTTAATGTATTCTTCATTTTGTTATTTCCTCCTTAGTGTTTAACACTCGCCTGCTCTACCCGCACAATTATTAATTATACATTATAAATTGTAAATTATTTACACTCTTTCTTCAAAAACCAACTTCTTCCCATTTTTTGGAACTTCTATTGGGTACTTTCCAT
>CAYJIS010000103.1:0-3130 GCA_964370315.1 uncultured Treponemataceae bacterium
GTCTTTGTCACATAAGAAAAAAAAGAGTGGTTTTTCAATGTCTTGAAATAATCTAAAAAATATGTTAAAATATTAGAATGGGTGAGACAAAATCAAAAAAATCGAATTATGATGAATCTAAGATAAAAACGCTTAGTTCGTTAGACCACATACGTCTTCGTACCGGTATGTATATCGGCAGGCTTGGAGACGGATCAAACCAAAATGATGGTATTTACATTCTTTTAAAAGAAGTTATTGATAACTCAATTGACGAGTTTATAATGGGTAACGGTAAGCGTGTTGACGTTGAAGTTAAAGAAAACCGTGTAAAGATTCGGGACTACGGGCGAGGAATTCCGCTAGGGAAGCTTGTTGACTGTGTGTCGGTAATTAACACCGGGGCAAAATATAATGATGATGTCTTTCAATTCTCTGTTGGATTAAACGGGGTAGGTACTAAGGCTGTTAATGCTTTATCTACTTATTTTAGAGTTGTTTCTGTTCGAGAAGGAAAGTATGCCGAAGCTGTTTTTGAGCAAGGTAAGCTAAAGTCTAATAAAACTGGAAAGCCAAAGCCAGACACAAAAGACGGAACCTATGTAGAGTTTGTACCCGATGAAACCGTTTTTGGAAAGTACGCCTTTAACATGGAATTTATTGAGCACAGACTGTGGAACTACGCATACTTAAACGCTGGGCTTACCCTTACTTGTAATGGTAACAAGTACGTTAGTGAAAATGGACTTTTAGACTTATTAAATAACGAAATTGAAGGTGAAAGTATTTATCCTGTAGGGTACTACAAGGGAGCTCAAATTGAGTTTTCATTTACTCACTCAAATGCCTACGGTGAAAACTATTTTTCATTTGTAAATGGTCAGTATACATCGGACGGTGGAACGCACCTTTCTGCCTTTAAAGAAGGATTTTTAAAGGGCGTAAATGAGTTTTATCGAAAGAACTACAAGAGTGAAGACGTTAGAGAAGGTATGGCAGGAGCCGTTGCCATTAAGGTAAAAGATCCAATCTTTGAAAGCCAAACCAAAAATAAACTTGGAAACACCGATGTTCGCTCATGGATTGTTGCAGAAACAAAGTCTGCAATTGATGACTGGCTACACAAAAACTCAGATCAAGCAAAACAGCTTGAACTTAAAATACTTGCAAACGAAAAACTTAGAACAGATTTAAACTCGGTTAAAAAAGAAGCCAAAGAGGCTGCGAAAAAGATTTCGTTAAAAATACCAAAACTAAAAGACTGTAAATATCACCTCGATGACGGAAAAAAAGGTGAAAACACCATGATTTTCCTAACTGAAGGGGATTCAGCCTCTGGCTCAATTGTTGGAAGCCGAGATGCTATGACACAAGCTATCTTTAGTTTACGTGGTAAGTGTGAAAATATGTACGGCAAAAAACGTGGCGACATTTACAAAAATGCTGAGCTTTACAATGTAATGATGGCGCTTGGTATTGAAAACGACCTTGAAGGACTTCGATACCAAAAAATTATTATCGCAACCGATGCCGATAACGACGGTTTCCATATTCGAAACCTTTTATTAACATTCTTTTTAGGATTCTTTGAAGAGCTTGTAACAAACGGCCACGTATACATTTTAGAAACCCCACTTTTTAGGGTGCGTAACAAAAAAACAACACAGTATTGTTACAACGAAGAAGAGCGAGATGCAGCCTTATCAGAATTAGGCGCTGCAGCAGAAGTAACTCGATTTAAAGGACTTGGTGAAATTAGCCCAAAAGAGTTTGGCCAATTTATTGGAGAAGACATTCGCCTTATTCCGGTAGAAGTAAAATCTCTTAAAAGCATTCCAAAGTTATTGGAATTTTACATGGGAAAAAACACCCCAGAAAGAAGAGACTTTATTGTGAATAACTTGATAGAAGATATTGGAGCGTAGGCAATTAATAATTAATAATTGTTAGGGTAAAGCGGAGTAGCATTTTTTATCCGCAAGAATTACGCAGATTTGTTTGGGCGTAAGCGTGGGTAGGATTTTTTTAGCACAGATGGAGGGGTTACGAATGAATGATGAGAGTTTATATCGTTTGGCCGCAAATATTGGCGATGGACTAGATATGCCTGTTTTAGAAAAAGGGAACTTATGTTTGTTCTCTCTTCATACTGGAAAATGGGCAATATATAGGAAAAAATCTGGTTTGGTAAAAGCTTTTGAAACAGCTCCCACAGAAGAATACTTACAGTCTTTACGAGATGATGGGTGGACGGATATACATTATGGCTAAGGATAAATCAGCTTTGGAAAACTATTTTAAGGAACCAAAAAAAATTGCTATAACAGATTGTATGACGATGATTCGGCGAGCTTTTTCTAGTCAAATTATTCCAAATGCTAAAATTAATGAAGTTGAGCTTGTCGCTAATCTTAAAACTTTAGGAATGACAAAAGACAGTATAAAGTGTGCATATTGTGGAGACGTTTCTACAGAATGGGATCATTTTATGCCTTTAGTTGAAGAAAAGAAACCTACAGGTTATATAACAGAAATTAACAACTTGGTTCCTAGTTGTGGTAAATGTAATCAATCCAAAGGAAATAGAAAATGGGAGGATTGGTTTGAAAGTAATTCTAAATGGTCTCCCAAACAAAGAAATATTGGAAATTTAAAGAAAATTGAAGAAAATCTAAAAAAATTTAATAAGAATGAGCGAATAAGTAATTTCTTTGATGGTAAAATAGATGAATCTGATTGGCAAAGATATGAAAATAAACTACAAGATATTAAAGATAAATTAGCAGAGCTCCAAAGTTTAGCTGATGAGTTCAAGAAAAAGATATAAAGTACGGGAGGGAAAATTACTAATAAGCGGTAGGATTCCATAGCTTTTTACCTTTGTAATAGTTTTTGCATTTTGATAGGGTAAAAAGCGTTAAGGGGGGCTGGGGGACGAGCCGCAACGCCCCCCAGGTCTTTTGCTTCTTTTCTTCAAGAAAAGAAGATAGAAAGGGATAAAAGCGCTAGCTTTTGAAAAAGAATATAAAACGATAGTTTTAAAAGCTTTTCAAATGCAATTTGTAATTGAAAATACAAATGGCATACGTTAATAATTTATTTGATAAAAACTTTTTGGAATATGCGAGTTACGTTATTCGTGACAGGGCTA
>CAYJIS010000104.1:0-3110 GCA_964370315.1 uncultured Treponemataceae bacterium
TTTTTGCTAAAAAAACTTGACGAATAGAAATGTGTGTTAAGCATAGTATTGCAAAGATGATGATGTACACGTATTTATTAATATAATCCTACAAGGGACTGTATATATAAACAACCAATAATACGCATAAATCGTTACGACATTACTTACTTTTTTCATGCATTTTAAATTTTTTTTCTTTTCGTAAGTGTTCAATAAAGGCAGATTCATCAATTGCAGTTGAAAAATAAAACCCTTGAGCAATATCACAATTAAGGCCACGAAGCCATACTGCTTGTTGATATGTTTCTACACCTTCTGCTACAATCTTCATATTTAATTTTTTAGCTAGGGTGATTACTTGATCAACTACAATTGAAGTTTTTTCATTGTATTCACTTTGTTCAAAAAAAGCTTTGTCCAACTTTAGAACATCAGCTTCAATGCAACATAGGCGATTGAGTGATGAAACACCTGAGCCAAAATCATCAATTGAAACATAAAAACCAGATTTCTTAAGTTGTCGAATTTTTTCTAAAAAATTTTCTTCTCCACTAATAATTGCAGTTTCAGTAATTTCTAGTTCAATCTCTTTTGGTTCCACGGAGTATTTTTTAAGAATGAGTAATAGTTGCTCGACTATTGATTTTTCTAGAACAGTAACCGCAGATAGGTTGACTGAAATAGTTGGCATAATCATATTTTTTCGATTTGAACTTATAAACTTGCAAACTTCTTCGAATACGTAGGTATCTAATTTTGAAATAAATCCATTTCGTTCAAACACTTCAATAAAATCGTCTGGATAAATTATATCACCATTAACGGGAGTCCAGCGTACTAATGCCTCGGCACCCACTATCGATAATGTCTGGAAGTCAATTTTAGGTTGGTAAAAAACTTTAAATTCTTTATCTTGGATGGCTCTGTCCATTTTAAATGTTATATGCAATTTTGCAGTAAATTTTTTCTTCATTTTATTGTCAAAAACAACAAAGGCTGTTTCATGACTCGACTTTCCTGCAAGGCGGGCATAATCAGCATGTGCTACAACTACAGAAATATTTTCTTCTGCATTATCTATGAAAACTGATCCAAAAGAAAAGCTTATCTTAAAATATTCACCGGCAATGTCTTTAACACTAGGAAGAATGTGTTTTGAGTAAATATCTTCTATTTTGCCACCTTGGTCGATGCTTCTCAATATCAAAAATTGTTCTGCTGTTTTTCTTGCATATAGAACTGGTGTATTTTTAAATGCTTTATCTAATGCTTTTGAAACAGCAATTATAATTTTAGTACCCACATCGATACTATAATAACTATTAATAGTTCTAAAGTAGTCTATATCAAAGCTAATGAGTTCATATTTTTTTGTTCCCAAGTTAGTTAATATTTCTTGTGCTTTTTCATAATAGTATGAAATTGATAAGCCACCAGTTAATCGGTCTGTTTGGTATGCTTGTATAACCATATCCTTTTTTTGTTCTTGGAGTTTGTAAATGAAGACCATAAATATAAGGAATACTAACATCGCAACGGCTGCAAAATATACCCATTGTTCACTCATTAGTGTTAGAATGTTTTCTCGGAGGTAATATGAGGTAGCATGAATGGTGAATATTTGATCATAAGAGCGCTTTGTAATATTATCAAACATAACATTAAAAATAGGAATAAAGTCTTCTGAAAGTTCATTTAAAACACTAAATCGCAGGTCAATAGTGAAGTCGGCTCCAAACAAGAAATGTGCATTTTCTTCAAGATAGGCATCTGCATAGGTTGATCCAAGAGATGTAAAAGCAGCTAATTCGACATCGCCATTTTCATATGCATCAAGTAACTCAATGAAAGTATCATAAAAAACTACCTGTCTATTAGGGTTTGTATTAAAGAATAAATCAAAATTAGTATATAAATATCGTAAAGTACCTATGCGCTGGGCGGTGTGCATGACATCATCCAAATGAACATTTTCTTCCGTATGGGTTCTTTTTGAGAGAAAAACCATAGGAATAGAATGATACGATTCTGTTGGTTCATAGTGCAACGCTTCTTCTGTAGAGGTCCCAATGGTAGAAACAAGTATATCAAAATCAATATGTTCTTTAGGGTTTTCTGTTAAGGTATACGGATAGTAGTCAACCTCAAAACCATATCTATTTGAAAAAGATTCCATTATATCGATTACCGCACCGTTAGCCTTTCCTTCTTCATCGGTATAGGAAAAAGGTCGATGATTCTCGACATATCCTACCCGTAAAGTTTTTTCTTTAAGTTCATTTATTTCGCTCCGTGTTAATTCTCTGTGCGATAGTTGGATGCTTTCTTCATTATATTTTGCTATTAGTTCATTTACAAAGAAGCCTTCTTCAAATGAAATGCGCTCATATGCATCATTAATCTTATGCATAAGTTCCTCATCAGTTTTGTTAAAAACTAAGTAGGTACTGTGTGTGCCCAAGTTTAAGACTGTATAATAATCTTGTGATCTTTCCCCTGATGAAAAGGTTAGATAATAATCTGCTTCTAAATCTAAATAGGTTTCAACTTCACCATAAAGATAGTTTACAAAAATATCGTTTTCTTTCAAATATTTATTTAGTGTATCGTTATAAGGGTTTGCGCGATATGTTGAAACAGTTTTTCCATTTATACTTTGGGGGTCATCATAATAATTTTTTTTATCACCATATGTTGCAAGCCCTGCAATAACAGTATTAAAAGGATTCTCTAAAAATAAAAATTCATTTTCAATTTCGGGTGTCTTAAAGCTTAGTCCAATAACATCTACATCCTTATTGCGCAGATGGGTCAATAGGTCATCAGAATACGGTTTGAACTCAAACGCAAGGTCCGTTTCATGTTCAATTTTTTTAATAATCTCATATCCTATGCCTTCTTTGCCAATATTGCTTATATCCCGTATCAAGTCAGTTTCTGGTTGGTATCCAACTGTTACATGGTGTTTTTCCGCAGTAAAAGCAAATCCATGAAAAAAAATAATAATAACAACAATACATTTTTTAAATAATAACATCTTCTTATACCTTATATAGAGGTATATTGATGGGAGCAACTTTGATGTGTTTTCAGCTTACATTTTTTAAATATAAGAGATTATGACAAGT
>CAYJIS010000105.1:0-3079 GCA_964370315.1 uncultured Treponemataceae bacterium
TCAGCCTTTTTACCTTTTTTAGCGCTTCCAGATATTAGACGGGCTTCGATAGTATCATCTATTCGGCTCAATATTGCCTTTGTAAGTGGAGACACAGACATGGCAAACATTCTAGATGTTCTTACAATTTCACCTGCGACTATATACAAAGGGTCTGCTTTAAACATACTTGATCCAGGGTGAATTTGAATATGCTCTGCCGTTAAACTTCGATACACTTCCCTTTTTTCTCTTACGCAAATAAACTGTACCATACCACTGGCAACACACGTTAAGTAATCTTCCATACTTCCGCCACTAATTATTGGAAGTCCAAGAGCACTAACTATTTGAGATAACTGTTCTTTAATATTATTTATTTCATATAGAATTCTTTCATCAAAGTAATTTTTTTTGCAAAAGCTAGGCTTATCTTTCGCGTCACTATACGCTTTGAATAGTTTAACATAGGTTACAAAGTCTCCATACATATCGCGAAAACTATGATGGGCGCGCCGTGCATTCATTTCTTCGCCTGGTGGAAGTATAAAAGGAGAGTTTGTTGATAAAAAAGCAACTGATGTTAAAACTTCATCCATTACATCTGGATATTTAATAATAGATTCAACAATTATTCGGCTTTCTCTTGGCGATAATGGAAAGGCTATCATGTACTGGCCAATCTGTGTTAAAGTTCTATCCTTATTTAGAGCACCAAGCATTTCTAATGTTTCTATTCCACCAATTATTCCCTCTTGCCCAGGAGGTGCAATAAAGTCAAATTTTTCAAACTCGCTTATGCCAAGCTCTGCCATTCTAAGTACAACCTCGCAAAGATCAGTTCTATAAATTTCTTCTAAGGTGTATAAAGAACGAGTTTCAAAATTTTTTCTCTGGTATAATCGATAGCAGGTGCCAGGTTGTGTACGCCCAGCCCTTCCCTTGCGTTGATTACAAGAAGCTTTAGAGACTTCTGTTTCATTAAGGCTCGAAGTAAAAGTGCGTGGATTATAGTAATTTAATTTAGCAAGTCCTGAATCTATGACGGTTGTAATACCATGTATTGTAATACTTGTTTCTGCAATATTTGTAGAAATAATAACTTTCTTTTTACCTAAAGGCGCCTTTTCAAATACCCTCTCTTGTTCTTCTTTTGCCAATCTGCCATACAAAGGAATGATATGAAGTTTTCTTGAAAAGTTTGATTTATACAAACGATTTATACAGTCCTTTATTATTTTCTCGCCTGGCAAAAAACAAAGAATATCGCCATCTACCTTATTTGCCAACACTCGTTCGATTGTTTGTTCTATTTTTTCTAGTAGTGCATCTTGAGCAGCAAGGCTTGCTGTAGTTGTTTGCCCCTTTGGTGGATCATATATTGTTGTGACCGGATAGGTAATGGTATCGATGTTTACAATAGGGCAGTTTCCAAAATATTCTGAAAACACTTCTGCGTTCATGGTGGCAGAGGAAACAATTACCTTAAAATCACTTCTTTCGTTAATCACGCGTTTTAAAAGCCCGAGCACAAAGTCAATATTTAAGCTTCTCTCGTGCGCTTCATCTACCATAATCACTGAATACTTTGAAAGCCACGGGTCAAGTTTCATTTCTTGCAAGAGTATCCCATCTGTCATTATTTTTATTTTTGTTGTATGGTCTGTTTTATCTTCAAAGCGCATTTTATAGCCAACCAAACCAGGGTACGTGGTATTAAGCTGCTTTGCTATAAACTCACTAACTGAAAGGGCTGCAATTCGTCTCGGTTGAGTTACGGCAATCATTCCCGTATTAGAAAAGCCTGCTTCGTGCAAAATAATAGGAATTTGAGTTGTTTTCCCTGAACCCGTTGGGCTTTGAACAACCACCGCTTGGTTATGTTCAAGAGCTTCTAAAATCCTACTTCGCTGCTCATAAACTGGAAGCTCTTTATATTTTATTTCCATATTGTTTTACCTGTTATTTTTCTCATATCCTCAAGTCGTACCGTATAATAATCTGCATTTTTTTTGTTCTGTGAATCAATAAAATCTTGTGTTAAAAGTTTAATTAAAACATCGTTATTTTCTTCTCTATGAGTTGCAATGATGGTACTTTTAGCATCTATTTCTATGACAGCTTGCCCTACTTCACTTCTTCTTTTAGATTTTGCATTTATTGTTACATGCATAAGCAAACTTGTACCCGTATCTTCTCTAGGGTGCAAAGGATCTTCATAATTTCGTGTATACGTTTGTCCAGAGATTGTATTGCCAATTGAATACATAATTAGTTTATCATTTTCTTTTTTTGAGCGCGATTTAATTAATTCCCACTCCATTGTAACATGCGGATGATTACCCCACACAATATCGACCCCTGCATCTAGAAGTTCATGAAACCACTCTCTTCTTTTATCAGTAATTCGTGTATCGTATTCTGGTTCTGCAACATGTACACTTAAAACAAATATATCGTGTTTATGTTCCTCTTGTAAAACAATTATATCTTCTTTTAAGTCAGTTCGTCTTTTCTCGGTATATGAATACACATCAAAATAATCTACATAATCATACGAGTTAACTATTTCAGTTATTGCTGCAAATAAAATTGTCCAACCGTTTATTTCAATGATGTCATAACTTAAATTTTCACCATCCTTAATTCCGGCATTATACACGCCTCTATCTCGCATTGCGTTAAAAAAAGCAAGACTTGATTTTATACCTTCTAGGCCTTGGTCATTTGTATGATTGTTTGATAGCGAAAAGGCATCAAAGCCACCTTCGATTGCAGCTATAGCGTACGGGCTTTGAACATTAAAAGTGGGATATGTTTCATATGGCAAGGTATCATTAACCGGTGTTTCAAAATTAGCAAAGCTTATATCATCAGCGAGCAGTATGTCTTCAATATCCTTGTAAATTAAGCTGTAGTCGCTCATTCTAAAATTAACAGAATGGGCCATGATGTCACCAGCAAATGTTACATCAAGGTTTTTTTCACGCACAACCTGCTTAGACTTAGTTTGTAGATTGTCAACTTCAATATTAGATGGACTAGAAGCACACCCAATGAGTAATAATACTAGGGGAAAAAATCGTACTTTCATTACTTT
>CAYJIS010000106.1:0-3034 GCA_964370315.1 uncultured Treponemataceae bacterium
TTTGCGTTCATTTTTAATTCCCAACAGAAGTACTTGAAATCTTTTTACCGTTCTAGTATAATTTTTACATATTTATTTATAAAAGGTGTATAATTATGCAATTCATAGAAGGTGGTATTTGTGCCCCTATTGGGTTTAACTCAAATGCTGTATATGCAGGTATCAAAAAAGGAATAAAACCCGAAACAAACATCGTAGATAGTAAAACACATATTAAAGGTGATACTGCATTAATTGTATCAGACACAAATTGTATTACAGCAGGCATTTTTACAAAAAACCTCGTAAAAGCAGAACCTGTAAAACTTTGTATGGATCGTCTTCAAAAATCCAATAATACTATAAGAGCAGTAATTGTAAATTCTGGTAACGCAAATGCATGCACTGGAGAGCAAGGAAACGAAGGTGCAAATGATATGTGCCAAGCTGTGGCAAACAATATACAAGACATTACAACAGAGCAAGTTTTAGTCTGCTCAACAGGTGTCATAGGAAAACAACTACCCGTGCATCTTGTAAAAGAAGCAGTCCCTTCATTAATAGCAGGGTTATCAAAAGAAGGAAATGTTCTTGCACGAGAAGCAATAATGACAACAGACACGAAGCACAAAGAAAGTGCTGTAAAAACAATAATTGGGAATAAAGAAGTTCGTCTAGGCACAATGGCAAAAGGCTCAGGAATGATACACATAAACATGGGAACAATGCTTGGCTTTATAACAACTGACTGCGCAATAACCAGCGAGATGCTAAAAATGGCATTAAAGGAAAGTGCCGATGAAACATACAACTGTGTCTCTGTAGATGGAGACACAAGTACAAATGATACACTTTTAATACTTGCAAATGGAATGGCAGATAATCCACTTATTTCGGAAGTTGGCGATGACTACTATGCATTCTTAAATGCACTAAATACTATTAATACTCAAATGGCAAAAAAAATTGCTGGGGACGGAGAAGGAGCAGAACATCTTTTAGAATGCACTGTTACTGGCTCCACAGATGTTACTACGGCAAGAAATCTTGCAAAATCTGTAATTTCATCTAGCCTCGTCAAGGCTGCATTTTTTGGAAAGGATGCAAATTGGGGAAGAATACTTTGTGCCCTTGGATATTCTGGAGAGCAATTTACTCCAGAAAAAGCCTCAGTCACTTTTATGAGTAAAGCAGGTTCTATAAAACTTTTTAGCTCAGGTGTTCCCCTAGATTTTGATGAAAAGATAGCAAAAACAATACTAAGTGAAACTGAAGTACAGATTCTAGTGGAACTGAATGATGGACCTTGTTGTGGCACCGCATGGGGCTGTGATTTAACACACGAGTACGTAACAATAAATGGAGATTATAGAACATAATGAGTGAAAAAATATTACATAATACAGAATGGGCAGAAGTACTTGTTCAAGCCCTGCCCTATTTTAAACAGTGGGTTGGAAAAATTGTTGTTGTAAAATATGGCGGAAATGCAATGTTGAACGATGAGCTAAAAAATGCTGTGATGCAAGATATTGTCCTTTTAAACACAATCGGAATTAAGGTCGTTCTTGTGCACGGCGGGGGACCTGAAATAAATGCCATGCTCGACAAAATAGGAAAAGAGCCCAAATTTATAGACGGGCTACGAGCAACTGATGCAGAAACTATGGAAGTAGTCCAAATGGTTTTGGCAGGAAAATTAAACAAAGACATTGTGGGGATACTTCTTCAACAAGGTGGAAAAGCAGTTGGACTTTGTGGGGTAGACTCAGGTCTTTTACGTGCTAAAAAAATTGACAGTGAACATGACCTCGGATTTGTTGGCGAGGTTACAAAAGTTGAACCCAGCATTATACAAACCCTTTTAAGCCAAGATTTCATACCGGTTATTTCGACTGTAGCTTTGGGTGAACATGGCGACGGTGAAACATATAATATTAACGCCGATACTGCTGCAGCTAAAATTGCAGTAGCATTGAAGGCAGAAAAATTTGTTCAATTAACTAATGTACCAGGTGTATTACGTGATGTTAACGACCCTTCAAGCTTAATCCATCGAATTACAAAGCAAGCAATTCCTTCAATGATTGCTACTGGCGTAATTTCTAGTGGAATGATTCCAAAAATAGAATGTTGTTTAGAAGCTTTAAACGGAGGCGTAAAACGGACCCACATAATAGATGGTAGAGTTCAACACTCACTACTAATCGAAATGTTTAGCGATAGAGGTGTTGGAACGATGCTCATGGATGAGCAGGTATAATTTTCAAAAGCTCAAAAGAAAGTAAAACACTATATTTGACTTTAGACTTTGCGATACCATTTTTTACAACTGAAAAAATACAAGGTCTTAAATAGATTTGAGAAAAACGATAGCTAAAAAAAGGATATATAAAATGACAGGAAATATAACGAATAATTTTGCGAGCATTGATGTTACATTTGCATCAGGCAAAGGATCAACATTGACAGATGTAAACGGCAAAGAATACATAGACTTTGTTTCAGGCATAGGTGTAAACTGCTTAGGTCACAATCATCCAAAGCTAACAAAAACCATACAAGAGCAAATAAAAAAACAAATTCACATTTCTAATTATTATAATTCAGACATAGGACTTGAATATTCAAAAAACCTTCTTAGCAAAACAAAATTTGATAAAGTATATTTTTGTAATTCAGGAGCGGAAGCCAATGAAGCGGCAATTAAACTTGCGAGAAAGCATGGTTTTCAAACTGGTGGAAAAAACAAGAATGTCATTATAACACTCGAAAAATCATTCCATGGACGCACAATGGCAACCTTAAGTGCAACTGGCCAAGATAAATTTCACCCAGAGTGCTTTGCCCCTTATCTTGATGGATTTAAGATTATTAAAGCAAATAATCTTGAATCACTGCAAAATGCTTTTGATGAAAATGTATGTGCGCTCATGATTGAATGTGTTCAAGGAGAAGGTGGTGTAAACATAATCGATAAAGCATGGGCAAAAGAAGCTTCACGTTTAGCACGTTCAGTTGGGGCTGTAATAATTGCAGACGAGGTTCAAACTGG
>CAYJIS010000107.1:0-2979 GCA_964370315.1 uncultured Treponemataceae bacterium
AATATGAAATTGTAACAGGCTATGTATGGGAGTCTTGGCACTGGCGCTACATTGGTGTAGAAGCCGTACGCTTTCAAGAAAAATGGTTTAATAATATCCAACAATATATGATAGAGTTTGTACATGCGTGGAAGCTCTAACGTTTTTTAAAAATAAATAGCCTTACCATTTGGCAAGGCTAAAAAAATAAAACCTACCAATCTGCTTTGACATACTTTGCAAGCTCTACTGTTTCTGGCCTATACTCAAAATGCATATTATCATACAATGGCCAAGTCCCACCCCAAATATAACCATGATTATAAAAAATATCAATTACTTCTTGTGGCGGTGACCAAAGATTTTCTTGCGGAACAAGCATCCAGTCTTCATTTACATCTCGAACCCAAGCCCAGTAAATCATTTGGGAACCTGAGTTTTTTGGTAAAACATCGATTGCGAGCCCATAACTATGATTACTTAATCTGTCAGTACCAGCAATAACACGCCAATTAAAGGAACTAACATCCCCTAAGGTTTCTAAGAATTGATTAACCTCGGCATTTGTAGTAGCTAACTCATAGACTTGGTTATTTATAGAATCAAGGTGAGTTGCAGCAACTTTATTCACACGAATTGTTTCTCCAAAAAGGGTTTTAGATACAAGACTTTTTTCAGTTTCTTCTCTGTTTCCAACTCCGAGTAAATATTTCATGAGCTCAAGATCTTGCGGTAATTGAGCAGCCCCTCTAGAAGAAGGATTAGTGTAATCTCTTAAGCGCTGTATATCATCAACTGTATATTCACTTGGATCTCTAGCAGTTCCATAATTTGGGTATAAAAAGTAGGGCCTGTATTCTTCCCAATTATCTTTTTTGTCTTCGGCTAAGATTCTCCCTTCGGCCCAATAAAAGAGTTCACCATCATTCATTTGCATAACCCATTCACCATCTAGTTTATATACATCATGTATACTATCAGGATAAGCTTCTTTATAAGAATTAAAAACTATATCAGGACGCTCTTCTAATTCTGAAAATGATATACGTTCAGAAGATTTTAAAGTATTTTCTTCATTCATCGAAGAGTCTAATGTATCCGTTGCCCTAAGTCCCATTGCATAAAATGTTCCTAAAAAAATCAAAGTGAACCCTATGGTAAATAATACAATTTTACTACTAACAATTTTTTTTTCCATATTGATTCCTTTGTAACCCTTTATATTTTATTCGTTCTTTTAAAAATAAACTATACATCTTAAAACAATCTTAAAGTTTACTTATTCTTCTCCTAAGATACAAATTAGTGATTACTCTATTTTCCATCAAACAAACTGTTCTTAAGAAATAAAATTCTTAATTTCTTCAACAACCTTTTTTGCCTTTTCGAGCGTAATCCAGTGGTGGGTAACAAAACGCATGGTTCCATCAGGAGCAGGGCTTCCTACTTTTATCCCTTTTGTACCTAAGTAATCTACAAGAGAATCCGTATTGACTCCTTTAAACTTAAAAAACACCATATTTATTTCAACATGTGATGGGTCAATAACAACATGCTCCATTTTTGCAAGTTCATTTGCAATATAGTGGGCATTAGAATGGTCATCTTTTAATTTTGGAGCCATTTCTTTTAGAGCTAAAATACCTGCAGCAGCTAATACACCTGATTGTCTCATAGCACCGCCCAAAATTTTTCTGTTCCACTTTGCTTTTTCAATAAAGTCTGCCTTTCCTGCTAGGATAGAACCAATTGGAGCACAAAGCCCCTTTGACAAACAAAACATTACAGAATCTACCTTTTTTACAATTTCTTTTGCGTCTACCCCAAGAGTTGCAGCTGCGTTAAAAAGTCTTGCCCCATCCAAGTGAATAGGAACCTGGTGCTTTATTGAAATCTCTTTCATTTCTTCCATAAAAGAAAGCGGAAACACACGTCCACAGCTTCTTGCATTTTCATATGTTATTAATGTTGTTTCAGGCTCATGAATATCTTTAGACCTGCGAATTTTTGCTTCAAACATTGAAGGCTCTAGTACATTTGTTTTACCATCTTTTTCAATACCTGTTACACAACGCATTTGAACGCCAGAAATAAGGGCTCCTGCCCCTGCTTCGTGCTGAATGATGTGGCAATCATCGTCAATTACCACTTCCCCACCGCGTTTACAATGTGTTAAAAGTGCAAGCTGATTTCCCATTGTACCCGATGGCACAAAAAGGGCAGCTTCAGTCCCGACAATGCGTGCAGCAAGTTTTTCAAGTTCAATTACGGTTGGATCATCACCCCACACATCATCTCCAACAACAGCATTTGCCATTGCAGAGCGCATATCTTCAGTCGGCCACGTAACCGTATCACTTCTCAAATCTATAAAATCCATATTTTCTCCTATAAAAATTATAGAGGATTTGGGAGCAAATTTCAAGTGTTAGAGTGGAAATACCACGGAAAGGAATTTTTACCCTCGTGTCATCACGAGCGAAGTCGAGGGATCTTATTGCTATTAGATTCTTCCAAATGCACAAAAGAAAGCAAAGTCAGAATGACACTGTACGACAACTACGAAAGATCCTTTTTCTGTTTAGTATCTATTTTTTTTGTAAAAAAAATGGTATAGTCATACTATGAAAATTCTTTATGAAGATAAATATATTGTAGTACTCGAAAAACCTACAGGCATACTTTCTGTTCCATACCCCGGATTTAAGGGAAAAACTATTTTTGATGCCTTGTATGAAAACCGCAGAAAACGAGGACTAATACGAGGAAATTTCAGACCTTACACGGTTCATAGACTCGACAAGGAAACATCGGGTGTTATGATGTTTGCCCTAACGCAAGAAGCCCAGAAAATTATTATGGATAATTGGAAAACAATGGTAACACACCGCACCTATAGAGCATTAGCCGAAAATCCAAAGCAAAATGCAAAGAAGCGCGAATTGGAAGATGAGGGAACCATAAACGAAGCTCTTTCTTTAAATGCGTATAACCATTCGT
>CAYJIS010000108.1:0-2974 GCA_964370315.1 uncultured Treponemataceae bacterium
GTCTATCGAGAACCTTCGCTGTTCCATGATGAACCTTACTTCCAGTCATTGCATGAGTTCCTCTTGATTCTATAACAAACTCTTGTGATAAGCCTCTATCATCAATTATTTTTTTAAACAAAAACTCAGCCATAGTTGACCTACAAATATTCCCTAAACATACGAACAATACTTTTTTCATAATACCCAGTATAGTACATTTTTATTAAAATGAGAAGTAAAATCTTTCAAAAAACCAACAGATTTTACTTGACAAATGAGATTTTGGAAATATAATTATACTATAGGTTTTTGTAAAAAATCAAATCGACGTTTTTAGGAGAATAAAATGAAAAAAATTGTAATTGTGTTGTTAGTTTTAGTGCTAGCATGTACTTCACTTTCAGCTGTTGATTTAGGACACCTTGGTGTATCAACAAAAGGTAACTATTCTTGGGCAACACTCACTTGGAAAGACGGTATTACTGATGGTGTAAATATTAATGCTGGGTATGGTCCTGCAGGATTATACCTCGGTGGACAATGGTATGTTTTTGAAGGCGATCTTGCGGGTATTGATTGGCTTGGATGGCATGCAGGGCCAGGAGTACACACTGGTATTGGTAGCTCATTTATGATCGGAGTAGAATTATTTGCAGGGCTTGACTGGTATCCAGGAATACTTTTTGATATAAATCTTCCGTTAGAATTTTTCATCGATTATGGTGTAGGATTAGACGTATTAATAGGTGGCGGATCAACAGTATTTAATCCCAACTTCCTTAACTATTCGGCAGGTATTCGCTGGATGTTTGACTAAGTTTTTGTCTATCTAATAAAAAAAACATGTTTCATTTGAAACATGTTTTTTTTTGGAGGTGGGGGGAATCGGTTTTTGCTTAAAACGTCCTGTTTTTTCACAAAAACCCGCCTCCGTGGGCTAATCTGCCGTCCTGGCATCTTACGCCCTCTCGGTTCGATTCCCCACAAAAAACAAAAAGCCGTAAACTTAAAAATCTGCAAGGACAAAAAAATAGTTCGCCATGGAAGGCGAACTAAACTAAGCGACTTTTGAACTAATCACTTAACTTCTTTAGAAAAGTCGACTAGTTTGAACAGCACGGATGCTGTTCAAACGTTGGAGGTGGGGGGAATCGGTTTTTGCTTAAAACGTCCTGTTTTTTCACAAAAACCCGCCTCCGTGGGCTAATCTGCCGTCCTGGCATCTTACGCCCTCTCGGTTCGATTCCCCACAAAAAACAAAAAGCCGCTTTCGCGGCTTGTTTGTTTTTTGGAGGTGGGGGGAATCGAACCCCCGTCCGAGTGAGCGGACCAAAAACGTCTACAGGTTTATTGGTGCGAGGTAGTTGTCGGGAGACGGTGGCAGCACCACAAGCATCGCCTCCTTATTCTGGTAAAAGTCCCTTGCGAAAACCGGACGATCCGCAAAGCAAGCCCTGATTAACGTCAGGGCTCCAAGTCGTTCAGAGCGGCACAACTTGAGCCCCGCGATTATGCAGCTAGTGCGTAATCGTTGTAATTGTCATTATTGGCAATTATAAGTTTTGTCTGTTCAGAGGAAAGACGTCCTCACCTGCAGTTTAAGACCACGAAACACACCCGTCGAAACCTGGGCACCCCCTAATTAAAGGGTCAGGTTTGTATATGGTTTTCGCAAACCTTACTGTAACATAAATATACTACAGTTTTACACAAAAATCAAGCTTTACCAATTACAAGTTACTAATGACGAATTACTATTTTAGCCTTCATGGTGTTATTTATTGAACAAACAATTAGTAACTCGTACCTAGTAATTAGAAATTGTTAAGCGCTGCTTTAATTCTCGCTATTGCTTTTTCTTCGCCAAGGGCTAAAATAGAGCCAACTAATGGTGGTGAAACTCTAGAACCTGTTACAGCCATTCTAAGTGGCATCATAAAGTCACCAAGTTTTACACCAAGTTTTTCAGCATACACCTTTGCCAATGCCTCTTGAGCTTCAGGCTCTAATCCATTAAGTTCTTTTATAAAATCAATAGAAGATTCTAATACTTTTTTTGTCCCCTCTGCGTCAAGCTTTTTGGGAGTTAATACTTCAACACTTGGAGCTTGCACGTTCTTAAACAAGAAACCAACCATTTCAGCAGAATCTGATAAAAAGTGTAAACGCTCTTTAATAAGCGGCATAAGATCTTTTAATTTTGACATAATATCATCGTGACTTAGATTTTCAGCCCCTGCATCAAGGGCAGACTTTGCAATACAAAGTTTACCATTTGCATCATATTCAATTCCTGAATATTCACCACCAACTTTTGGTGAAGGGAATTCTTCTGATGTTTGAATAGGTACTGCGGCATCCCCAGTATTTGTGATAAAGGGCAAAAGCCTTTCTAAAAGCGCATCATCGCTCATTAAGCGCATGTACTGCCCATTAAACCATTCAAGTTTTTTATAATCGAAAACTGCCCCTGCCTTGTTTAAATGATCCATGGTAAATAGTTTTTCAAGGTCTTGCATTGGGAAGATGTCTCTACCCTCTTCATATGAACAGCCAAGCATTGCAACATAATTTACCAATGCTTCAGGAATATACCCTCTTGCCTTAAACTCGTTTACACTTGTAGCACCATGTCTCTTTGAAAGCTTTTGACCATCAGATCCATTTACCATTGGAAGGTGGCAAAACTCAGGGTGTTGCCAGCCAAATGCACGGTAGATTTGCACGTGTAATGGAGTAGAAGGAATCCATTCTTGAGCGCGCATAACATGTGTAATTTTCATATAATGATCATCAATAACATTTGCCAAGTGATATGTTGGAAACCCATCAGTTTTTAATAATACTGGGTCTGGACTAATGTCTTCATTTTTCCATTCTATGTCGCCTAAAAGCGCATCGTGAAACACCGTTGTTGCCTCTAAAGGAATTTTTAGGCGAATTACATAAGGCTTTCCAGCTTCTAAGTTTTCCTTTACTTCTTCCTCACTTA
>CAYJIS010000109.1:0-2846 GCA_964370315.1 uncultured Treponemataceae bacterium
GGCAGGAAATACGGTAACAGAGAGAAACAGTGGGTACGGGGCAGCAATTGGTATACTTTTGTGTTTATGTGTTGTTGTTGTGTTCACGGTAATGAATCGACTTATCAAAAAAGATGACTTGGAAGTTTAATGAAAGTTGCGGCAAAATAGTGCCTTAACTTTCATTTAGGAGTATATATGCAAAAAATAAATTGGAAAAAAGAATTGCCCTTACTACCAGGGTATGTTATTATAATCGGGTGGGTTGTGTTTACCTTTTTGGTACTCGGCTGGATACTCGCAGCAAGCCTTTCAACTACACAAGAAATTTTTTCTGGCCAAGTGTTTAAATTCCCCAGTGGATTACATTTTGAAAACTACGCACTTGCATGGAGTCAAAGTGGGGTAGCCGTATTTTTTACAAACTCACTTGTTTACTCACTTATATCAGTTGCACTACTCATAATAATTTGCGCCCCTGCATCATATGTTCTTGCACGGTACACATTTTTGGGAAATAAGGTAATACAGACGAGCCTTGTTTCAGCAATGTCAATTCCGGTAATAATGGTAGTTCTTCCATTATTTTCTTTAATTGCAGCAAGTGGAGTACTTAATTCAACTTTTTCAGCAAAAGTTTCATTGGTATTCTTGTATGTAGGTATAAATGTTCCGTATACAACAATATTCCTCTTGGCATTCTTTTCTAATATTTCAAAAACATTTGAAGAGGCTGCAGCAATCGACGGGTGCCCTCCTACAAAAACATTTTGGAAAATAATGCTTCCAATCGCTCAACCTGGAATTATTACCGTGTCAATTTTTAATTTTATTACCGTTTGGAATGAGTACTTTTTATCACTCATATTTGCAAACAGTAATGAGCTTCGCCCGGTATCAGTTGGACTTTATGCAATGCTACAATCAATGCAGTATACCGGAAACTGGTCTGGAATGTTCGCAGCAGTTATAATAGTGTTCTTGCCAACATTCTTGCTATACCTTTTCTTATCAGAAAAAATTATTGCAGGTGTAACCGGTGGAGCAATTAAAGGATAAAATAATTAACAATTAATAATGTATAATTAGTACTTATGAAGGCGTAGATATGGGGTGCTTGGGCGCTCCGGCCTTCGACCGTCCCGTGCTTTGCTTGTATCTTTTTGCTATGCAAAAAGGATACCGCGTCGCCCGGTAGCGCTTTCGTAATGGGCGAACACATAGGGACGCCCTAACACTACATCGTAATGGGGCAACCTACGTGTTCGCCCTAATTAATAAAAATCTGCATACAATAGGAGTACACATGACAATTACAGTATCAACACTAGATTTACCAGGGAGTAAATCAATAGGTGAAAATAGACTTCCAAAATTTAGAGAAAGGCCCTATGATAGGCCAATGGAAGGCGATGGTCTTTTAGAAAGCGAAAAAGAACTCTATGGACACGGAACAGGGGACCGCTCTCTTCCATATCTTATGCAGGATCTCTATACAAGAGAAAGAGGTATGGTTTCACTTAAAACAATTGAAATGGAAAATGAGTATATAAAAGCACTATTTTTACCTGAGTTTGGAATGAGACTCTATTCACTTTTTAGCAAAAAAGAGAATAGAGAGCTTTTGTATGTAAATCCAATAATGCAAATTGCTAATCTTTCAATTCGAAATGCTTGGTTTTCTGGTGGTATTGAATGGAATATCGGACAACTCGGTCATACCTTTACAACTTGTGAAAGTATGTTTGTTGCAATTTGCAAAGACAATAAAGGAAAAGAGTTTATACGAGCATATGAATATGAAAGGTGTAAAGGTCTTTATTGGCATATTGACTTTTATTTAGAGGACGACGCAGACTTCTTAGCGGCATATGTTCGTATGGTAAATCCAAAAGACACAGAAGAATCAACGTATTGGTGGACAAATATTGCAGTACCTGAAAATAAAGATGTTCGAATCTTTTCAGGTACAAAAGAAGTCATCTATATTAATCCATCTTCAAATGCTTTTGAAGGTGCGCAAAAAGGTATGGCTCATGGAACGTTGCCATATCTTCCTGTGATGCCACATAAAGATGCAACATACCCAGAAAACTACGGCTTTTCAAGCGAGTATTTTTTTCAAAATAAAAAAGATGTAAAACAAACATGGGAAGCAGCACTATATAATGACAACACAATGTTTTTTGAACGCTCTAGCGATACACTAAAATACAGAAAAATGTTTTGCTGGGGGCTTCACAATGGTGGAAAACATTGGCAAGAATATCTAACAGAAAAAGGCAGTGAAAAATATGTAGAAATACAAGCAGGCCTTGCTCCTACGCAAGTACATGGAATTAAAATACCTGCAAAAACGACATGGGATTTTGTGCAAGTGTTTGGAGGCTCTAGTATCGATGGCTCAAAGGTAAAAGAAGACTGGGATGAAACACAAGGTGCAGTGTTTAACCTCATTGACTCAAAGATATCGAGTGAAATGGTAAATGAGCTTCTTACAAAATATCAAAAAAACATTGATATACTGCCTTCAAGCGTTTTAGAGTTTGGTAATGGGTATGGTGCAATAGAGCACATAAAAGATAGTAGTATAACACCCAAGGGCTTTGCCTTTCCCTATGCAAGTATTACAGATAAAGAACTTGTATGGTTAAACCTCATTAAAAACAAAACCGTTCACGATATTGATATAAAAGATCTTCCTGTTTCGTATATGGTTGATATGCGCTACGAAAGTCTTTTGCAAGAAGCATGTAAAAAACCAAGCTATACTGCTCATAACCTTTTAGGAATTATGTACGTAGAAAATGGTCATGATGAAATGGCAGAAGATTGTTTTAAGAAATCTCTATCATTAAAAGAAAATC
>CAYJIS010000110.1:0-2830 GCA_964370315.1 uncultured Treponemataceae bacterium
GCAGCATGTACTAATCCTGTAGTTGTAGCTCAAGCAGTAAAAATCTTTTTAGAGCTTGGAGCTAAAAAGGTACTCGTTGGAGAATCTCCAGCAACCCACAATTCAACTCAAGCTGCAAAACAAATTGGCTTGTATGATGCAATCACAAATGTTGGTGGTGAATGGGCTGAGTTTTCTCAGAGTGTACATGTAGAAAACCCAAAAGGAAAGCTCGTTAAAATATTCGAATTTGCTAGTCCTTTTTTAGAAGCGGACCTAGTTGTTTCGGTTGCAAAATTAAAAACTCACCAACTTATGGCATATACAGGAGCTATGAAAAATCTCTTTGGACTCATGGTTGGCCTTAAAAAGGCTCAATCACATTTTAGGTTTTCAGAAAAAAAAGAGTTTTCCGAATTTTTAACAGACCTTTGTATAGCAGCAAAACCCGGCTATGCTATAATGGATGCAGTTATAGGGATGGAGGGTCCCGGAGGCCCTGGAAATGGGGACCCAGTACAATTAGGCTTTTTAGCCGCGTCAGATAATATTTTAGCAATTGACTGGATTTGTTCTTCTATTGTTGGGTATAATCCGCAAACAATTGTCAATTTGGCAGATGCTTTAGAAAGGCAGCTATGGCTAAAAAATCCTGAAGAAATTCAGGTTTTAGGAGAATCAATAGAAACGGTAAAGCCAAAGCATTTTAAAATTGCAAGCCAAACTGCAATAAATGTAGAGCTTCGACACCACATTCCTGCCTTTGCCTATAAAATCATTGAATTGGCCATCGTAAAAACACCTCGTTTTTTACATAAGAAATGTATTCGTTGTGGAAAATGTGTCGAGATATGCCCTGCGAACATTCTCCATATTGATAAGAAGGTGAACATAGATAAACCAAAATGCTTACATTGTTTTTGCTGTCACGAAATATGCCCAGTCGATGCTATTAGACTAAAGAGATTTTAGACTGTTATTTAAAAACAACAAGGGGCGTTAGTATAATACTAACGTCCCTTTGATGCGTACTCAAAAAAGTTGCTTTATATGCATCCTCACGGAGAAGTAGTCAAATAAAAACTAGTAAAAAAACTAGTATTTTCATGCTTAGTATATACCTTTTGAAATAAATGTCAAGTATAATCGTCTCTAAATTCAAAAAAAACTGTTATAAGATCACTAGGATTAGTAATATATATAATCCAAATGGCAATTACAACAGTTTTGTTTATTTGCTTAAGATAATTATCAATGAGATATTTATCTTAAGCGTCTTTTCTCTTCGACGATTTTTTATACATTGATACAGTGCTTGAAATTGGATCTCGTCTACCCTTTGGCTTTGCGCTCGCATAAGGACTTGATTCGCCAAATCTATTTTCTTTTTGTCGTCTATCTGATCCTCTATTTGAATTTGAAAAAGAGCGAGAATTTGAAAACGATCTTGAACGACCTCTGTCTCTATCTCGTCCACCACTAAACCCACCTGAGGTTTCTGATTTTGCATCAACATGCATATGTGGTAGAGCTTTATCTTTTTTAGCCATATCAAGAACTGCTTTTGCAGCTTGAGAAGGAAGACTTATGAGAGAAAAACTTGATGCAACATCTATTCTATCAACCATTCGCTGTGGAATATTTAAGAGGTCTGAAAAGTAAGCAGCTATTTCACGCGCATTAAAGCCATCTTTTCGCCCCAGCCCAACATAAATTCGCATTTGTTCGCCTGAAAAGCTTCCAAATTTGCTTTCTCGTCCGCCTTTCTTACCACTTTGACTTGCTGCAAAACTTTGAGAAAGTTTTAAATCACTTACATGCCCATAGCGCTCTACATCGAGCTCTTTTGAAAACATGTGTTGTAAAACGCGTGCTAAAGCTTCTTTAGAATCCATTTCATCACAAAGTTGATTTGCAAGGTAGGTAAAGTTTTCATTCACTGGAGCTAATTCAACTACGTTTGTATTATTTATGCCGTCTTCTTCAGTCAATTCTGAGTTTTCACAATTTTCTGGAAGAACATAGCCTTTCAATTCTGAAAAAAGTCTGTGGCGCTTTACTTTTAGTACTTCTTTTACAGAAGGAACAGAAACTTCAAGCATTTCGCCACGACTTGCTTTGCGAATAGCTTGACGTAAAAAGTCAAACTTCCTTCGCTCTTCGGGCCTCACCATTGTGAAAGCAGTTCCCTTTGCCCCGGCACGCCCTGTGCGTCCGATACGATGGACGTAGGTTTGTCCGTCAAATGGGATTGCATAATTAACAACGTGAGTTAATCCCTCTATATCAATTCCCCGAGCTGCAACATCAGTTGCAACAAGGATTCTTGTTTTCTTTTTTCTAAAACGAGAAAGAATTTTTTCTCGTTGGTTTTGGGGAATATCCCCATGAAGAGCAGCAGCTTCGTAGCCTCTTTCGTCAAGTTGCTTTGAAACAATATCTGCATCATTTTTTGTTTGGGTAAACACTAACCCATAAAACTCTGGTGACATGTCAATTAATCGCACCAAGGCTTCAATTTTTTCACTTTCTCGTACCCATAAAAAGTTTTGGTCAATTAGCAACTGTGTTTCTTTTGGAGTTTCTTCTTCAACAACTTCATAGTCACCCATGAACTTGCCTGCGATTTTTAAAATATCTTGTGGCATAGTTGCAGAAAATAGAAGAATTCTACTATCAGCATTTGCTTTTGAAAAAATTTCTTCAATATCATCAATAAACCCCATGTCGAGCATTTCATCTGCTTCATCTAGGATAAAAAAATCAATTTCATTTAATTTTAGTGATCCCCTGTCTAAGTGATCTTTTACACGGCCAGGAGTACCAACAACAATTTCTACACCATTTTTTA
>CAYJIS010000111.1:0-2830 GCA_964370315.1 uncultured Treponemataceae bacterium
AAGAAGGTGAATTAAAAGTAAATGATGAAGACTTTGCTGAGACTTTAGAAGCATTGGGAGATTCAAAAAATCTTGGAGCATTAGCAACTGAAAATGAAAATGGAGAACTTGAAATAACGCTTGATATAACTGGAGATATTTCAAAAGGACAAGCTGATGATACGAATGAGCCCTTTGAAATAAATGCAGGAGATTCTGTCAAAACACTTAATGTAATGTTACAAAGTACAAAAGAAGGTGGCGCTGAAGTTAATGGTGGGAATGTTCTTACTGCACTAGTAATATCAGGACCTAATACGGTGCTAACACTTGGAGAAGGAGTTACTATCAACGGTGGAACAAGCTCTACCGGTGGTGGTGTCATAGTAAAAGATGGTGGTCACTTCATCTTAGATGGGGGCACTATTACTGGAAATCATTCTAAGGGTGATAAACTTGGTTTTGGTGGAGCTGGTGTTAATGTGATTGGACATTTTATATATGAAAATGGAACGCCAAAGATAAATGCAGGTAGGCTTGTTGCAGACAAAACAAAAACATATCCAGCTGCAAAATTTACCATGAAGAGCGGAAGTATCACAGGTAATTCTGGTATTCGTGGTGGTGGTGTGTATGTAGTTGGCGCTGACTTTACTATGGAAGGTGGAACTATAAGTGGTAACACTGCAAATATGGGTGGAGGCTTGTATGTTAGGGGTGAATCTCAAAAAGCTAATATAATACTTACCGGCGGGGTAATTGAAAAAAACCTTGCAACACATGAATTTGTTAACGGTATAGAAACAGGTGATACTACTGCACGCGGTTTTGGTGGCGGTTTAAATATATCAGGTGGACAAGGAACACTAGTTTCAGTACTTATTGAAGATGGTTTTATATTACAAAATAATGATGCAACACTGAATGGAACGGAAATTGTTTTCTTTAATGAAACAATGAGTATTCAAATGACAGGAGGAAAGATTTCTCATGATGGTGCTACATTACAAACTACAACAATAGGGGAACCTTTTACCTATAACGATGGCGTAAAAGACAATACTACAACTTACAGAAACGGAGGAGAAAAACTAGTAACTCCTGAAGGTAAGTTTCTTATAACAAATAGTGTTTTTTGGAATAATAATGTAACAAATGACTTTGTTATTACCGGAGGCTCTATTCAAGACTTGATGCCGACAGATGCTGCTCCGTTAATTAATATCTTTGCTTATGAAGGTAATGGTATACTATAGATTGATTAATAAAAAAACACTCGATTTTTTTCGAGTGTTTTTTTTTATCTAAATAAACTTCAAAATCTGTTTTACCCATCCAAGCTTGTTTCCATAGGGCGCATAACGAAGTGGTAAATCATACCAGTTTGCCTTTTTTAATGTTCCCTTTTCATGAGTAAATGTATCAAATGATTTTTTTCCATGATAACTACCCATACCACTATTTCCAACTCCACCAAATCCAAGATTGATATTAGTAAGGTGTACAAGAGTATCATTTATGCATCCACCGCCAAAGGATATATTTTTTATAACATAATTCTCAACTTCTTTTGAAGTTGTAAAAATATAAAAAGCTAAGGGTTTAGGTCTTGCATTAATTTTTTCGACAATATCCTCTAATGAATCAAATGGTATAATTGGAAAAATAGGACCAAAAATTTCATCTTTCATAATTTCATCTTTCCAATGTACCATATCAAATATAGCAGGTGATATTTGGTTTGTCTTACTATTAACCTCGCCACCCCATACATTTTTAGCTTTAGAAATTAAAGTCGAAAGCCTATCAAAATGTTTTTTGTTTATAATTTTTGGATATTCATTGTTCTTATGAGGTGCATCTCCAAAAAATTCCTTAATATACTTCTTTACAAGTTCAATAAATTCATCTTTTACTGAAGTATGAACAAGCATATAGTCTGGCGCAATACACGTTTGTCCAGCATTAAATAGTTTTCCCCAAGCAATACGCTTGGCAGCAAGTGCAAGGTTAACATTTTTATCTACAACGCAGGGACTTTTGCCTCCGAGTTCGAGTGTCACAGGTGTAAGATGCTTAGAAGCCTTTTGCATAACTAATTTGCCAATCTCTGGACTTCCGGTAAAAAATATGTGGTCAAACTTTTGGTCTAGTAGGGCTTTATTAACAGTTCTGTCACCTTCTACCGTAGTAATGTAGTTTGGCTTAAAAGTTTTTTTAATCATTTTAGAAAGAACTTTTGCACTGTGTTGTGAATAATTAGAAGGCTTAAGAATTGCACAGTTTCCCGTTGCAATAGCTCCTACAACAGGAACGAGGGAAAGCTGAACAGGATAATTCCAAGGGGCAATAGCGAGCATTACTCCATATGGTTCTTTGTATAATGTACTAGAAGATGGAAAGTTTAGTAATGGACTTTTTTTTCTTTCAGGTTTAGAAAGTTTTTTTATGTTTTTGATCATGTAATTAATTTCTTCATGAACAAAATGTAGTTCGCTAACATACGCTTCAAAAGGAGCTTTGTTAAGGTCTTTTTTTAATGCAGCTAAAATTTCATCTTCGTGTTCATGTAGCGTTTTTTTTAATGCTTTTAATTGCTGTATACGGAAACGAATATCATACGTTACCCTAGTATTAAAAAAATCACGTTGTGTTTGAACTATATCTTTAATATTTGACATGTGTACCTCTTTCATACATTATAAGCCCTTACGAATACTAAAGTCAATATATATTTATATTATTTGCCCTTGCGGTTTTCACTAGAGTACATTATACTTATAGTATGAAACTTACAAGATCAAGTGGGATTTTATTACACCCAACATCACTTCCAGCTACAGACGGAATC
>CAYJIS010000112.1:0-2756 GCA_964370315.1 uncultured Treponemataceae bacterium
AATCAAAAAAAGGTGTTGTAAAAGTTCTTCTTAACTTTCCACAAAATCCTTCTGGGTATTCACCGACAAAAACAGAAGTAACGCAAATTTGCAATACAATAAAAACAATTGCAGAAAAAGGGTGTTATGTAATGGTTTGGTCAGATGATGCCTACTTTGGATTAAACTATGAAGAAAACATCGAAGAACAATCTCTTTTCACATTCTTAGCAGATATACATGAAAAAGTACTTGCAGTTAAAATAGATGGACCAACAAAAGAAGACTACGTTTGGGGATTCAGAGCAGGCTTTTTAACTTTTGGTGGAAAAGGTTTAACTCAAGAACACTATGATGCACTTACACAAAAACTAATGGGAGTGATTAGATCTTCTGTTTCTTGTGCATCAACACCTTCTCAATCTATTATGAAAAGAGTGCTTGCAAACCCAGAATTAAAACAAGAAAAACAGGCCTTTTTCACATTACTAGAAGAACGATATCAAAAAGTACGCACTTTTTTAGACACAAAAAAAGATCACCCAGCCCTAGAGCCACTTCCTTTTAACTCTGGTTATTTTATGAGTTTACGTTGTAAAAACATTCATGCAGAAGAGCTACGTCAAAAACTCTTGCACGAACATGGAATTGGAATAATTGCCGTAGATAAAAACACCATACGTATAGCATTTTCAAGTATAGACACAAACTTGCTCGATACGGTATATGAAAAAGTATATCAAGTGGCACAGGAAATGCTCGGTGCTTAAAAGAGTCTTTTTGGGATTAAGCTTGGTACTTATTTTTTCTCTTTTTGCAATAGGTTGTTCAATACAAACAAAAGAACCAGTAATAATTTGGACAAATAAAAGTGAATTTGTTGCATATGCAGAGTTGTTCAACCTATCATCAGATGATGCAAACGCAGTAATTGTGTATAAAGAAAACCCAGCCCAAGCTTTTCCCCCAACACAAGACGAGGCAATGCCAGACATAATAATAGGATCAAGACTAAAAAACTCTGATACTCGGTCTAATTATTTACCAATTGACTATTTATTCGACGACCAATTAATAAGTAAAACACAGTTTTATCAACCATTACTGCACTACGGAAACATCGGAAATCAACAGTATCTTCTGCCTGTTAACTTTAACTTGTCAACAGTGGTCTTTTCACAAGAAAATAGCCCACTAATTCCAGAAAGCTATTCTCTGAGTATAAATCAAATACGCGATATTGCAGGCGACTTTAACACAGTTGATGACGAAGTCTACACATCAATGGGATTTGCTCCCTCTTGGTCTGTTAATTTTTTATATCAAGTATCAAAACTCTATGATGTAAACTTTGCAGAAAACAAAAATGATGTAAATTCTTTTTTATGGAACAATGATAAACTCATAGAATCAATTGACTATTTTAAAAATTGGACAACCGAAAAAAATACATCAACTAGTCATGAAAGTGAATACCAATTCAAATACCTGTATAACCCTACCCTCATAAACGTACAAGACAATAATTCACTGTTTGCCTATATGCCAAGCAACCAACTTTTTGAAACACCAAGTGAAAAACTTGAAGGCATTCAATATAGATGGATACATAAAGATGACCAGTATTTTGTACATGACAACATGATATCTATGGGCTTATATAAAGACTCAAAAAACCTTGCAGCAGCAGAACAGTTTATTATATGGTTTATGAATGAAGAAAATCAAAATACGTTATTAAACTGGCACGAAAACCTAAACTTATATACACAAAGCTTTGGAATTGCAGGAGGTTTCTCTTCTATTCGAAGTGTAAATGAAAGACTACTGCCGTTGTTATATCCAATACTTTGGGGAAATATACCAACTGGAGAAAATTTAGTAACCCCTGGCAACCTTCCAACAAACTGGGATAACATAAAACAAAACGTACTATACCCGTACTTAGAAGATGCCGTAAACACAGACAACTCAAATGAACTAAAATCGATTGAAGAACTACTAATAGACTGGTACCGATTCGATTATTAACATATTTTGTAAAGGTAAAATTATTATAATCCGATAATTAAAATACAGAGATTTACTGGTAAGTAAAACGTTGTATTTTACGGGAGATGATAATGATATCAACACTAACAACATTGACAGGTGTTGCCCATGCACATTACGGGTCGGGTTCTGCACAATCTACACAAATCGCATCCAATAATAAATTATCAGTTTCGGTAAGCCCTTCAATGGTAGGATATACACAGTTTGAACACGTCCGTGGGGTTGCCAGTGATAATTCAGGATCTGGTGTAAGTGTTCATAAAATAAATATACTAAATTCCCTCATAAATAGACTTGTAGATATGAACAAAATCCAAAAACCAGACACTATAGAAAATGAAAGCACACAACTTGACTCACTAATAAAAGAGTACCAGAAAAAAATTCAAGAAACAGAACAGGTGGCACAATCAAATCCGTATGCCCTTTCTGGAGCCCCATCAAATGCAACAGGAGTATTGTTCTCAATAGCGGCATAAAACTTTATATAAGGGCGTTCCCCCGTCGGCGGCAATACATAGGCTGCCACCTATGGGGTCAGGCTTTGCGGGGTTCCGCTATCGCTTCATTCGCATTTGTAACGGAGCAACGAGAGCGACAAATGCGAACGCCTACGGCGCCCCTTCAATCCTTAACGCTTTTGCGTAGCCGTGAAGTTTTGCGTGGTGCTACAAAGCTTATTGTACTTCGCTTGTGTTTTCTTTGTAAGGGGTGCTAGAATT
>CAYJIS010000113.1:0-2724 GCA_964370315.1 uncultured Treponemataceae bacterium
ATTGTGACGAAATGAAAAGAATTGCTACTTTCCTCTTGAAAAGAGTTCTCCTAAAATCTCTTTTACGTAATTATATCGGCGGGCATAGCTATTTGGAACTCGAATTAATTGGATATTGTGTTTTTTGCAAATAGCATTTTTTTGTGTATCCCGTTTAATGACTAGTGGGTCTTCTAAATGCTCCGTTCCGTCCAGTTCGATGATAAAAACAGGTAAGTTTTCCTTTGCATAATTTCGTTTATATACTACAAAATCAAATCGTCCTTTATAAAAGAAATCGCTCTCATGTCCGAGTTTTTCAAAAACAGCAGAGATGGGAACTTCTTTTTGAATACTACATTTATTAAAACTATCGGTAATGTTATCTAAAGCGTGATTAAGAGTTTCAAGAAAATCTTCTTCTGTTTCACTACTAAAGGGTTTTGCTCCTAATGCTCGTGAATTTGTTGTATTAGGAGTTGTTTTAAAACTACCCTTACTTTGCACGTATTCTTTTAATTCATAAATATCATCAGTTTCATTTTTTGTTTTGTTGGCAGAAAGTGCTAGTAATTCATGATGTAAACGATTTATTTCCTTATCGCTACTCACTACAATTAATTTAGATTTTGCCCGAGAAGTAGCCACATTAATTATTTCTCTGTTTTCTTTTAACCACTGATATGTTTTTGCATGTGTTTTATTTGTTACAGCGAGCGAAAATAAAATTACATCCTTTTCATCACCCTGAAAGGCATGAACTGTTCCACAGTGAATATTTCTTAAGCCTTCGCTTTCTATATACTCCCTAATGAGTTTTTGTTGTTTTACAAAAGGTGTGATGACACCAATGTTTTGATTAGGATTTTCCCTTGCATATTCCAGTATTGCCTCTGCTTCTTTGGGAGCAATATTTTTTTCAGATGAAATATTCTCTTCAATATTATTAAAATATAAAGGTTCTGTTTCTGCAATAATGCTTTCAATCTTTAATTTACTGTTATAGTATTTTTGATTATTAAATTCAATTATTTTAGGAGCGCATCTATAATGACGACTTAAAAGAATTTCTGTGCTTATAGAATCAAGGGCTAAATATACCTTATAAATAGATTTTTTAATAAAATCATATTCGTCTCTTACTTTATATGTAGCTTTAAGTATTTCATTATCATTTGGGTCTAGGAGTATTACAGGGTTTAATTGTTGAGGGTCTCCCACTAACATTAACTGTTTTCCTCTAAGTATTGGAAGAAGTGCAAAGGCACTATCGCATTGGCTTGCTTCATCAATAATGCTCATATCAAAATAGGTTTTTGGCGTTCCTATTTTTCCAGCAGAAATGCACGTGCTTGCAATAATAGGGAATATATTTAAAAAGCGTTCAATATTTTCTTCGTTTGAAAGAAAGAGGTTAAACTTTCTTAATCTTTCTTCTGTATCATCGTCTTCGTCAAGGATAATTGACAGTAAATCTTTGTTTTTTTCATCTTTCAATCGTTTAATATGTTTTATGGATGTGTAATAAAAATATTTTAGAAGTGTTTCAAAATCAGTTTGTATTAATGCAAGTACGTCTTCATTTTTTACTTCGCCAATTTCTTGTAAATCTTTTTTTATATTTTCAAGGTGGTGCCCCTCTAGGGTAAAGCGATACACCATATTATTATTCTTTTCAAGAAGTTTTTCGATTGCCTCTTTTCTTTCTTTTAGCTTTATTTTGTCTTCATATTTTTTTAAGAGTTTTACAAGCTTTTCAGTTTGTATCGTTTCAGCATCTTTGTTTCGTTTTAATGTATCCGGATAAATTGGAGTTTCTTTTATTTCTAGATATATTTTTTTCCAATAGTTTAATGATTCAATGATTTTTTCAACATTGCCTATTCTAAAAAAAGGAAAATAGATTTTTTTATCTTTGTACTTATAACTGCTTAATGAGGAACAGAAGCTATCAATCGGATGGTTATTGAATGAAGAAAATAAAACAGTTTTTTCATTAAAAAAAGCAGTTAAAACGGTATTTATGATTGTAGTTGTTTTCCCTGTTCCTGGTGGTCCTTGTACATATGTTAAAGGATACATCATTGCATTTTGAATAGCCACAAGTTGGTCGATGTTGACATTTTTACTCAGTAAAGCTATGGGGTAGTTTTTTCTTCGCACTGGAATTTTTACAAACTCTCCAAAAAATGCTTTGATAGGATCTTCTGCAGTTCCTTTTTCTATTTCTCGATTTATAAAAGCATATTCATTTGTTAAATCTATGGGAATATCTCTTGAAAGAGGTAGAATATAAGGCCTATCATCAACTTTGTCTTTTGTGTGTTGAATATTTGTCGTTATTATATCTTTAATCACTTCTAAATTTGATTCAAAATCATCGAGTAAATAAAAATCGTCTTGATCTAAAAAGCGTGCAATGCTATCTTCTTTTTTATTTCCAATTTTAAATTTTTTACAAATAACAGGCTTGGAATCTGCAACTAAGGAGCGGTTTTTAACATCTAAAAGGAGCTTTTTATAAGCTAAAAGATATAAGCCGTTTTTTGTGTGTACACTTAAGATATTAAGGCATAAATATTTGGTAATTTTTTTTACCGCTTTGTTTTTTACTTTGCCTTGAAAGCCATGTACAAGAGAAGAAAACTGCTCGTTTGACAAAGAATACGCTTCATCGATAAAAGAGTCACCATCAAAGTGCTCCAGTAAAAAATAATCATCTTTATATGGAGTGGTGTTTAAAAG
>CAYJIS010000114.1:0-2712 GCA_964370315.1 uncultured Treponemataceae bacterium
GGTTGAAGAAAGAGCACAAAAAATTGCAGTAGCTTTTAAGAAAACATATTCAGGCCTTAATAAAGAATATGATATTTCAGGAAGTATTGGTGTTTCCTTGTTTCCTAAAATGGGCACTTCATACTCTGATCTGTATAAAGCAGCAGATAAAGCCTTGTATCAAGCAAAATTACTGGGAAAAAATCAGTATGTATTTTACTCAGATGACTTGCAAGGCGGAACAATGCGTAATTTAACAAAACTCGAAAATGCAAACCGTATTGCAAGTTCGTATTTTGATAAAGATCTTATAGATGACGTATTTCAAGAGCTTTACAATAATGATGGAGATGATGAATCTATTAATACCATATTAAAATTGGTTTCGGACAAATACAATGCAGACCGAAGTTATATATTTGAAATTAGACCAGACAGAATCTCTTATGATAACACCTATGAGTTTGCAAGAGAAGGTATTAGCAAAGAAATGGATACCTTACAAAATGTAGGCTTAGATGTCTTTGGACAATTTTTTACGTCAGAGCAAGGCGGTATTCTCTACTCTAATAACTTAGCAGAAACATTTTCAGAAAAAGCATCCTTTGAAACTATGTATAGACAAGGGATAAAGTCTTTTGTGCAAACCTATGTTCGAAAAAATGATACGGTTGAGTTTGTGTTTGGTCTTGATGATTGCACTAATAACAGAGTGTGGACAGAAAAAGAACTTAATTCAGTGTTATATATTTCGAAGATACTTTCTATGATGAGAAGAGAGCGTAATAAGGCTCAAGTGACTAATACATTAGAGTCAGTAAATACGTTTGCACTTGATAAGCAATTGGCCTTTACTACTACTGGAGTATAATTAAAATCATAGACACACGGTTATAACTATAGTTAGATATGCAGGAGTGATTACATGAAAGTATGTATTATTACAGGCGGGGCAAGCGGGCTCGGTTTTGATATGGCAGAACAATTTTCTAAAAAAGGATACAAAGTAGTTGTATTAGACATCGCCGAAACAAAAGAGTCTTATGTTGATTATATTAAAACAGATTTAGCAGATCCAAGTTCTATTGAAAATGCATTCACTCGTATAAAAGAAACATACGGCAATGCACATGTTTTAATAAACAATGGCGCCGTTTCTATGTTTGTAAAAAACATACAAGATGTAACGCTCGAAGAATATAATAAAGTGTTAGACACTAATTTACGTGGTGCCTTTCTTTGCGCTAAAAAATTTATTGAACTTAATAAAGATGAACACTATGGAAGAATAATAAATATTGCATCTACTAGATGGCACCAGAATATGGAAGACTGGGAACTGTATGGCATGAGTAAAGGCGGCATTGTATCTCTTACAAACTCACTATGTGTATCCCTTAGAGGAAGGCCAATTACCGTTAATGCCATAAGTCCAGGTTTTATCCATGTTGGCTATTGGAAAGACCTTGAACAGAGGGACCATGACATTCATCCTTCTAATAGGGTAGGAAAGCCGCGCGATATAACAAACGCTTGTATATTTTTAGCCGACGAAGAAAATGATTTTATAAATGGCGCCAATATTGTAATTGATGGTGGCATGACTAAAAGAATGATTTATTAATGTGAAAAAAATTATGACTCTATATTAAACACATTTAAAAAATCTTGTAGTTCGTTAATAAATCTTGAAAGATGAAAACCGTCACATACTGCATGATGTACTTGAATGGCTAAGGGTAGTAGCGTTTTTTTATTTTCGCCATAGTATTTTCCCATGGTAAAAATTGGAAGTAAATAGTCATACCCTTTTTGCAAGTTGAGGTTAAATCCAGTAAAACTTGTCCAAGGAATGCATGAAACATTAAAATAATTTTTACCGTTTAGAGGTTTTGACTCTTTAGCCTTTTGCCCATACTGTGCCATATCTGTATGATAGTTTTCTAAGAATACAGGAAGGCTACTATTTTGTTCAGTCCACACATTTGTTATTGTCTCTGTATCTTTATGAAAAACTGCATAACAAGGATTTAAGAAATCATAGTAGCCAATGCTTCCATCCTCATCAATATCCATTCGAAACTCTGTGTGCTTATTTACAATAGAGGAAAGCGCATAAAGCATGCTCGGAAAAAATGGCGTATTACTTGTTTTTATTTGGGATAAAAAGTGTGTAATATCAACATTAACCGTCATGCTATACGTACACGGAATTGTATGAGAATAGTGTAAAAAGCTTTCTTTTCTATTCCATTGTTCTACATCGATTTTATTAAACATCAGTTATGCTAGCCCTCTAGCCTTCGAGTATTTCTTTTACGTATTCAATGGTACCGTTAATTTTTTCTGTTTTACCACTTAAGCTAAGTGCCATAAAGTTTTCGTCTGGTACATCAAAAGGGGCACTAATACCAAGTGCGCTTGCGCTTTTGTAGCCAACTCGTGGGTAGTATTTTTCGCTACCTAGTACAACGATAATATCGTAGCCTAGTTGTTTTGCAATTTCATGTCCCTTATTCATAAGGGCGGTGCCTATACCCTTTTTTTGTGCCTTTGGAGACACAGAAAGTGGTGCAAGTGCTAAGCCTTCTACATCGCCTATCTTTGCTTTTGTAAAAATGATGTGTCCAAGTATTTCATCATTTTCTTCTGCAACAAGTGAAAGCTCTTTTATAAATCCATCACTGGTTCGAAGTTTTTGCACTAAGTTGTGCTCGTTACCGTCGGTATGTT
>CAYJIS010000115.1:0-2656 GCA_964370315.1 uncultured Treponemataceae bacterium
ATCATCTGCTTTTACCTCAGCTTCAGCTTGCACTGGAGCTTCTTCAGCTTTTACTTCTTCTTGAGCCGCTACTGGTGCCTCTTCTGCTTTTGCTTCTGCTACAGGAGCTCCACCTTCAGCTTGCATCTTATCCACATAAGCCTGCAATGTAGCTGCAAGTTTTTGCACTGGTGCATTGATTGTTGAAGCAATCATAGCAATAAGCTGCTTTTTGCCAGGTAGCTTTGAGAAAGCTTCTATTTTAGCTGCATCATATACTTCTTTTTCTAAAAGAGCACCTTTCACCTCTAAAACTGGAGCTTCTTTTTTGAAATCAAAAAGAAGCTTAGCAATTTCATTTGGTTCTTCTGCTGCTAAAACAACAGCAGTAGGGCCTTTTAAATAATCACTCACAGTATCGACTTTCATTTCTTCGAATGCTACACGTGCATAGTTATTTTTTATAACTTTTAATACAGCATTCTTACCTCTAAGTTGACTTCGCAAAGCAGTAATTTGCTCTACAGTTAAACCACGGTAATCTGCAAAAATAAAATCGTTATATCCTTCAAACAAAGCTTTGGCTTGTGCAACTGCATCTACCTTAGCTGATTGAAGTTGTTTTGCTCTTATTGCCATCACTAACCTTCCTTATGCTCAACCCAAACACCGGGTCCCATCGTAGAATTTACTGAAACAGATTGAACATACCCTGCTTTTGCATCAGATGGTTTTTTTCGTTCAATTTCAGCCATAAGGGCTGTAATATTTTCAGCAACTTGAGCACTATCCATTGAAACCTTACCAACAGCCATATGTACTACACCTGTTTTATCAGCACGGTATTCAACTCGACCTTTTTTTAACTCGCCGATAGCACCGGCGATATCTGTTGTAACTGTACCTGTCTTTGGATTTGGCATTAACCCTCGTCTACCAAGAACCATACCCAAACGGCCAACATCTTTCATCATATCAGGAGTTGAAACAGCAACATCAAAGTCCAACCAGCCATCTTTTACTTTGTCGATATACTCATCTGCACCTGCATAAGCTGCGCCTGCATCCAAAGCTTCCTTAATTCTATCTTCTTTACAGAAAACTAAAACCTTTTTTTCACCTTTGAATTGATGAGGAAATACCAAAGTATCTCTAACTGTGTGACTTTTGCCTAAACGCAAGTTAACATGAACTTCTACAGTTTCATCAAACTTAGCAAACTTCAACTCTTTTACTAACTCACAAGCCTTGTTTAGCTCGTAAACACTTGAAGAATCATACTTTTTTAGTGATTCACGATATTTTTTTCCATGTTTCATATTATCGCTCCACCTCTACACCCATACTTCTAGCAGTACCGGCAATGATTTTTTTTGCACCGTCAATGTCATTAGCACTAATGTCGGGCATTTTTTCCTTTGCAATGTCTTCAAGCTGTGATTGAGTTAGTTTACCAACCTTATCCATAAGTGGATTGCCGGCACCCTTTGCTAAACCTAAAGCCTTTTTAATTAAGACAGCTGCAGGAGGTGTTTTCAAAATAAACGTATACGTTTTATCTTGATACACTGTAAGAACTACAGGGATAATAAGTCCTGGCTCCATAGACTTGGTTCGATCATTAAATTGTTGAACGAACTGAGGAGCACTTACACCATGAGGACCAAGAGCCGGTCCAATTGGCGGAGCAGGTGTTGCCTTCCCAGCAGGGCATTGCAACTTTATGACTGCCGTCACCTTCTTTTTTGCCATTTTTTTCTCCTTATATTGGTGTGGTGAAATAACCTTCACCTAGCGGAAGGCCTTTGTTCGACGAACCAACCTTCCTCCCAAAATCTGGCATGTATTTTTCAATACTATATTTTTTCTACCTGATTTAAATCAACTTCAACAGGAGTAGCGCGACCAAAAATCCCTACTACTACCCTTAACTTACCTTTTTCAGTATTAACATCTTCAATTGCACCTGAAAACGAAACAAAAGGACCTTCAATAATCTTAACTTGCTCTCCAACTGAAAATGATTGTTTAACCCTTGCGCCTTTTTCACCCTTGATATCACCAACTTTTTGCAATAAAGTAATAACTTCATCATTTGAAATTGGCCTAGGACGCATATTACCTGAGGTACCAACAAAAGCCGTAACACCTTGAATTTTTCTAATTGCAGAACACGTGGTTTTCCAATCAACATCAGGAAGGTCAAGCTCCAGCATCATATATCCAGGCAAAAACTTCTTAGTTACAGAACGTCTTTTACCATCCTTAACTTCTACAACATCTTCAACTGGAACTTTTATATCCAATACAATCTCAGGTGAAAGATCACCGCTTTCAAGCATTGCACGAATAGTTCTTTCTATTTTACCCTCATAACCTGAATAGGTATGAAGTATATACCAACCTTTTGCCATGTTAATTCCTAGAATACGAAATTATAACCCGCTGCGAATGCAAAATCGAGTAAACCCAAAAGAGCAGCAATAATTATAGTAGACACTAATACAACCTTTGCTGAAGAAAGTACGTCACTCCTAGTAGGCCAGGTTACTTTTTTTAACTCAGCACCACATTCTTTAAAAAATTGAACAATTTTCATATTTGAGCCCTCTTTTATTTAAGATACAGGCCAGGAAGGACTCGAACCCTCAACATTCGGTTTTGGAGACCGACGCTC
>CAYJIS010000116.1:0-2637 GCA_964370315.1 uncultured Treponemataceae bacterium
ATTTGGGTGTATTTTAAGTATCAAAAATAAAGGATAAAAGAAAATATTCACCTCTTTACTTTTTTTTTACAATATGCTACTATACATGAAGTTATTCACACGCCGGCGTGGTGGAATGGTAGACACGATAGACTCAAAATCTATTGCTCATTGGGTGTAAGAGTTCAAGTCTCTTCGCCGGTATAAAAGATGTTATCAGTTTTGATAACATCTTTTTTTTATACCTAAATAATATGTATCTGATTTCAGCCGACAAGTATTTCATATGGTATTGAGCCTTACACTTCACTTGATGAGTAATAGTTTTAGATATTGGATTTTATTTAAACAAATAGAGGATATTTTATCTATAAATAAAGTATCTTATTGACATTATTTTTGTAGTAAAGTATATTTTATAAGAATTACTTTACGTGTAGTAATTCTTATGTATGTACATATGAGATTTCGTGTTATAAAATACAAAAGGTCTTGTAGATATAAAAAATAGTTTTCATTGAAAAGGAGAGTGAGATGAAAAAAATTAGTTTTTTATTTGTCGTATCAGTACTTTTAGTACTTACGTCATGTGGTGGAATGAAAGCGGGTACGTATACCAAAACCGTAAGTGGTATGCATGCTCCCATTACGGTTGAGATTACCGTAGACAAAGACAACATCTTGGATGCTGTTGTTGTTGATCATGCAGAAACTCCAGGTGTAGGTGATATTGCAGCAGAGCGTGTTGCTTCTGAAATTGTACAATATCAGTCTCTTGATGTAGATACAGTCTCTGGTGCTACAATTACAAGCGCTATAGTTCGTGCAGCATTTACTTCTTGTTTAGAAGAAGCTGGTGCTGATATGAAAGCACTAACATCAAAAAGAGAGCGAACAAGTACTATTAACGATGAGTATACATCTGACGTTGTTATCGTCGGTGGTGGTGGAGCAGGGATTACAGCAGCAATTTTTGCACTAGAACAAGGTGCGACAGTTACCCTTATTGAAAAAACAGATCTTTTTGGGGGTAACTCTATATTGGTTGGTGGTTTTATGAACAGTGTTGTACCTGAATTACAAGATTACTTTTTACCAGAACGATCTTTAGCAATGGAAAGTCTAATCACTGATGCACTTGCAGAAACTCCTGTAAGTCAAAAACATGCAGAACTACAAGCGGCAGTACAAGCAGACTTTGATGCATATCTTGCAAGTAATAAAACTATGTTCGATAGTGAAAACTGGCATGCACTCCAAACTTGGAATGGCGGCGATAAAGTTGGTGACATTGACTTTGCAGAAATTCTTGGTCATGGTGCACCAGTGATGCAAAAATGGCTCATTGATAATGGGATGGTATTCCGCGATGAAGTATTTATTGGTGGTGGTGCTATGTATACTCGCTCTCGCTATCCAGACAGATCTTTCCCAAATGGAACTGGCTATTTAAATACACTTACAGAGATGTTATATAAATATGGAGAAGACCAATTAACGGTACTTATGCGTGTTGAAGGTGAATCATTAATTACCGAAGGCGATAAAGTAGTGGGTGTTATAGCTCGGGACGTACGAGGTAACAAAGATGTTACATTAAATGCAAACAAAGGTGTTATTCTTGCTACAGGTGGTTTTGCAGGTAATGTAGAACTTCGTGTTAAATATGCACAAGGGGAAAAATGGCCTGATCTTGGTCCAAGCTTGAAGACAACAAACACTGGAAGTATTACTGGTGATGGTATCTTTATGGCGGAAGAAGTTGGCGCAAATCTCGTAAATATGGATCAAATCCAAGTTCTTCATGTAACAAACCCTCAATCTGGTATTCTTAATGATGCATCAACAGAATATGATGGAAGAGTTTTTATAAACAAAGAAGGTAAGCGATTTGTAAGAGAAGATGGACGACGTGATGAAATGGCATTAGCTATTTTAGATCAAACAGATTCAATGACATACATATTTGGTTCAACTCCAAAGCCATTAGATGAAACCTTAAGTATGGGTGGGCAGCCTGTTTCCTATTTCGTTGACAATAATATTGCAGGTTTTATTGCTGATGACACACTTGAGGGTATTGCAGAAAAAATGGGTGTTCCAGTTGATGTATTACAAGAAACTATAGAAACATTTAATGACCACGTTGCATCTGGTGCAAAAGATGAATTTGGGCGTGTAAGTTATACTGTGCCAATAAATATGAATGGACCTTTCCTAGCATACCCACGAGTTCCAGGAGCTCACCATACGATGGGCGGTGTTGAAATAGATGAAGAAACACGCGTACTAAATAAAGATGGTGAACCTATCGACGGTCTCTATGCTGCAGGTGAAATTACTGGCGTTATACATGGTTCAAACCGTATCGGTGGTAACGCAATTGTAGATTATCTTGTTTTCGGACGTATTGCTGGTTTAAACGCCGCAATGGATAAATAAGCAATCGATTGATTGACTAATAAAAGGGCAACAGATTAACGTTGCCCTTTTATTTTTATATAGATAAATAAAAAAGGCTACTTTTTACAGTAGCCTTTTGATGAATAATGCTCAAAACTTATTCAGCAGATAGTGCTGCCATAGTAATATAGTTGTATGGCTGATTAAAGTGTGGAAGGAAGAAAATATCGAGAAGCTTTAACTTATCAATAGTTA
>CAYJIS010000117.1:0-2605 GCA_964370315.1 uncultured Treponemataceae bacterium
CGCGGTCATGCCGGCTCAGATAAAAAGTCTGGTAGATAGGTGGATATATGGCTGAAAAAAATGGATATGTAGCAGTAACAAAATTTTTGTTTGCTTCGCCAACTAAGGTTCGTCCAGTTGCAAATGTAATCAAAAGTAAATCTTGTTCAGAGGCTATGGCTATTCTAGAGAATATGCCACAAAAAGGCGCAAGATTACTAAGGGGGACTATGAAGTCTGCTTTAGCAAATGCTCTTTTTGCAAATAAAAAGCTCGATGAAGATATGTTGTATGTTAAGGAAATTCGAATTGACGAAGGTCCAAGACTAAAAAGAGTGTGGCCGAGAGGTAAGGGGCGTGCAGATATGCTTCTTAAAAGAATGTGTCACATTACTGTTGTAGTAGCTGAAAAGGCGGGAGTATAGTATGGGTCAAAAAGTTAATCCTATTGGTTTACGCCTTGGGATAAATAAAACATGGCAGTCACGCTGGTATGCAGATCCTAGAGAGTATGCAGACCTATTGCATGAAGATTTGAAAATCCGAAAAATGGTTTCTAATCTTCCTGAATGTAAAAATGCTGATATTGCTGAAATTGAAATTGTTAGACACCCGCAGCGAGTTACAATTGTAATTCATACAGCAAGACCGGGCGTTATTATTGGAGTGAAAGGTGCTAATATCGAAAGAATTAGTGCTGAAATCCAAAAGAGCTTTACAAAAAAAGTTCAAATTAAAATCAAAGAAATTAAAAGAGCAGAAGTAAATGCTTCTTTAATTTCTCAAAATGTTGCACGTCAGCTTGTTAACCGTGGGTCATTCCGCAAGGTTCTTAAGCAAACATGTAGCAATGCTATAAAAGCAGGTTCACAAGGTGTAAAAGTTCGTCTTAGTGGTCGATTAGGTGGTGCAGAAATGTCACGAGTCGAAGAAGCAAAAGAAGGGCGCATTCCATTACATACTTTGAGAGCTGATATTGATTATGGTTTTTCCGAAGCTCTAACCACATTCGGAAAAATTGGTGTAAAAGTGTGGGTTTATAATGGTATGATGTACAATAGCGAGCAAAATGAAGATGCTGGTCAAGTTTTGAAAAAAAGACGTGATCGTAATGATTCTTCATATGCTAAGCCTGATAGTAAGTCAAAATCTGGCTCTAAGGCTAAATCTGATGCTAAACCAAAGGCTGAGCCTAAGGCTAAAGCAAAAGACGCTGCTGTTGCAGAAAACACACCCGCTGATACTACAGAGGCGTAAAGGAGTTACGTATGGCACTGAGCCCTAAAAGAGTTAAGCACCGTAAAGTACAGCGCGGTAGACCAAAGGGAAATGCAACTCGAGGTTGTAATGTACACTTTGGAGAAATAGCCTTAGTTGCGCTTGAGCCTTATTGGCTTTCTGCACGACATATTGAGGCTGCACGTGTTGCACTGAACCGTAAGATTAACCGTAAAGGTCAAGTTTGGATTCGTGTGTTTCCAGACAAACCTATATCAAAAAAACCGGCCGATACCCGTATGGGTAAAGGAAAAGGCGCTCCAGAATTCTGGGCAGCCGTAATTAAACCGGGACAAATTTTGTTTGAAATTGGTGGAGTTGATTTAGCTATTGCTGAACAAGCTATTCACCTTGCTGGAAGTAAGCTTCCAATGAAAACAAAGGTTGCCTTCCGTAATTCTGTAGAGTAGGAGAACAAAGATGGCTAAGAAAAAAGAAAAAGAACTATCTTATTCCGAACTCATTACAAAACGGAATGAGCTAAAAAGAAAGTATATGGATCTTCGATTCCAAATGGTAATCGGACATTTAGACAATCCCTTGCAAAAGCGTACAATGCGCCGTGAAATAGCTACGGTGAACACGCTTATACGGCAAAAAGAACTTGCCGGCTTGGATAAGTAGGAGTTGAGCCGTGGATGAACAAAAGGTTCAAAAAAAAGCAACAAAGCGTTCTTTTGTTGGTATCGTAACAAGCGATAAAATGGATAAAACAATTGTAGTATCTATTTCGACAAAAAAATTGCACAGGCTTTATAAGAAGTACGTTACACGTATTAATAAGTATAAAGCTCATGATGAAAAGAATGAAGCTAATGCTGGTGATCGTGTAAGAATAGTTGAGTGTCGACCTTTAAGTCGAGACAAATGCTGGCGATTAGCCGAGATTATTGAACGAGCAAAATAACGGAGAGGTAAGAAAATGATTCAAATGCAAACCATGTTGAATGTTGCTGACAACTCCGGTGCTAAAGTTGTTCAGTGTATTAAAGTTCTCGGTGGATCACATCGCAGATATGCCAGTATTGGTGATGTTATTGTTGTAGCAGTTCAGGATGCAATTCCTACTTCTACTATTAAAAAGGGTTCAATTGAAAAAGCAGTAATCGTGCGAATTTCAAAAGAATACCGCAGACCAGACGGAACATACATTCGTTTTGATGATAACGCTTGCGTAATCATTGATGCGAACTCAAATCCTAAAGGTAAGCGTGTGTTTGGCCCTGTAGCCAGAGAATTGCGAGATATGGATTATATGAAAATCGTATCTCTCGCACCAGAAGTTCTCTAACAGAATTCTTGAGGAGTATTAATAATGGATAAAAAGTTCAAGATTCGTAGAGATGAT
>CAYJIS010000118.1:0-2576 GCA_964370315.1 uncultured Treponemataceae bacterium
ATTGAAGGATATTCCATTATTAGCGATGATAAAGGGAACAGCATAACAGCAGTCCTCAATCAATCACAGTGGCAAACAATCGACACTGCAGTACATGAAAAAGGTTTTGATGAATCGATACAAGTAAACCCTGCCCTACCTAGGAATTTACTTGAAAATCCACTCAGACGTAATATAGGAAATGAGGGATATGGATATGCGAACATAGATTTTGACCTTGATGGGACAGAATACACTATTGAGATTTTCATAAATGAAAATTCAATTAATGGCAACGGACAACTCATTCTAATAACTCTAATAATTATATTTAGTTTTTTTGGGTTTGTTTTATTTATCGTAATAATTTTTGGACGGCCTGGAAAACTTAGCATTACAGATGAAGAAAAAATAAAAAAAATAATTTCGAAAGGTGAAAATGAAAATACAGAGTTTAAATCAAGTCTCCGTTGGGATTATAAAAATAGTGCTGTTAATAAAGACTTAGAAAAAGTCATTATTAAATCTATTGCTGCTTTTTCGAATGCAAGAGGCGGAAAATTATTAATAGGGGTACAAGATGACGGAAGGTTACTTGGCCTTGACAATGATTATAGTACGCTCAAAAATCAAAATTCAGATTTTTTTGAACTTCATCTTAGAAACATCGTAGATAAAGAGTTTGGGCAAGATTTTTGTGCAAGCCAAATACATTGTGACTTTTATGTATTAAAAAACAATGACAATGACCATAAAGAAATAGCTGTTATTACAATTGAAGAAAGCGATGAGCCAGTTTATGTTAACGTAGAAAACAAAGGAGAAGTCTTTTATGTACGCTCTGGGAATTCTTCACGTAAAATTGATAACCTGAGTGAGCTTATGCGCTATATGAAAAAGAGGTTCTGATGAACTTTATTGCCATTGACTTTGAAACAGCAAATTTCGATAAAAACAGTGCCTGTTCCGTTGGACTTATTCGATACGAAAATGGGCAGGTAGTTGATGAACTCTACACTCTTATAAAGCCACCCACAGATTACTTTGTGCCACGTTTTATAGATATTCACGGAATAACTCCTAAAATGACTAAGAATGAACCCTGTTTTGATAAAATATGGATAGAAAAAATTGTGCCTTTTCTTAATAATGAGCCTAAAAAAGACGAAGTAAGCCCGTTTGTTGCACATAATGCAGGGTTTGATATGGGCGTTCTAAAAGGATGCTTAAACCACTTTGAGCTTAGTGTTCCAAAACGTAAAAGCATCTGTACGGTGCAAGTAGCAAGGCGCGTTTGGAAACATCTTCCAAAACATAACCTACCCTACCTTGCAGAGTATTTTAATATAGTGTACGAAGCACATAATGCCCTTGCAGATGCGCATACTTGTGCTAAAATTCTTATGATGGCAGCGAGCGAACACAAAGCAAGCTCTACCACAGAACTAATAAAGAAAATAAAGGTTTTAGCAAAACCTTTAACCTAGTGAGTTATATAAACATACTTATCCCTTTAATTTTTACCTCATAGAAAAAAAAATCCCACAACGCAAATTTCTATGTTATACTAAAACATACAACTATGGAGGTACAAAATGAAAAAATTAAACATCCTTTGGACAAACGACAACATCGACACAGCGCATAAAATGGTTTTTATGTATTCAACAAATTCAATGCTAAAAAACTGGTGGGATGAATTAGACTTAATAATTTGGGGTGCTACAGCGAAATTAGCAGCAGAAGATGAGAGCATTCAAGAAGCAATTAAAACTGCGCAAGATGCGGGTGTAAAAGTGCTTGCATGCATTGCTTGTGCCAACCTATTTGGTGTTACAGAAAAGCTAGAGAGCCTCGGCATAGAAGTAAAACCAATGGGACTTCCATTAACTGAAATTTTACAAAATGATGGGAAGTTAATTACGATTTAGACATTCTGATTATCTCGTGCAGAACACAGGGTTTGCTTACCACAAACCCTCACCAACTTACTCTCTTCGCTTATAAACAAAATTAGCAATCAAATAATATAATGGAACGCTTAAAAACATAATCCACCATAAATGCCACAATCCATATTGCATACCTAAAAACACATATACCGTTGCTAGCTATACAGGATATAAAAATCTTCTTGTATCCTTGTATAAAAAATCACAAGCAACTTTGGTTATCATTTTCGCAACTTTTGGTTTCTTTTTACTATATTTGACTTAATCGTGCACTTGCATCCTTACTGCTGGCAATTATTAAATGGTCCCCTTCTTGAAAACGATAATCAGGGCTCAAAAATGGAATTATGGCATCCCCAATTTTTAGAGCAATAATGTTTATATTATACTCACCTCTAATATTAGCTTCTTGTGCTGTTTTACCAACCCACGTTTTTGGTGTACAAATTTCGTAAATTGCGTATTCTGCGCTTAGTTCAAAATAATCAAATACGTTGTCAAAGGAGTATCGAGTAGCAACCCTCATTGCCATGTCTTTTTCTGAATTGATTACATGATCAGCACCAATTTTTTTTAAAAACTTTCTTTGCCTACCACGGTCGGCTCGTGCTACAACATATTTTGCTCCAAGGTCTTTTAGCGATA
>CAYJIS010000119.1:0-2536 GCA_964370315.1 uncultured Treponemataceae bacterium
TTATGAGCGACATTGTTGTATGGTATGCTGAAACTTTACCACAACCTATTGCTCCTTCAACTGATGGAAGAATTACTGTTGTTGGTGGTGTTCAATAAGTAAGGATTTTTGTTTTTGAAGTCTATCTTGGTTTTCAAGATAGACTTTTTTTTGCAACTTTATCACAATAGTGCTTTCCTATTTATTAATTATGTAGTATATTAAAAAAGGATACATATCCGTATTATTCTTTTTTTGGCGTATTTTGCGTATAAAAAATGTTATGTGATCAGTGCGTAACATGGTGCCAATCTTAATTAATGTACTAGATGAGCGAGCAAAAAGAGAATGTAAAATTAAGGAGAATACATGACACTTGAAGAGAAAGTAAAAGATGCTCTAGAGTCTATTCGCCCACAACTTCAAAGAGACGGAGGGGACCTAGAATTTGTTGAACTTAGTGACGATGGAAAGGTATCAGTTCGTTTAACTGGAGCTTGTAATGGATGTCCGATGGCAACAATGACATTAAAACAAGGCATAGAAGCATTTTTAAAAGAAGAAATCCCGGAGGTAACGGAAGTCGTACAGGCTTTCTAAAATGAATATGAATATAAAAAAAGATATGGTAGTTTCAATTGACTACACATTAAAAAACAAAGACGGAGAAGTAATTGATACTTCTAAAGAAGTTGGACCACTAGAGTACATTCATGGTAATGGCAACCTTATTCCTGGTCTTGAAAAAGAATTAGAGGGAAAAAAAGAAGGCGACAGTCTTGAGGTTGAAATAAAGCCAGAGGATGGATACGGTGAGTATTCCGAAGAATTGGTAGTTGAAGTTCCTAGAGAAAACTTTGATGTAGATGCAACTATTGAAGTTGGAATGCAATTTGAAGCAGGCCCAAGAATTGTTACTGTCAAAAAAATTGAAGGCGATACGGTAACAATCGATGCAAATCATGAGTTGGCTGGACAAACTTTGTTTTTTGACGTAAAAATTTGCTCAGTTAGAGAAGCAACTCCAGTAGAATTACAACAGTTAAATTCTTCTTCATGCGGCTGCGGTAGTGGCGGTGGAGGATGTAATCCTGATTCTTGCGGCTCAGGTTGTGGCTGCGGCTGATAATTATTAAAAGCTTGTTTTAGTGTTTTACTAAGGCAAGCTATTTTTTATTATAACATTACATATTTCATCTGGAGTTAGGTTTTCTGTTTGGATTGAGATATCAGCGATTTCCTCGTATAAAGGGCTTCGTTTTTCATAAATAGTATAAAACTTTTTTTCCATTTCACTTTCTGTTAAAAGTCCTTCTGTAGCAAGAAAGGCAGGAACACTACCAAGTGTTTTAGATGTATCAAGAATTCTTTTGAAAGCTATGTGTTTAGGGATTTCAAGATATACAAATATACCGATATTTCGCAATAAATCTACCGCTTTTTTATTATCACAAAATCCACCACCTACAGCAACGACACCTTTTTGCTTGCCTTCTTCCATAATGTTTTTAATAGCATCAACGAAAAATTGACAGGCATGAAGTTCGGCTCTTTGAAAGCCTTCAAGACCTTCCCTTTTATAAAGGTCTCTGCAACTCATACCATTTTCTCTTTCAATTATATTATCAATATCAAAAAAGGGGATAGACAATTTTTTTGCAATTTGCATGCCTGTTGTTGTTTTACCAGAATGTTTTACACCAATTAATACAAAGCACTTGTTCATATATAGAATATCGTATTATTATGTGTTTTTAAGTAGTGGTTTCTTGCATAATTACAGGTTTTAGTTTAAAATTATAAAATGAATTTATTTGTAGCCATTGCGGTGTGTTTTATACCCCTTGTTGTTTGTATAGCATTATGTCTTATGTTTGTAAAAGAGTTTAAAGTACTATATGCGCTTAGCGCAATTTTTTTTGGGTTTATTGCTATGTTATTAATAATACTCTTCAGAACTGGTGTTGATGAGCTTAGCAGTATTATTACTCTTTCTTTTACTACTTTTTTTGGTTTTCTTGCTTCAACACTACTGTTTGCTTTTTTGGAAGAAGGCGTAAAAATGTTGCTGTTACCGTTTTTACCAAAAAAGATACAGTCATTAAAAATATATATACTAGTATGCTTAATCTTTGGTTGTTCGGTGGGGTGTTTTGAAACGTTGATGTATTTAGTTACAGGTTTTGAAAATACTGTAACACGTTTATTTACTTCGGTTGTAATTCATTCAGTTTGTGCTTTACTTTCAGGATATTTTATATGGGCTTTAAAAAATAAAAAACGTTTTATTAGAGCTTTTGGAGTGAGTGTTTTACTTCATGGGCTATACAATTTTTTTGTAATCCAAGTCTCTTTTTTATGGTGGTTGTCTATAATAACTATATTTTTGGCACTACTAAAAAGTCGTGCATACTATCAACTTTTTAGCAATTCTGAAAAGAGTATCACCTAAAACATCTTGACGTATATAGCTAGTTTATGGTATAGTAATGAAGTATAAGTCTACGGGCCTATAGCTCAGTTGGTTAGAGCAACGGACTCATAACCCGTTGGTCCT
>CAYJIS010000120.1:0-2336 GCA_964370315.1 uncultured Treponemataceae bacterium
CTATTTCTTGTCCTGCTTCAAGAGCTGGTTCTAAACCTTCACGAATCCCGTTTCGTCCTTTAAACTCAATTTGAACGTTTACGCCAGTTTCAGCTTCAAATGCCTCAACTGCTTCTTTGATAACCATAGCTTGAGGTTCGCTGTCTGACCACATTGACCAATAGACAACAGTTGGGCCATCAGTTGATGCACCACCACCACCACATCCCACTAGGATGAGTACCACTAAACACACAATTCCTGCGATTGAAAGTGTTTTTTTCATAAATCCTCCACTAGCACAAAGAACATTGTGCTACAGTCTTTTTTATTACCGTACGGTAATGTTTTATATTATACAAGCGTTTTCATAAACTCTTGAATAATTCCCCATTGTTCGTCCATGGATTGCATGAGCTTTATTTGGGTTCTAGCCCTATCTAAGTTTTGACCTTCTCTTTTTATTTGATAATACACATCTCCATTGATGTAATCTGTTAATATTCGAAGACCCATAATTTGAGCAAAATTGCGCCCAGATTCTGGTATGAGACTTTTTTCATACTCATTTAATACAGGGCCTGCTACTTCCATAAACCCTTTAATAAGAGGTTTAAAAAGTTCAAAGTCAAAACGTACCTTTGATAAATCTTTTTCGTCCTCTTCTCCAGTATTTGTTGCAGTTCGAATTAAATCCCCTGTATCATAAAGGTGAGTACCAGGCATGACAGTGTCAAGGTCAATCATACATATTGCCTCACCTGTTTCATCGTCAAATAAAATATTATTGAGTTTTGTATCACTATGAGTGATTACTTCTTTTAACTTTCCAGATTTTAATCCTTCTATAAGAAGCATTCCTCTCTCGCGGTTTTCTAGAAAATAATTTATTTCAGGTTGAACATTTTTCGCCCTTCCTACTGTATCATTTCTTAATGCTTCATCAAACTGTTCGTAGCGCCACTGCATATCATGAAAACGTGGAATTGTTTCAAAAAGTCTTGGTCCTGAATAATCTGATAATTGTTCTTGAAAAAGCCCTACCGCACGGCCAACCTTGTAGGCAAGGTCTGCATTTTCCATTACTTCGAGCGTCCGTGAGTTTTCAACAAAAAGATAGGTACGCCAATACTCACCTTCTTCGTCAAGATAAAAAAGTTTTCCGTCTTTTGTAGGTACCACTTGCAAGGTTCTGCGACTGATATCTTTTGCACCTGCGTCTGAAAGTTTTTGGGCAATATGTGAAGTGGCATTATGGATATTTTCCATAACTTCATCTGGTTTTTTAAACACATTTTTATTAATACGCTGATGGGTATAGCGAACCTTTGTTCCACCTTGATTTCTTACCGCTAAATATGTTGTATTAATAAAACCCTTACCAAACCCTTTGTAGCTTTCAAGCTCACCATAGGTTTGAAAAGAATTAAGTATGCGTTCAATTGCTTTTTCGTCCATTATACATCCTCAACCTTCATATAATTATAACATAGATTTTAGATATTGCAATACTTAATATGGGTATTTTACCTAAATTTTTATGAGGAAAACCAAAATATTTTTTGACTAATCCACATACTCAATCCCAAAGTAATCCAAATACTTCTTAAAGGCATCTTGAGCGGTTAAACAGGTGTCAAGCAAAAAGCCTCGCTCCTCTTTCCATTTTGAAAGCCCTCGGTAATAAAACATTTTTAACTCTTCTGTAATGATAAAAGGAGTAATGTTATTTTTTAGGCATTCTTTAAACATAATTAATCGCCCTACCCTTCCGTTTCCGTCTTGAAAAGGATGGATTCGCTCAAAGTCATGATGGAAAGCAATTATTTCTTCAAGTGTTTTTGTTTTACTTGAGTTGTATTTTGCTAAGAGTGTTTTCATGTCAGCAGGCACTTTTTTTGGAGGCGTTGTTTCTGTACCTGCAACCTCATTGGCTAACTTTTTATAGTCACCCACCTTAAACCAATCTTTTCTGGAATCGCTTGTGCCATTTTTTAGCGTCAAGTGTAATTTCTTAATAAAGGATTCAGTTAAAGTATAGTTTACATTTTCAATTATCATATCAATACATCGAAAGTGATTAGCCGTTTCTACTATATCGTCAACTTTTAAAGGAGTACTGTCTATGCCAATAGTGTTTGTATCGTAAATGTATCTCGTTTGCTCTTCTGTAAGAGCACCGCCTTCAATTCTGTTTGAATTATAGGTAAGTTCAATTTGTATTTTATGATAGATCCCACCCTTACGCCGTGCATCTTTTTCATCTTTTAGATAATCTAAGAGCGTAACAGGTGTATCATCGCTTTTATTTATTCGTTCAGGCTTTGTAGCATTTACAGGAATATTCCATGTTTTGC
>CAYJIS010000121.1:0-2304 GCA_964370315.1 uncultured Treponemataceae bacterium
ATGTATTGTACTAAAATTATATTTTATTGCCATTTCTAAGAAGTCTACGCTTGGCACATTATTCCCTTGCGAAACTAGGTTGTAACTACCATACAAGAATAGTGATAATGCTAGAAGTATTTTTTTCATAGCATAAGTATACCAAATTTTAGAGGAAAATAAAACTACTTATCTACTTACGGAACCATCATACTAATAAGGTTCATAAAAAGGGTAATTACAATGCACACTATAAGAAAAATCGGCAGCAGTAACAAGATGATATTTTCAGTTTTCCATTTTTTAGCTTTTTTAAGTTTTATGAATATGAACCTACAGATAAAGTAGCCTACACATACAACGAATGTTGAACCTGATAAGAAAAATAGCGCAAGAACATTTGCATATGCACTCACATTTAAAAAAGGACTTACAAATAAAGCAATGCAGAGTACTACTAAAAAAAGACTTATGTACAGAACAATTTTCATGTGTACACTATAGCACACTTTTTAGAAAGAGGTAAGACTACACTTAATTTTTTATAACAGTAGTATAAAAATAATACTATTGTAACGTAAAACATCTTGTCTCATATCATATATCTTAAAACAAACATTAGAGGTTTTTACAAGTGATTCTGTGATTGAAAAAAAAAGAATTCTTAGAGAATATGTGCTAAATTTATAGTACATATAAAAATGCTATAAATAAAAACTTTGCAAAAATCAAAAAAACATGCTATACTATAGTCATGAAAATTCTAATGTGCGCAAGTGAAGCAGTCCCTTTTGCAAAATCAGGTGGCTTAGCAGATGTAGTATCAGCTTTGTCAAAACAATTACAATTAAATGGTCATGATGTTAGAATAGTTATGCCAAGATATTATTCAATAGATAGGGAAAAGCTCAAAAAGCACCCTAACCCATTAGGTGTTCCTGTTGGATTTGGAGAAATCTGGAATGCAGTATATGAAACAACACTACCAGACAGTGATGTACCCGTGTACTTTTTAGATAATGAAGAATTATATGGAAGAAGCGGCATTTATGGCGAAAACGGCTCCTCAAGTTTCCCTGATAATGCCAAGCGATTTATAAATCTTACAAGAGGATCACTACAACTTTGTAAAATGCTTGATTGGTATCCAGACGTTGTTCATAGTCACGATTGGCCAACTTCTACCGCCGCTCTCTTTTTAAACACATGGGAAAAAGATGGCTACTTTACAAAAACAGCCTCAGTACTTACTATTCATAATCTTGGGTATCAAGGATGGTTTCCAAAAGACGACATCCATCTCTTTCAATTACAATGGGAAGAATTTTTTGCTTCTGGCTTAGAAAAAATGGACACATTAAATTTTTTAAAGTGTGGAATTATGCAAAGCGACGTTATAACTACCGTTTCACCAACTTATGCTCATGAGATTCAAGCAACAATGAGTGAAGGATTGGGTTCAGAACTTAGCGAGCGCTCTGGTGATTTATACGGTGTTCTAAATGGTATGGATTATGCAGACTGGAATCCAGAGACTGATAAGCTAATACCTCATAATTTTTCAGATAAAAAGATGGCTGGAAAAGCGAAAATGAAAGCTGAGCTTCAAAAGCGCTTTGGGCTTGAAATTAACCCTAGTAAACCTCTCTTTGGAATAGTTTCTCGCTTTGCTGAACAAAAGGGCTTTGGTGCCCTCTGTGGCCCCTCTCACGGCTCCTTATTTAATATATGCCGAGATATGGACATTCAGGTAGTTATTCTTGGCACAGGGGAAAAATGGTGTGAAAACGAACTTAATGAGCTTGCAGGAAAAACTCCAAACCTTGCAGTTCATGTAGGCTTTAATAATGAACTAGCCCATTGGATAGAAGCTGGAAGTGATTTTTTCCTAATGCCTTCTCAATATGAGCCATGTGGACTAAACCAAATGTATTCGCTTGCGTATGGGACTTTACCAATTGTTAGAAGAACGGGAGGGCTTGCAGACACCGTAGAAAACTATAATGAGGAAACGGGAGATGGAACAGGCTTTGTTTTTGATGAGCTTAGTCCGCAAGCAATTTATGATGTAGTCGGCTGGGCAACGTGGGCATATTACAATAAAGCAGATCACATTAAAAAAATGCAAAAATCAGCAATGAGTAAAAAGTTTTTATGGGAAGACTCAGCTAAACAGTATGAAAATATTTATCAAGCAGCCTTTGCAAAACGGGCACAGTTTAGAGGACTGGTGTAGATACTAGAATAATTTCTAACTATTGAAATTATTTTAGTGCTCTGACAGTACTTCAAACTGCCTCACTACTCTGTTACCAAATGAATCAG
>CAYJIS010000122.1:0-2300 GCA_964370315.1 uncultured Treponemataceae bacterium
TACTAATGCCACCCAAAAAATTGAAGGCATTAGTACGAACTGTGTTTAGAGGTTTTTCTCTACGGTAGGTGCGATATTGATTTTGGTTGCTCTGCGGTTTTCGGTCTTTGTTACCGTTATGGTTAGAGTACCAGATGTAAAAGTGTCTCCGTTTGCCGGTACTTTGTGTAAGTTTTCAATTACCCAACCATTTATTGTTGTAGCTTCGGTGTCAACATCAATATTAAATTGTTCAAATAAAATATCTAAGTCATTTTCAGTGGGTACGGTAAAACTTCCATCATTGTTTTGACTAATTTGTGCAATAGCTTCATCATGCTCGTCCCAAATTTCACCTACAAGCTCCTCAAGTATGTCTTCTAGTGTAACAATACCTGTTGTTCCACCATGTTCATCAATAATTACAGCTAAGTGTGTTTTTGTTTTTTGAAAAAGTTTAAGTAAGTCAGAAATCTTTGTTGTAGATACAATGACTTCTATTGATTTAATTATTGAATCAATAGAGTTTTGAACGCCTACAATTTTACTGTAAAAGTCTTTTTGAGTAATTACACCAATAATTGTGTCTATTGAGTCTGTGTATACCGGAAGCCTAGAGTAACCGCTTTGTGAAAATTGCTTAGCAATATCTTCAATGCTACTTCCCAATTTTATTGCACATACATCAATTCTGGGAGTAAGTACTTCTATAACTTCTACGTCATTAAACTCGATGGCATTTTTTATTAATGTACTTTCATCTTTGTTTAATTGTTCAACTTCATCTACGATGGTAAGAAGTTCATCTTCTGTTATTGATAGACTTGTTTGTTTTGTACCTAATATTTTTTTTGCACCTGATTTAAGTTTTAAAAGAAGAAAGTTTATCGGTTTTAAAATAAGGTTTAAAAATTTGTAAATGGGTGCAACTGCTAATGCAAATTTTTCGGGATTTTCTTTTGCAATACTTTTAGGAGTGATTTCTCCAAAGATGAGAACAACAATTGTCATTATTACGGTTGAAATTGTTGCACCGTGGTTTTTGAAAATGCCTACAAAGAGAATTGTAGCAACTGTTGCAGATGAAATGTTTACGACATTGTTACCTACTAAAATTGCAGACAAAAGTTCGTCGTAGTTGTCGGCAAGTTTTAAAGCGAGTTTTGCTCTTTTGTTGCCCTCTTTTACCATTGTTTTAAGTCGTGCACGACTAAGCGACGAAAAGGCTGTTTCTGACGCTGAAAAAAATGCCGACATTAGTACCATTATTATTAAAGCTATGGTTAAGCTTATACTGTGTTCATCCATAGATTGGATTTAAACACCTCCTTAAAAATAGAATATAAAAGTTTTCGAAGATTATTAGAGAAACTCTCTAGTAAGATAACACAGTTTACCCCTACTGTCAAGAGTTTTTTATGTATTTTTAAAGATTTACTACAGTTAGGAGATGCTTCGCCAATAGCTATTAAATGAATGCTCTATGTATTTTTCAAAGTCTAATTCAGGGTGTTTACTACTGTACATTATTGCAACATCGGTTGCAGCTTCGAGTCTCATATTATGTTCTTCTGTATCTATAGACTGTAGCTCATTATTTGCGATTGCTGCCTCTATAGCCGCTTCTATAGGCTTAAAATACTGATTATCAAATGTAGATAAGGCATTAGAAACAAGGGAAGTATAGGTAAATTTTTGTATAAAGTTAAATTTTTCAATATTGGAACGAGCCCATGTAAGGTCTGCTTTGTACATGTTGTAAAGCGAATCTTTTATGGTTTTACCTGTAAAAAATGCTTCGTAGCTATTTAGCACCCTTTCATATCCAAAATCGTGATAGATTGCATTAACTAAGCTTTCTAAATTTTCAAAAAAGTGGTAAAAGGAACCATTCGTTACGTTTGCTTCTTTTATAATCTTACTAACTGATGTTCCATAAAGACCATATTGCAATAATAATTTTGCAGCTGTTTTTTTTATTGTTGCTTCTGTCGTATTCATACTGTTCCTTTGATGGTTATTGAACTAAGGATATAGCAATGAAAATACATTGTCAAGATATTATGTGAATATAAAAAGATGTATGTTTTGAATTTGTAAAAAAGAGTTCTTTAGTTTGTAATATTAAACAAAAAAATAGAGCCTAGCTTTCGTCACGGCTCGTACAAAACATTGCTAAATGGCTTATTTAGCAAATACTGAAAGCTCGTATAATTCATGTGGTGCAATGTTCTTTACCACTTTCCCATTCAACAGTTTTCCCTGATATGTGGACTGTCGAAAAATGTTTTATATCTTTTTCCTTGCTCTACCCAAAAATC
>CAYJIS010000123.1:0-2289 GCA_964370315.1 uncultured Treponemataceae bacterium
TTTGCTTCTTCAACGGCTGCAGTTTCAACTGCGTCAACATTATCACAGCCACCATAATAGCGATGATCAGGATAGCCTTCTGCATATTTATCAGTTAAAAGGTTTCCCATTGTGACTTGAGTGTTTATTGAACAGTAATTTTCACTTGCAATAAGCTTTAAATGAGAACGTTGTGCTTCTAATTCAGCAACAATAGATTTTGCTATTAAAGGATTAACCTCCGAGGTTAGTTGAAGGTTTGCAACGTAGGCAATCATTTGTGCATTTTGAGCGTTTTGGGGAACGCTTTGTAAGTAATTCTGTATTGGGGTGGGCATATTTCTCTCCTAGAAAAAGTAATACGTAATTGTAGCATATTGATTATGATATTTCAAGAAGTGCTTTGGGCGCATCTTGAAAGAAAGCTGCTTCAAAAACACATAGACATAAAAAAAATAGCATGATATAATACATAAAGTTGAATTATAAAAAAAAGTGAAGAGTGTAGATGAATGGAACAAATAGTAAGATTAAAAAGGACAGAGCCACAAGACTTCTATTCTATTCGCCATATATAGGTAAAAAAACATACATATGCAAAAGATAACTGAGAAATTAAAACCGCGAAAAAGAACCCGATAGGGCGAAGTTTTGCGTTTTTTTTATATTTTGATTCATTTTAAATATATGGAGGTAAAAAAATGAAAAAATTAGTATTCCTAATAAGCCTCGCCCTTGTGCTCGGCTTAGTATTAATTGGCTGCCCGCAACCAAACGACGGCGGAGAAACACCTATATTTGTGGCGGTAACAGGTATAGCTAGTGTTCCAACAGCAGGAATAGTAGATGAGGCAATTACTCTAACTGGCACGGTAGAGCCCGCCACAGCAACAAATAAAGCTATTGAGTGGTCAACGGCAACTGAGAATGTGACCATAACGGAAGGTAAACTAACATCCACAGTTGCACAAAAAGTTGTTGTAACAGCAACCATTATAGACGGAACAGCCGTAGATATCGACTACACACAAACGGTAACTATTGAGGTAATTGTGTTTGAAGATTTAGTAGAGACTGGCGTTGGCACCATGAAAGCCATACCTGGCGGAACATTTACAATGGGTAATGCAGACCCTAAAGTAGGGCTTATTCATGAGCGACCTATCAGTCGAGTAACAGTGTCAAGTTTTTACCTTGCAGAAACCGAGGTAACGCAAGGACAGTGGTTGGCGATGATGGAAAGTAATCCTAGCTACAATAAGACGGATCTGAATCTTCCTGTTGAAATGGTAAGTTGGTATGATGCCATAGAGTTTTGTAATAAGTTGAGTGCCAACGAAGATTTATCAGCCTATTATAAAATAGACAAAACAAACAAAGACCATAATAATACGGCTTCATCGGATAGCCTTAAATGGACGGTGACGATAAACGAAGGAGCAGACGGCTACCGCTTACCAACTGAGGCAGAATGGGAGTATGCAGCAGGCGGCGGAAAAGACGACCGTACCATTTATGCAGGAACTGATGATAAAGGTAACTTAGGCGACTTTGCATGGTATAATAATAATGCAAATGGTAAAACATATATTGTCGGAACAACAGGTAGAGCAAATGGGCTTGGATTGTATGATATGAGTGGAAACGTGTACGAATGGTGTTGGGATTGGTATCATAATTATAACGCAAGTGCAAAAACAAACCCTACTGGGCTAGTATTTGGCTCGAGACGTATTCTTCGAGGTGGTGGTTATGCCCATAACGATCAGTTTGTACGTGTAGCCTCCCGTAACCTCGCCGAACCTACTACTCGGGTCATATATGTTGGCTTCCGGGTGGCTCGATCTGTAGGCAATTAAAAATGGACAATTAAATGGTGTTGTTTTCACATCTGAAAACAACACCATTTAGCAAAAGTTCCCGTAGTGCCGCCTGATCTGACGGACACTTCGGCACGAAAATTCAAAGTTTTGAGCATACCACTGTTTTTTTATACATCCTCAATTCTGCAAAAATAAAAATCTGAGGCATCGGTGTAATTCTTGCGGATATAAAACAATCAGCCTTGGTGGTACACACAAAAAATTTTTTCCCAATTGACAATACTCTTTTATCATTATAAAATTACACCATGGTTAATAAAGTTTTAAGTGTAGGAAATGTATCAGTTGATATAAAAGCTTTTAGTTATGAAGATGACGGAACAGAAGCATATAGGGATGGGGTTGTAGAACTTGTGCCAGGAGGCGTTGGCCGAGGTATGGCATTAAATCTCAAGAATCTTGGGATGGAGACAGCTATGTGTTCTGT
>CAYJIS010000124.1:0-2279 GCA_964370315.1 uncultured Treponemataceae bacterium
AAGAGATCTTGTTTGTAAATGTTTTTGTGCTAGAATAAATTATTAGGGAAGGATTCTGTGATGGCTTGGAAAGTCGCGACACGGACGTCGCCACACTGAAAGATATGCGATGTTTTTAAGCAACGCTTAAAAACTCGGTAGTAAAAAATGACAGGACGTCATTTTTTACGTAGGGAATAACCCCGTCAAGTACGTGGATCCCGATGGGAAAGTTTTTTCTGCTTGATGATTTCGTGTATGCATTCTTAGACGGGTTACGAGAGAATGATTTAAGTACTGCGTTTAAAATAGCTTTTGATACAACTCTTGATACATTTTTCTCCTCATGGCAAAATATGGGAGGGCATATTGACGATTGGAAGGGTTTAATATCGTTTTATCAAGACTGGTTTGATGAAGAATTAGGTATAGATGATTTCATTGGTTTCCATTTTGATTTGAATAAAACAACTGAGGGAAGAATTGATATTAACATTTCAAACCAAGAAGTTACATTTACAATAAAAAGCAAAAATGAAAAGAGGGAAGAACCTGATTTTGGAAAGGCAATTTCAGACAGCATCTCAAAAAAAAATGAAGGAAAAAGTGGTATTTAAAATGAAAAAAATTATAATTCCGTGTATTTTACTGCTATTTTTTAGCTGTTCAACGATGTCACAAGGTGAAGCAGGTTATTTGCTTAGGAGTGCAGATTTACGTGGTGATATTGGAGAATATGAAGCTGCATTAGAAAATTATGCTAGAATACTGGAGCTATATCCGAATCATATCGAAGCCCTAAATGCACGTTCAGCCTTATATAATCGAATGGGATTATATGATGAAGCATTAATTGATACAAATCAAGTTTTGAGTATAGTATCAGATAATATAGACGCTTTGAACACAAGATCCTATACTTATGCATATTTAGGTCAATATGAAGATGCATTAAATGATATTAATACAGTTCTTTCGTTTGACCCTTCGAATACAACTGCTTTGCATAATAAAAGTATTTTTCTAACAAAGATTGGTGATAATTCCAAAGCGGTTTTAGAGAATATTAATAAAGCAATCAATGTAGAACCAAATAATGGAAAGTTATATAATACACGTGGTAATATATACTTTGAAATGTCCAACTACGACCTCGCCTATGCTGATTTTTTAGAATCAATAGAGCTTGCAAAAAGAAAAAAAGAAACTTATGACAGTTATGTTAAACTTGGTAATATTGATATGATAAAAGAAAGGTATAATATTGCAATAGTTAATTATACCGAAGCACTTAATGTTGATTCATCAGATTCTGAATTGTATAACTTACTAGGTATAGCGTATGATAGTATAGATAATTGTGAGTTAGCAATAGAAATGTTTACAAAAGCAATAATTAGGAATAAGGAAGCACATTACTACTTTAACAGAGCAACCTGCCATATACACACAAAAGAATACACGTTAGCTTTGAATGATTACAAACAGTTTGAAAAATTATTTTCAGCTGAAACAACAAATAATGTATTTACTAATGAAGATTTGTTTGAATTTCATAAAAATTCCGGTGTCGCACAGTATAATTTAGAAAATTATGATGAGGCACTAGAAAGTTTTTCATCTGCCCTGGCAATTGATGCAACAGATAGTGATTTATATTATTATAGAGTGATTATATATATTGACAATGACTCATACTTCGATGCGTTATCAGATCTTACCACACTAATAGAACTAAACCCAAATACTCCATCATTATATGAGCATAGAGCAGATATATATGAGTTACTTGCAGATAGAGAAACAGATGAAAATCTGAAAAACCAATATCTAAATGAATATGAAATAAATTTAGAAAAAGCAAGACAATAGCACTGTACACTAAGAATATATTTACCGAGCTGAAAGTAAAGGGTGTTCGTTTCATTCCGTGTCAAAACTCCACCGCTACGTAATTGCGTTAAGGATTGAAGGGGCGCCGTAGGCGTTCGCATTTGTCGCTCTCGTTGCTCCGTTACAAATGCGAATGAAGCGATAGCGGAACCCCGCAAAGCCTGACCCCATAGGTGGCAGCCTATGTATTGCCGCCGACGGGGGAACGCCCTTATAATATTTGGTACTACATCGAATACTTACCTACACTACATGCAATACTTCTCGAGGTTTAGATCCATTTGCTGGCCCTACAATGCCACGCGCTTCCATGTCTTCTACCAAGCGTGCCGCACGGTTATATCCAATTTTCAACCTTCGCTGAATATATGAAGCAGAGGCTTTTCCACTTTGCATAACTATGTCCA
>CAYJIS010000125.1:0-2268 GCA_964370315.1 uncultured Treponemataceae bacterium
ACTGCAATTGCAGCTGGTGTATTCATCGCAACATATGCAAATTAATGAATAATTAATAATGTATAGTTATTAATGAAAGCTCGGTTGATGTATAATCTTCCGAGCTTTTTTTATTTTGAAGATATTATCTTGGGCGCCACCCATACGTAGGGTCATGTTGACACAAGCCCTACGTATGGGTCGGGCTTTTCGGGGTTCCGCTAACGCTTCATTCGCGCTGTTTTGATGGTCATGGTGCGGACATGGCAAGCCATGTCCCTACAAGCGCGAACGCCTACGGCGCCCTACAATCCCTGGCGTATTGCGTAAATTGGAATTGTACACGTGTTTCAGTTGTGTCCGACGAGTTAGGCGGACACTACGGGATAATTTCACTGTTATACTTATTTTCACCCCATACCTCCCAACCGTGAAAAACTCCCACTATCTACACCACTATAAAACCCCTCAAAAAACAACACTTACCCAAAAATACCCAAGTCATATGTGCCGTTTGGCACATTTACAAACCAAATTCACTTTGATATAATTGTTCTAAAACTAAAACAAATAGTGGACGGAGCAGTGCAAAACATGCTATACTTACAACAGGTAGAAAACAAAAATAACAGAATAGACAACACACACGAGAATTCTATTCTATTCTATTCGTTACACCTTTGCATACATAACACAACATATATCTCTGATATTAAAACCTCAAAAAATGCGCCCAAAGGGTGCATATTTTGAGGTTTTTTATATTTAAATCACAATTTCATTTTAAAAGAAAAGGAGCAAAAAAATGAAAAAAGTATTTTTATTGGTAAGCCTAGCCGTAGTGCTCGGCTTAGTATTAGTAGGCTGTCCACAGCCAAATGATGGTAGTGAGACACCTGTACCTGCACGACAGATAGTAATGGTAGACATACCGCAAGGAACATACGACTACCAAGGAAGCGAAGACACAACGGTACAGGCATTTACGTTGGCAGAAACAGAAGTAACACAAGCCCAGTGGGTAGCGGTAATGACAGAGTGGCCAGGAAAAGATGAAGAAACTTACAAGGATACCGGTGTTTACAAGGTTCCCTCTTACCAATACGGACTTGGAGATGACAAACCTGCGTATTATATAAGTTGGTATGATGCAGTAGAATTTTGTAATGCATTAACGAGAGCTGAATTAACTGAAGACGATGTCGTATATACGATAACGAAAGGAAACGAAACAAACCAAGACACATGGACAGTAGGCGTAGATGTAACAAAAAACGGTTATCGCTTACCAACAGAGAAGGAATGGGAGTATGCGGCCGGCTGGGAAAAAAATGGAGAAAGAAACAGCCATGCAGGAGTTAACATAGAAACAGATGTTTTAGACCCCAATGATTTGGATAATGACGGTAATACTAATGAAGCAGATGACATAGACGATAATGACCCTACAAAAGATTTAAGAGAGTATGCGTGGTATTATAAAAATTCAGAAAATACAACACATATAGTAGGAACAGCGGGAAGTGATACACTCGATATAGCAAAGAGCGGAAACGACAATGCTCTAGGCTTATATGACATGAGTGGAAACGTGTGGGAATGGTGTTATGGAGTGGACTCTGGGTCGGGCCATAGGCTTCGTGGCGGTAGCTGGGACGACAATTCGTCTCTTGCGCGCGTAACCATGCGCTACAGCAACACGCTTAACACTCGGTCCATGCGCGTGGGTTTCCGTGTGGCCCGAAATGCAAATTAATTCGGAATTATGAAAACAGAATCTGAATTAGACATTCAGATTAATCATTAATTTAAATTACAATTAAAGCAGTGGGGGGGGCAAAGTTTTTTGCGAAACCCACTGCTTTTTTTGTTTTTGTGGTGAGTATAATGAAGAAGGGAAAGGAACCACAGATTAAAGGATTTATGGGATTTCTTTGTAATTACGAATTAGGAATTAAATAAAAATCTGTGGATAACCCATGACCAATCCGGTGTATACGCAAAAATAAAGATTTTTTACACCACCAATAGGGCTCGACGGAGTTTATCATGAGTGAAATCGAAGGACTCGATATGACATGCTACGTGGTATACGCAACCGCTATGTAATTTTTTTTAGCCATTATACATTACCCCTGTGTTGACACACCCCAGTTCATGAGTATAATGTAAGCATGAAAAAAGCAGTGTATTTATTTTCAATTTTTTTATTGGTGTTTCTCTTTTCATCGTGTCAAACCATGATTTTAAATGCCGTTGGTGACTCTCTTTCTGGAGCAGATAAAAACG
>CAYJIS010000126.1:0-2232 GCA_964370315.1 uncultured Treponemataceae bacterium
TCTTCATCTATTCTGATATTAATATTTGTTTGAGCCATTGAATACCTCTTATTAACATTGTAATTCAAAATATTGACACTGTCAATAAAAATATGCATATCGCACGGAATTTTCTATATTTTTACATACATATTAATTGTTAATTAGAGTTGTTCTTCCGTTTTCTACCTTTACTTTTCCAGAACAAACTAAATTAACCGCTTTTGGTAAAATCTTGTGTTCAATTTGTAGTACTTTTGCAGCAATTTCCTTTGGAGTTTCATCTGTAAGGGATACACTTTCTTGTAAAATAATTTCGCCGGTATCCACCCCTGCATTTACAAAGTGCACGGTAGCGCCTGTAAGCTTTACACCAGAATTGTAGACAGCCTCGTGAACTTTTTCACCATAATAACCCATGCCACAAAAAGAAGGAATAAGAGAAGGGTGAATATTTATAATTCTATGCTCAAAGTTTTTTACAATGGTTTCAGGAATTATCGATAAATAGCCTGCTAAAACAATGAAGTCTATTTTGTATTCTTTTAATAAACGCAAAATTTCTGTGTTTTTTTCATCTGCAAAGTTTTTTTTGCCGACCCAAAAAGCATCGATGTCTGCACTTTTTGCGCGCTCTAAACCAAAAGCGCCTTCCCTGTCAGAAATAACAAGTTCAATTGAGTAGCAATCACTTTTTGCATCGATGAGGGATTGTAAATTACTTCCCCCACCCGAAACAAGAACAGCTATTCGCATAGTGTTACGCCTTTTTCGCCCGAAATTATTTCGCCAATTACTTTTGCTTTTTCACCGTGTTTTTCTAAAATAGACAAGGTTTTTTCTACGTCACACTCTTTTACCATGAGCATAAATCCAATTCCCATATTAAAGGCAGAGTACATTTCATCTCGCTCAATGTTTGCAGCTTTTTGCATTACGTTAAAAACACTCGGTGTTTCAATGTCATTAATATAAATTTTTGCATTTTGGTTATCACTTAAAACGCGCGGAATATTTTCAAAAAATCCACCGCCTGTAACATGCACCATTCCGTTTACTTTTACATTTTCAAGAACATCAAGAACTGGCTTTACGTAGAGTTTAGTTGGCGTTAAAAGGGCTTCTCCAACTGTTTTTTCTAAGCCATCTACTTTTGAATCAACCGTACATTTCATGGTATCAAAAAATACTTTCCGAGCTAAAGAATAACCGTTTGAATGAATCCCACTTGATGGGATTCCAATAATTTTATCTCCAACAGATACTTTGCTGCCATCAATAATATTTTTTCTGTCTACGATACCAACACAAAAGCCCGCAAGGTCGTACTCACCTTCATCATAAAAGTCAGGCATTTCCGCCGTTTCCCCGCCAATCAGTGCTGTCCCTGTTTCAAAACAAGCATTAGCAATTGAGCCAACAACGGTTGCAACTTTTTCTGCCTTGAGTTTACCTGTGGCAAAGTAATCTAAAAAGAAAAGTGGACGGGCTCCTTGGCAAAGAATATCGTTAACACACATTGCAACAAGGTCTTGTCCAACAGTGTCGTGTTTATCCATCATAAAGGCAATTTTTAGCTTTGTTCCAACCCCGTCTGTTCCTGAAACCAAAACAGCTTCTTCCATATCAAGCTTACCAAGACTAAAAAGCCCCCCAAAAGAGCCAAGCCCTGTTAAAACATTTTCAGAAAATGTTTTTTTAACATGCTCTTTCATAAGTTCTACAGCACGCTGCCCTTCATGGGTATCAACCCCCGCATCTTTATATGTTAATGTATTCTTCATTTTGTTATTTCCTCCTTAGTGTTTAACACTCGCCTGCTCTACCCGCACAATTATTAATTATACATTATAAATTATTATCGCTCTTCAAAAACCAACTTCTTCCCATTTTTTGGAACTTCTATTGGGTACTTTCCATCAAAACAGGCTCTACAAATTTTGTCAGTGCCAATTGCTTCTGCTAGCTCTTCAATGGTGATAAATTTTAGAGAATCTGTTCCTAAAATTTCGTTCATTTCCTCAATACTGTGATTAGCTCCAATAAGGTGTGCCGTATCTGGGGTATCAATTCCGAAGTAGCAAGAATGCATTACAGGAGGACTTGAAACACGCAAATGTATTGATTTAGCCCCAGCCTTTCTAAGCATTTTAATAATTATTTTACTTGTTGTGCCCCGCACAATAGAATCATCAATGAGTACAACATCTTTATCTTTTACATTACCTTGTAAAACAGCAAGCTTTAATTGTA
>CAYJIS010000127.1:0-2193 GCA_964370315.1 uncultured Treponemataceae bacterium
CATGATGAAATGGCAGAAGATTGTTTTAAGAAATCTCTATCATTAAAAGAAAATCCATTGGCGTATCGAAACTTATATATTGTAACAAAGGGCCGCGATGAAAAAAAAGCAGTTGAATACTTTGACAAGGCTATTACACTTTTAGGTAAAGATGTAAATAGAGAGTATGCAGAAGAATATATTGCTGCTCTTACAAAGGCTCAAGAATATCAAAAAACTTGGGATTTTTATTCTTCGTTAGACGCTCGTATTCAAAATGGAGATAGGATTTTGCTTCTTATGTTACAGGCTGCAATTAATCTAAAAAAGCTTGATTTTGTTGATGCAATTTATAAAAAAGAATTTTCTATTTTACGAGAAGGAGAGCTTGGATTAACTGATCATTATTACGAGTACTTAGCGCTTAAAGAATCTGAAGAAAAGGGTGTTCCGTTTACAACAGAATTAATAGAAGAGTTTGAACAAAAACTTGACTTCCCGTATGAAATTGATTTTAGGTTAACACCAAAGGTAATTAACTAAAATATAACGGCAACGCAAAATGTGTATCATATATAAAAGGTTCGCTATCGCGGGCCTTTTATATATTGTGTTTTTTTTACTACAAATAATGAATCAAAAGTAAAAAATTGGCAAAATTTGATAAAAATATTTACAAAAGTGTAAAATGTTCTTATTATTTTGGTAATATCACCAAAAAACGCTTGACAAATTATATAAATGCCCCCATACTGATACTAGAAACGTTCTTATTGTATATTTCATCTGAATATTCTTCTGAAGAATCTAGAGTCATTAATGTCCAGATTAGGTTATAAACTGCCTTCCGATGTATCTTTCCGATTATATGCTAAACTAGTAACGTTGTATTTTATTTATAAATTTCGATTTCATGAACGAAATGAGATTTATAGTTCTTTTAGGAGAGGTAAGCAGAAAATGGCTCAGAAAATTTATGTTGGCAATTTAGCCTACGCAACGAGCGAAGAAACATTGACTACATCTTTTTCTCAATATGGAGAAGTTGTATCAGCGATTGTAATCAGGGACCGAGAAACACAACGGTCAAAAGGTTTTGGTTTTGTAGAAATGGAAGAACAAAATAGTGCAGAGTCTGCAATAGAAGCCCTTGATGGTTCTGAACTTGATGGACGAAAAATTAGAGTAAATGTGGCTGAAGATCGCCCAAGAAACTCACGACCACCAAGACGTGATTATTAATTAATCAAATTAGAAAAACGAGTTTTCACTTAGAAGACTCGTTTTTTTTGTCTTACAAACTTTCTTCTATATACAAATCAAAAAAAATGCCGACAATAAAAGTATGAACTTTTTGCCACAAGAATTTGAAAACTTTATAGATCCAAATTGTGATAGATGTACTTTTTTAAAAGAGTATTTAAAGCAAAAAAATATCCCTCATACAGTATTGTCGCTTGAAAACTGCAATCATATATACATACAATTTCCTCAATATACTTATAATCCAATGTTTAAGATGAAGACAGTTATTGCTCATTATGATAGAGCACTTGGAAGAAATGGTGAATATATTACGCCTGGTGCTAATGATAACTCTGCTGCAGTATTTCAAGTAATTCAGTGGGTTTCTCGATTGCTAGAACACAAAAACCTAAGTAGGGCAAATGCCTATAATGTACGAGTTTTTTTAACCGATGGAGAAGAACTTGCAAGCGCTCAAACACAAGGTTCTTTTGCTCTTGCAACACTTTTTAAGAAAATGCATTTGGCAAATGATGATGTGTTTGTTTTGGATGGTTGTGGAAGGGGAGATGTGCTAGCTGTTTCAAATGCCGGCCGTTCAAGCAAGGCTCCTAGTTCTTTTATCAAAAAATTTGATGCACTCTTTGAAAAAACGTGTTCGTTTGCAAGAGAAGCGTCTCAAGGGAAGTGGATTACTATTCCAGTCCCGTATAGCGATAATGCTGGATTTATCGCAAATGGAATACCTGCTGTGGCTGTAACAGTTTTACCTTCAGAAGAAGCTTCATTGTATATGAGGAATCTGCAAAAAGACAAAAACTTAAGTATGTCCATTATGACAAAGGGCGTAGCTGCCCATGGTGCTGGTTTTTTAAGCTTAAACTCTGACTCAACAAGTCAGTCGATTGCAGCACTACGAGAAGCAAATATCGAGCCTGCCCAAGCTTTGTTAATGAGTGAAAAGCTTCC
>CAYJIS010000128.1:0-2191 GCA_964370315.1 uncultured Treponemataceae bacterium
TCAGCAAGTTGTATATACCCGCTACTTGGGCCTGAAAACTTCATATTGGAAGGATTTGAAGAAGCAGATTTAGTAAAATTATAAGTAAAACGTTGTGTTCCAGTATGTACAACATCTTCAAGATTTTCTTCCTCTTTACCATCGTCTTCTTCACCATCACCGTCGGTAATAGTTTGGTCGGAACCGTCATCCGTTTCATCTTCAATTACAGTATTTTCTGATGGGCCAAAGTACACTCCATTTTCACAGGCTACAAACAAAATAGCAATCATACTTATAAATAAAAAGAATAGTCTTTTTTTCATTATAAACTCCTCCACGTAAGATCAAATGAAAGTTCCATATCACCCCAGCCAGCAGTAGTTGGGCCATCAATAACTCCTGTAATCCACTCTAAAAATCCACCCTCTGCAACCCAAATTACATCGTGAATATAGCTTGAAAGAGACACAGTAACTCGAACTGTTTCACCTCGTTCTAATTCTTCCATGTCAATTTTTTTTACTTGCCATTGCATGTCAGATCCATCCGTAAAGTAGTAGGTAGGCGAACCTGTATAATCCCAAGAATCCGAAAACTGTGCATAGGTAAACTCTAACAAAGGTTTTTCATGTTGAATAATGACATCATTTGCATTACCTGCAAGCGAATCTGTTTCAATAATATAAACTGATAGGTATGCCTTTTTCTCACCTTCTCTTGGGTCTGCTATGACATAAGACTTCGAACCTGCAATTGTATGTGAATTTGACGTTTGTATTACCTGAGATGATGTTTGATCAGATATAGTAACTAATGCTTCATTATTTAATTTTGTTTTAATATTATATAAAAACTCAGGTTGGTCGTAACCACCAGCTTTTCCTTCGCCACCCACATCCATAACAGATAAGTTTTTGAGTTGGAAATTGCTCATAACTAATTCTGCAGACCTTACTTCAGTATAATCTTCCCTTGTTATATTAAAAGTAATCTCTTGTGGAGAAGATGAAAAATCATACGGACTATTACTATTAACATCACTAAAATTTAATGTTACCGTACCTTTTTGAGTATTTGCACTATTTGAAGCTAGCTTAACTTTAAATCTAACCCTAGGATTTGTTTCACGAAGAATACCAGTTGCATACCCGTCATCAAAACTAACATCGCTAATAAACCCACCAACTTCTTCACTCTTATTATAATCTACTCGTATTGCTGCATCATCAGGATCTAAATTGTCAAGTTCAATTTCAAACTCTAATGTTTTAATTTCTGCAGCTGATGCCGCTGTTTTATCAATATAAACAATATCATACTCACCATTATCGCCAGTCATTTCATATTCATTACTAATGTTTGTTGTTGTTGCAGAGAATATTCTACCCGCTTCGGTCTCGGTGTCAGAATTCCATGTTAGCTCATAACATATTTGCAACTCTTCAGCATGAGACGCAGTTAAAGTGACAATGAACTCTTTTGTTTCACCTTGCGAAAGCTTAAAGCCCTTGTCATACTCGGGTGGTCCCCTATGATAGGTTTCGTTGTCAGCAATTGGATACCAAACTTGACTGTATCTATCATAAGATAAAAATATTACTGGAGTTTCATAATCGGTTATCCAGTCATTACCTGTAATGTCAATTTCAACTAATTTACTATCTAATTCTACAGTGAGTGCCGATTCAATATTTTCAAAATTGTAATTTTTTACACCACCTAAGCTCAATGACTTACCTATTTGAATAGTTTTTGCAGCCGAAGGCATCATTCCTGTATTTTCAGACCCATACGAAGAAAGCACATCCCAACTTCCTGCTTCTACCCCTGCATAGGCTCTCGAGCGTAATGAGAATACAAACTCAGGCTTGTCTGTGCCATCTGCATTTCCATGGTCACCCCACGCATCTGTCATAGAAATATTTTTAATATACTTTGCTTTTACCGATAAACTTCCGTTTACGGCGTAGCCTTTTTCTTCACCACCACCTTCAGTTGTAACATTACCATCTGCACCTATAATTAATTCTCCAAGATATGGTGATTTACCTGTATAGGTTGGATCATAATTTCCAGCTGCAAGATTATTTTTATAGTCCTCAGTCATAATGAACTTACCATCAGAAGTTACATATCCTGAAGGGTCATATTCATAAAACTTGTACTTTTTACCACCAGGACCAGTAGAAACTTCATCAACTGGGCCCCA
>CAYJIS010000129.1:0-2162 GCA_964370315.1 uncultured Treponemataceae bacterium
GACATTCCGACAATAACTCTAGAGCCTTTTTCTGGCATTGGTAGATCTTGAAATAGCTTAGTGTTCATAAGGAAAAATATAGCATTTTATGAAAAAAAAATCACTAGTAAAAAGTACAAAAAAAGAGCTGAAATCAGGATTTTATTAAAAAAAAATGTTATAATATTGTGGGTGCTTTGTAATTTTATTTTGGAGTTGTGAAAGTGAAAAAAACAGCATTATTTTTAAGTGTAGCACTAACTTTGTTATTATCATCATGTGAAATGTTTAAGGTCGATATTGTTGCTTATTTGGAGAAATACACAAATACTGCAGCTATAGAGGTAATGAATTTAGATGATTCATACCCCTCTGTTAATGGTATAACTCATATTTCTTCAGATAGCGATAAAATTGTTCGTTTTGTTTTACGAAATCCTCAGAATTATGAATTGGATTTGAGTATTGACTGGGAAAATTTAGATACTGCTCCTTCTTCTCCAAGTGACTATACATTAGTGCAATCATCAGTAGACAGGTCGCTGATAGAATTAACACTTACAAAAGAATTTTTACAAAGGCTTGACAATGCTGGCGGGGCAGATGTTTCTGCAACAATAAATATTGTAGAAAACGAAAGTAAGCGAGAGTTTGATTCGTTTTCGTATGATTTAATAGTTAACTCTGAGCCTCCTATGCCAGAATATGTTGCTGCAGTTAAAAATGATAATGTTTCAAATAATTGGTATCTTGCGTTTAATCTCGCAAACTCTGATGGTCGAAAAGGAATTCATAAAGATATAAAGGGCATAAAAATAAACGGCACATTACATGAGGTTAGCATAAATGATGCCGGTATTATTAGTTTTGACGATGATGATTTTTCGACAAATCAACCAGAGCACAGCGGAAATGCGGCTTTGTTAGAGTCTCCAACGGGGCTTGTATTTATACATTCGAGTGGAGATAGTGTATACTTTAAATCTTCTTTTAATGCTGTTAGTAATGCAACGTATAATCTTTCATTTGTTGATGAAAGAGGTTTGTCTTCACCTTCGGTTACGGTTAGTACAGCTGGGGTAGTTAGAAGTCATTATTATGTGGAACAGGTGGATAACGATAGTAATGATACAGGTAGCGCTGGAAATCCGTTTGAAAGCGTGCAGCTAGCAATTGATGAGATTGTAAAAGTAAATGATTCGAAGACTCATTACACGGTGCATGTGAAAGGGGCCTCTGCAAGTGGTCTTGATTCTAGCAGTATGACTATAGTGGATTCTTCAAAACGGTTGAATGTTACAGTACAAGGGAAGTCTTCTTCAGAATCAGGACGTATCGGTCAAAGTAATAAAAGAGCCTTTTATGTTAATAATTCAAATGTTAATTTAACCCTTGGTGATAATTTTACTATAGAAGGCGGTAGTGCCGACTATGGTGCAGGCATTTTAATAGAACTGGGAACGGTAAACTTAACGGGAGCTATAATTACAGGTAATAGTGCCTCTGCCGCTAATAGTGGTGGTGGTGTCTATGTTGGTGAGAGAGGGGTTTTAAACCTTAGCGGAAGCCCGAGAGTAAAAGATAATACAAATGGCAATATTGCAATGCACGAAAATGCAAAAGTGTATATTATTGGCGAACTCACGGGTGATAATGTAAGTATTGGGATAACCCCACCAAAAGGTGATATAGGTGGTGTTTATGCTTCTGGTAATGGGTACAATATAACTTCTGATGATGTAGATAAAATAGAATCAGATGTTTCGTTAGGTGATGAAGCGGGAATAGAACTAGGAATATACAACAATAATGTAATACTAAGCTCTCTTTTGTATTATGTTGCTTCAAGCAAATTTGGCGGAAACAATAATAATAGTGGTGTAACTAGTACAAAGCCATTTTTAACTGTACAAGAAGCAATTGATAGAATAGTTAACTCTGGGCGTTATGAGCATGACTATACCATTAAGATAAAAGGAGAGGTGCAAGGTGGGCATCTTTTACTGAATAGGTCTATAGCTATAAATTATATTGGATCAGATCGATTAAAGATTACCCTTGAAGGTTTTGGCGGAGGTGATGATTCTGGCACCATTAGAGCGAGGGATAGTGCTCACGTTATTCATATGGTAGGAAATATTGAGGTTACCTTAGGTGAAAACTTAACACTTACAGGTGGAAGT
>CAYJIS010000130.1:0-2126 GCA_964370315.1 uncultured Treponemataceae bacterium
GGATCCACGTACTTGACGGGGTTGTTCCCCGTAGTAGTTTAAAGTTTCCCCACTGTGTATCTATGAACATAAAAAAGTAATTCTTTTCTACGTTTCTACACCTCTATATATGTAAAAAATACTTCTGCTTTCCCCACTTTATATAGTATTTTTTATAAAGTGGCTACTTTTTTGGCTACAGTAAAGAAATCTGTAAATTGTTATACAACAACAATTTATTTACGTTTCTTTCCTTCAAAAAAAATATTTTGCCTACAATATTGGCTACAGGTTAAAGCAATAATTTAAGCAACTTTCGTTGTGCTTCGTACACCTCTGGAAACATTTCTGGCTTCCAACTTGTATAGCGCTCATGCATGCTTCCTAAACCTGAAGAATGACCCAGTATTGCCTTCACCTTATGAGGGCTTATGTTCATTGATAGAAGATACGTGTTAAAAAAGTGGCGCAGTGAATGTATGCAAAGCCCTCTCTTCTTTTTTTCTTCTAATAGCCCTGCTTTTTTTATTCCCTTATTAAAGTAGTAGCTTGTATTTTCGTATGTTACAAAACTACAACCCTTATGTACAAGTGCATATAACTCTTCACATAAAGGTATTTTTCGAGCCTCCTTTGTTTTTATTGGTTGGAACTGGCCTCGGTAAAATTGATCTTTTACATCAAGATAGTTCTCTTTTATTGTTTCGTCTCTTATCGCAAGTACTTCACCAATTCTCATGCCTGTTGTCGCACATATGAGTGTTGGTAAAAAAGCTGGATTCCCATCTAAACCATTAAGTATATTTTTTATTTCGTGCACTTCAAAAGCGTCTCTAGGGTTTTCTCTCCTCTTTAATGGCCGTATAGTTTTTATAGGATCAATTGTTATTAACTCATCTGCTAAAAAACTATCCGTAATTATTTTTAATGTGCCCACAATGTTGTTTATTGTCTTTGGGGCTAACGGTTTTATTTGCTCTCCTTTTGGTCCAATACCAGTTTCAAGTAGCTCAATTCTAAAAAGTTTGGTAACAGATGGCTTTAATTCATACAGCCGATAGTCTGCAAAAAATGGCAAAATATAGCGATTTAAATGCAAACGTAATAAACGAATGTATGAAGTAGATAAGGAAGGATGTTCCGTATCACTACATAAAAGTCTATCTTTTAACCAAATAGAATCTTCATCAAAAAAATCATGAGCAAAGTCATAAAACGTTTTACTAGAGCCTTGCCACAAAATTCTTTTTTTTAATAAACCATTACAAAAAGTGCGTGCCAGTGTTTTTGACTGGTTATGCGTACTCTTTCCACTTGTCCTTTTCCCATCGGGGCTATAGGTTCTGTAATACCATATTTTTTTACCCCGTTTACTTTCTCTGCCGTACAGAGTGAATGCTTCTCTATGTCGTCCCATACCTATAGTATAGCAGATACAACTAAGACCTTGTAACAAAAAAAATCATTCTATTATTTATTGTAGCTTGTTTTATAGAACTTTTCAAGCAAGAATTGGTTCTACAGGGTTACTCTTGGTTACTTTTAGATTTTTCATCTTCAATATTTTCTAAAAGATTCCTTGCCTCTAAAATCATGTCTATAATTTCAAGTTCATGGTCAAGTAGATCATATCGAGCGTACCTTTTTCTAATACTAAGAAGAGTATTAAAAAACTGCCATATCAAGCAAAAACCACCAGAAAAAAATACGATCACTATACAGTTTAAAATAATTTGAATGAATGTGGACTCTACCCTAAGAACTTTGATAGAGTTTATAAAGCCTTGTGTTAGCAAAGCAGAGCACGCCCCAACAAAAAAAGGTATGAGAAATAAATTAGCTAAAGAACTGCTGTTTAAAAGGGTGTTTTTACGCTCTATTATTTCTTGTGTGCTTAGCTCTTCATCCATATAATAGCTCTTTATATTCTGTATCATTATAAAACGCTTTTTATTAAAGTTGAGGCTTGTGTTATCAATAACCTTAATAATCTTTTCTACAGTTTCTGAAACAGTTTTCTTTTTTTTAATGCTCATTTTTTTCTCCTTAAGTGAAAGTTATTTTAGGTCGAAAAACTTGTACAACCTCTCTATTTTATCTTTTTGTTTTTTTAATAGTTCTTTTGGAGTCCAGTCAGACAAGCTAAC
>CAYJIS010000131.1:0-2123 GCA_964370315.1 uncultured Treponemataceae bacterium
GAATTTACACTTTTTTATACTTTTTGTCAAGTACATTGTCCTACAAAGCTAGCCTCTAATTGCATACAGACCTTTTGTAAAAACGACCTTCTTTTCTAAAATGTAGGCAAATATTTATTAGAAAAATTGAAAAATTTATACACCAAAGCCCTTGACAATACCGCTTATTTGATGCATTCTATATATCAATAAACTTAATATATGTATGCAATCTTTTATTAGATGCTATGGGGGAAATGGAAAAAAATTGAAAGGAAGTACTGTATCAATTAAAAACGTATCCAAGCATTTTGGATCTTTTTGTGCTCTAGATAATGTGAGCATTGAAATTAATAAGGGCGAATTTTTTTCCCTTTTAGGTCCTTCAGGTTGTGGTAAAACCACTCTTTTAAGGATTATTGCTGGATTTGAATTTCCTGGTACAGGTGTAGTTCTTTTTGATAATAACGATGTAATTCCTCTTCCACCAAATAAGAGACCTTCAAATACAATTTTTCAAAACTATGCACTGTTTCCACATTTATCAGTTTTTGACAATGTTGCATTTCCTCTAAAACTTAAAAAATTATCAAAAGAAGAAATTGAAGTTAAGGTTAAAGAATATTTACACCTTGTACAACTTGATGCACATATGAATAAAAAGCCAAATCAGCTGTCAGGCGGACAAAAGCAGCGCGTTGCAATTGCACGGGCTCTTATAAACGAGCCAAGCGTATTACTTCTAGACGAACCTTTGTCTGCATTAGATGCAAAGCTTAGATCAAATTTACTTGTAGAGCTGGACAATTTACATGATAAAGTCGGTGTTACTTTTATTTATGTTACACACGACCAATCAGAAGCCTTATCAGTTTCTGACCGCATTGCAGTTATGAATCATGGAAAGGTATTACAAATTGGTACCCCATTTGAAATTTATGAACAACCAGCTACGGAATTCGTTGCACAATTTATTGGTGAAACAAATATATTTGATGCAACTGTAGAAGAATGCAAAATTTGGCCTATTCCAGGGCAAGATCCCGAATACATGTGTACACTAAACATTCCAGAACTTGGACAACCTATAAACGTTACAGACTATGAGCAAACAGAAATTGGCCAAAGAGTATGCTTTACCGTTAGGCCTGAAAAGGTGCGTATTTCTCATGATGAACCTACGTCCAAAAAAAACTTGAATATCTTTAAGGGTATGGTAGAAGAACCTGTTTATTCTGGCTTTCAATCCAAGTTTTATGTACAACTCGAAAACGGAACGCTTATAAAAGTTTTTAAACAGCACTCAAACTATCTTGATGACGGTTTAGAAATTGAATGGAAGGATGAGGTATATATTTCATGGCATGCTGATGATGGATATATTGTTGAGGACATAGATCAATGAAACCCCTACAGTCATCATTAAAACAACATAGAATAAATATGGGCCCTATTTATGCATGGCCCATGGGTGGTTGGTTTACACTTTTTTTTCTCGCCCCACTAAGTATTATTGTTCTCTATAGTTTTTTAACAAAAGGATTATATGGTGGTGTAGAATATACTTTTACACTACAAGCCTTTAGGCAAATGTTAAATCCTGCATATGCCATGGTGTTTTTAAGAACAGTATGGATATCAACCCTATCAACTATTATAACTATTGTATTAGCTCTGCCATGCGGCTATGCAATTGCAAAAAGCAAGCATCAGACAATATTTTTAATCCTTATTATTGTTCCATTTTGGACAAACTCTCTAATACGTATCTTTGCATGGATGTCAATTCTAGGAAATGATGGTGTTATAAACTCAATATTAATTTCACTTGGAATTACCGCAGAACATGTAAGTCTTTTATATAATTCTGGAGCAGTTGTAACTGTATCGGTGTATATGTTTTTACCGTATGCAATTCTGCCTATTTTTACTGCTATTGATCGCTTTGATTTTTCACTTTTAGAAGCCTCGAGGGACTTAGGAGCAACAAAATTCATTTCAATGCTAAAAGTTCTTCTCCCAAATGTGAAAAGTGGTGTAACTACTGCCATTATTTTTACCTTTATTCCTATTTTTGGTTCATACACAGTACCATTATTAGTAGGTGGGAAAGACTCTTATATGATTGGAAACATAATTGTAGA
>CAYJIS010000132.1:0-2076 GCA_964370315.1 uncultured Treponemataceae bacterium
TGATGAAAATATAGTTACTGATAAACTTATTCAAGAAAAAGTACATAAAGCAGGCTTTGGGTGTGAAAGTGCTCAGACAAAGAAAGCTGAAAAACCTACACTTGAAAAAGGAGCTTCCGCATCGGAAAAACAAAACCTCATTATAGCGTGGATTTTTGGCCTTCTTTTAATGTATGTGGCCATGGGGCACATGATGAACCTTCCCTTACCTTCAATAATTGATGGGATGAGGAATCCTTTTAACTTTGCCCTTACACAGCTTTTGCTTACCATACCAATTATGTTTATAGCCAGAGGAATTTATACAAGAGGCTTTAAGGCAATGCTTCATTTAAATCCAAACATGGATTCACTCGTTGCAATGGGCAGTACGGTAGCCTTTATCTATAGCCTTTACCTCACCTATGGTATTTCATCAAATGTACATGCAATACACGATCTATACTACGAAGCTGCAGGTATTGTTGTTGTGTTTATTATGACAGGAAAGTTTTTAGAAAGCCGAAGTAAAGAAAAAACAAAGAGTGCAATCACAGCCCTTATGTCTCTCACTCCTGACACAGCTTTTTTTGTTAGAAACTACGACACTAAAGATGAAACACTAGAAGAAAAAGCTCTTGCGGATATTAGAGTAGCAGATGTTGTCCTTGTAAAACCTGGTGAGCAAATCCCCTTAGACGGCGAGGTTGTAAAAGGTTTTGGTGGAGTTGATGAGTCGATGCTAACAGGCGAAAGTTTGCCCATAGAAAAAAAGATTGGAGACACAGTTATTGGCGGAAGTATTAATGGAAACGGTCGATTGTATGTAAAAATTACTCGTATTGGAGAAGATACAACGCTTGCAAAGATAATAAAGTTTGTAGAAGAAGCACAGGGGAAAAAGGCTCCTATTGCCAAAATTGCAGACAAGGTTTCTGGAGTCTTTGTTCCAACAGCCATGGGAATTGCACTTATTGCAGGCATTGTGTGGGCAATAGCAGGAGCAGACACTTCGTTTGTTATTCGAGTGGTTACTTCTATTTTAGTTATCGCTTGCCCTTGTGCATTAGGACTTGCAACCCCTGCTGCCATAATGACCGGTACTGGCTTGGGAGCTGCAAATGGAATTCTTATTCGCTCAGGCGAAGCCTTAGAAATAGCAAAAGGTGTTACAGCAGTAGTTCTTGACAAAACAGGCACTGTTACCGAAGGAAAGCCCTCTGTAAAAAACGTCTTTGTACAAGACAATGGAGAGTGGACTAAAGAAAAACTTATTTCGCTAACTAAAGCTATAGAAGACTCTTCAAGCCACCCTTTAGCACAAGCCTTTGAAAGTGAAAAAAATGATAATACAATTCTTGTTAAAGAATTTGAAAACATTGCTGGTAAGGGTGTTCGTGCAACCACTGAAGTAAATGGTAAAAAAACTGAAGTATTACTTGGAAGCAGACGCCTCATGGATGAAAACAACATAGATGCTAGTAGTTTTTCAAAATTTGCTGAAGATGAAAGTAGCACAGGAGCAAGCCTTATATTTGTAAGTGTTTCTAAAAAGCTCATTGGTTTTATTTCCATTGCTGATACCATAAAACCAAATGCACTTGAAGCTATAACAAAGTTTAAGTCTATGGGACTTAAAACAGTGTTACTTACTGGAGACAATAAAAAAACCGCAGAGTTCATAGCACATAAAATTGGAGTTGATTCTGTTATTGCAGAAGTTCTACCCGAAGACAAGGCTCGAGAGGTACAAAAACTTCAAAGCGCTGGTGAAAAAGTAATGATGATTGGAGACGGCATAAATGATGCTCCAGCCCTTGTGCAAGCCGATGTAGGAGGGGCAATTGGAAACGGAAGCGATATTGCAATTGAGTCTGGTGATATTGTTCTTGTTAAAGGTAATATTGTAGATGCAGCAAGGGCTATTCGCTTAAGCCGCCTTACCATTGCAAATATTAAGCAAAACCTCTTTTGGGCATTTTGCTATAATACCATTGGTATTCCTATTGCTGCAGGTGTTTTGTACCCCGTTTTTGGAATACTTCTCACCCCAATGTTTGCAAGCCTCGCAATGTCTTTAAGTTCGATTAGTGTTGT
>CAYJIS010000133.1:0-2030 GCA_964370315.1 uncultured Treponemataceae bacterium
CTTTTTTGAGCATAGATTTTGTTGATTCTTTTAAAATTTCCCACCAATCTAAGGGGCGCTGTTCTCGAAAGTCATTTTGAGGATAAAATGTTTCACATTCTAAAAACGCACTAGCTACTGATTGACCATTTTCATCAAAGAGAGATGTTTTAATTCCACCAGTACCTAAGTCATAAGCAATAATGTATTTCATATTTCCACCTTTATACCACAAACGTACATACTAATATGTATCATTAGCAGAACCGACAAGCTCAAAGCTTGGCATCTCTTTGCCTTCTCGTCTATAAATTTCTTCCAAAATATTCATAATAGATTTAATCCCAATACCAAATCTATTGCATCCTTCATCAATCATTGCCAAGAGTGTATCTAGATCTCTTACACCCCCAGCTGCTTTGATATAAGCTTTATCACCAATTGTAGATTTGATAAGCTTTATTGTATCTACAGTTGTAGGTTTATTTCCCCACCCAGTTCCTGTCTTAACGAATGTTACTCCAGCTTCTACAGCCAATTGTGAACCTTTTACAATCTCTGCATCAGTTAGATAAGCGATTTCTAATATTGCTTTAACGGGCATTCCTTTTGCAGCTTTAACAACTGCTTCAATATCCTGTTTTACAAGATCATACATTCCTGATTTTAATGCCCCTACATTTATCACCATATCAAGCTCATCAACACCATCTGCAATCATTTCTTTTACTGTTGCAACTTTTATTGATGTACTATCAGCACCTGATGGAAAACCAATTACTCCTCCGACCATTATATCTGCATCGTCTTTAAATTGCTCAACAAGAAACTTTGTAAAACATGGCATAGCAAATGCACAAACAAATCTATGTTGTTTTGCTAAAGCCACAATTTCTTTTAATTCATCAATGGTAACATCAGTTCTTACAGCACTAATATCTACAACTCTTGGTATTTGCATTAAGTCCATATTTTCTCCTGTACTGCCACATATTAGGCATTTATCCATTTCTATAATAATAATAACATCATTATGTTTTATAGATAGTAACATCACTATGTTTAGCTGTCAAGTTGAAAAATTTGCAAATTTAGACGATTTTTGATTTTTTTAAAATATAGGTATTTTTTATTTGTTATTTTAGATATGTTTAATATACAGTATGTGAATAGGTTTTAATTTCTTCCCATCATATTAATTTCAAATTCATAATTTTCACCCAAAATACTTATTCTATCAGCACACGCTGGGCGACCTTTTGAATAACAAACTCGCCTTAAATAAATTAAAGCTGTGCCAATTGCAGTATCTAGAAGTCGTGCCTCATCTTTAGAAGCATTCTTTGCAGAAATTTTATCTATCGCTGATTCTATATATATTTTATATCTATCTGACAAATGTTGATATAAAGACGTAATACTTTTTACATTGCTTTCAATACCTGGAACCATAATAGATGGTATATAGTTTTTCATAATTGCAATTGGTTTTCCATCTGCAAGCGTAATTCTTGTCATGCAAACAACTAATTCATTACTATTTATTCCTAAATCCTCGGCAATTGACTGAGGTGCTACTTTAATAACAATACTAGTATCTCTAGATTCTACGCTATACCCTTTTCGACTTAACGTTTCCGAAAGTGATGTAACTCTATTAAGACTTTGACTTGTCTTATAGTCTAATACTTTTGTACCCTTACCCTGTTGTGGTAAAACAAAGCCTTCTCGTGTTAATAAATCAATTGCACGGCGAATAGTTGTTCTACTAACCGCAAATCTCTTCTCTAAATCAGGTTCCGCAGGTATCACCGATCCTATTGGCAGTTCGCCATCAATTATTTCGTGCTTTAATACTTCATAAACAGTAACATACGCTGATTGAGTCTTAATCATAAATCCTCTCTTTATCCCTTATTATAGCATAACATAATGATGTTATAATGTAAACATAGAAATAGAAATTTTAATTAATATCATTTTAGACTTATGATAGAACATATCTTGACACCATAGGATTAGTAAAGTATTATAGAAAAAGGAGTCCTTAT
>CAYJIS010000134.1:0-1910 GCA_964370315.1 uncultured Treponemataceae bacterium
GAAATTAAATCAAATTCATAGATGCGAACATGTAACACTTCTACCTTGTCTTTTTGCGTAAATTGCTTTATACTTTAACCTAAGGTAGGTACGTACATATGGTTTTAGCAATTGTGTCTCTTGTAGGAGGGTTAATCCTTCTTGTATGGAGTGCAGATAAATTTGTAGATGGATCTTGCGGAGTTGCAAAGAATTTTGGTATGTCGCCGCTTTTAATTGGTATGGTAATTGTTGGTTTTGGTACCTCTGCCCCTGAGATGGTTGTTTCTGCTTTTTCTGCAGTAGAGGGAAACCCTGGTATTGCACTAGGTAATGCATACGGCTCTAATATAACAAATATTGCACTTATTCTGGGTTTAACGGCAATTATAAAACCAATTACGGTTCAATCAAAAGTATTAAAAACTGAGCTTCCTATCTTAACGCTCGTAACCATTTTAGCAGCATTTCTTGTATATGATGGAAGCGTTAGCCGCCTCGATGCGATTATTTTTTTAATTGTTTTTGCATTTATTATGGGCTGGACCATTTATCAAGGATTAACAAAAAAGAGTGATACACTTGGTGAACAGTTAAGTCAAGAAGAAAACAAAAAAACCATGACTTTAAAAACATCACTGTTTTGGTTGCTTGTAGGATTAGGTGTTCTTATTGGGAGTTCAAGACTCGTTGTTACAGGGGCGGTTACTATTGCAAGTGCTTTTGGTGTAAGTGATTTGGTTATCGGTCTTACCGTTGTTGCAATTGGAACGTCTCTTCCTGAACTTGCTTCATCTATAGCTGCGAGCAGAAAAGGTGAACATGAAATTGTCTTGGGAAATATTTTGGGGTCAAATCTCTTTAACACTCTTGCTGTTGTTGGTATAGCAGGCGCTATCGAACCAATGGATGTAGGGCCTGTGCTTTTTACACGTGATGTATCAATTATGGGACTGCTTACAATTTCTCTGTTTTTATTTGGCTATGCATTTAACAAAACTCGCCCAGGACGCATAAATCGTTTTGAAGGTAGTTTTTTACTATTAGTATATATTGCATATATTACATATCTAGTCATTACAAGTATTGTAGGGTGATAATATCACCCAAAAAATAATTCTCACTATAAAATAATTGACAAGCAAAAGTAATGGGTTTATATTTAAATTACGTTGTTTATATAACTTGAAAAAAGTATCACAAGTGATACTAATCGAAAAGGAATATTTTATAGGAGATAAAAATGGAAGAAACAATTGTAAACAGAATGCCGTTAATTGGAGATGATGCTCCAAGTTTTACAGCGGTAACAACACAAGGAGAAATTAACTTTCCTTCTGATTATAAAGGAAAGTGGGTGATTTTATTTTCGCACCCTGCAGACTTTACACCAGTATGTACAACTGAGTTTATGACCTTTGCCTCAATGGCAGATGATTTTAAAGCCCTAAATACTGAACTCGTAGGTTTGTCTGTTGACTCACTCTATGCACATATTGCATGGCTTAGAAGAATTCAAGAACTTGAATGGAACGGTAAAAAAAATATTGAAGTCAAATTTCCTCTTATCGAAGATATCAGGATGGATGTTTCAAAAAAATACGGAATGATTCAGCCTAGTCAATCAAATACTCAAGCAGTTAGGGCGGTATTTGTTGTAGACCCTAATGGAAAAATTAGAACTATTCTTTATTATCCTTTAAGTACCGGTCGAAACTTTGATGAAATCAAACGCATAATTTTAGCACTCCAAAAAGCAGACAGTGACAGTGTTGCAACCCCTGCAGACTGGAGACCAGGGGATGATGTTATTGTTCCAACAGCTGGTTCTTGCGGTGTAGCAAAAGACCGTATGGAAAGCAAGGATGATAATCAATATTGTTTAGATTGGTTTATGTGTTTTAAAAGAGAAAAAAAATAACTATATAGGA
>CAYJIS010000135.1:0-1897 GCA_964370315.1 uncultured Treponemataceae bacterium
ATCGAGTTTGTGGTAGATCAAATTCATGACACAGGTATTGTACGTTACAGAAAAATGTTTGGCGAGTACATGATATATGTAAATGATAAGCCATTATTATTAGTTTGCGATGATACCGTATATGTAAAAAAACTTGATGCCATACAAAGCATAATGAAAGATGCAGAAATAAGCAGCCCGTACAAGGGTGCTAAAGAACATTATATTTTAGATATTGAAAATGTAGAACTTTCAAAACAAGTGATTGGAATATTAGAGCCAATTACAAAAGTTCCAAATCCAAAAAAAAAGAAAACCAAAGGATAAATATTTTATGTATAATATTATATACTTTTTTTTACCCTTTCTGGCAAGCTTGGACCATACACTAAAAGCGCCTCTTGTTCTTTATTAAGTACTTTATCGATAACTGAATTAATGTCATCCTTTGTAACTAATCGTATGTTATCAATTGTATCCTCAAGAGAGCATTGGTTAAAACCGAGGTAAAAATTTTTAGACAAAAATTTCATACGTTGCTCCATATCTTCGCTTGCAATTATTTCTTCACCAACTATGTGCTCTTTTGCAGCAAGAATTTCATTATCGGTAAATCCATTTATAACAATATTAGCTAATTCATTCTGTAAAGATGTAAGTACACTCAGAACATTCTTTTTTGATGTAGAGGCATATGCACACCAATATGCACAATCAGAATATATTGATACAAAACTATACACTGTATAACACTCACCACTTTTTTCTCTTAAAGCTTGAAAAAGCCTCGAACTCATAGTGTCACCTATTAGAGCATTAACAATGGCCAGTGTATAATATTCCCTTTGTGTAAACGGAACTTTAATTGGATAAAGGGCAAAGATTTGTTCTTGTTGAAAATCTGCTTCAACACAATTAATCCCCTTCTTCCATTCTGGTCTAGTAAATAATTGTACATCAAAACGTACTGCCTTTTTTCTCGAAAGCAAACACAAGGCTTCACTTAAAAAAGATCTTTCTATATTACCTGATGCCGTAACAGTTACACTTCCATGTACAAAATACGTTTTGTACCAATTTATAAGCAATTCTCTTTTTATTTTTTTAATATCTTTTTTTGCCGCTATTATTGAATCAGAAATTGAGTTTTTAGGCCATACAACTTGAATAGATGCATCTAACGCCATTTCCTCTCCGTCATCCAAAGAGGAAATAATTTCACTTTCGATAACTTTACGCTCTCTTTCTACTTCTTCTTGTAAAAAAACTGAGTTTTCAACCATATCACAAAGTATTGTGATAGCTGTTTTAGCATGCATTGCAGGAACAACACAGTGTAAGCATACTTGTTCTCTTTCAGTAAAAGCATTTACATATCCACCAATTCTATCAAAACTAGAAGCGATCTCATATGCACTACGATTTTTTGTTCCTTTAAAAAGCATGTGCTCAACAAAGTGTGTAACTCCTTTTTCACCTTTTTTTTCGTAGCGTGAACCACATGAAAACCAAAAGCCAATTGCTACCGTTTTAACAGTGTCAATTGATTCTGTAATGAGTGTGATATTATTTTTAAGTATTGTTTCGCTTATATTATTATTTAGACTTTTCATGTGTAGAACAAGTATAACAAATTATAAGATAGATTACAATATAATAATTTTTTTTATATTCGATTTGTGAAAGTACTCTACACTGAAAACCGACTAATACGCATTCATAATCACCAATAACTATTTTAGCCTTTTGTGTGCCGCAAAATCAAAAATAGTTGAAACTTTACACAAAAACTCTTGACAAGATAAAATGTTATAGTTTAGTATACAATGCAAGCAAAGTATAAGTAGCTTAATAAGGTAAAATAAAAAATGGAGAAATAACAAATGAAAATATTAATATGTAACGCAGGAAGCACTTC
>CAYJIS010000136.1:0-1893 GCA_964370315.1 uncultured Treponemataceae bacterium
TTTAAATACCTGTATGCATAAATAAAGGTAGTATAAACATATGGAAGAATGAGGGTAGATAAAAAAGCTGACAGATATACACCCCAAGGATTTTGGAGTCCTTGTTCAGAAAAAAATGAGCCAGTTGTAAAAAAGCTAATTATAAAGTTAGGAGCGCTTGCAAGGAGGTACCAACCAATAAAGCTAAAACCTAAAAAGAAAAGTTCTCCTTTGTAGCCTTTTGTTATTGCTATACTCAATTTCATAGATTTTTTAACACCGATTTTTGGGTTTTCAGCTAAAATAAATAACATTTGTGAATAGCTAAATGCTTTTACGATTCCTGGTATAAAAAATAGTAGTGTCCAGAGAAATATCCAAAGTCCTTCCCATAGAAGAGCTAAGGTGCCTTTTCCCCATAAAGCAAAACCTTCTAAAAAGGTATTATAGGTTGTTGTTTTCTTATTTTTTACAAGCTGGATAAAAAAGTGGGATACAGCAATGAGTAATGTCCCTGTGAGAATCATCCATATCGGTATTAAAAAAAGAGAAATATAAACCATGTGTTCAGAGTTTAAGCTTAGCTCAGAAAAAAAACTAATAAGACTAGAAATAATTACATTTGTAAATGCAACTAAAAGTGCAACTTTCCATTTTGAATCTAGTTGTTCTTGGGCAAGTATTTTATATGTTTTTCTATCAAACATTATTTTCTCCTTCTTCTTGTATAGATGTTTTTTCACCAAGATCTACAGGTGTAATTATTTTTCGCTCAAGTGCTGATGCTAATAAGTAGTCATAGGCATAAACATACGATGTCATCATGTACGGCATAAGTAATGTGATAAGTACTATATACAAAAAAAGACCAACAAATAAGGGCACTATATTTGCCTCTGGATTTAGTGCAAACATAGTAGAACCAATAGCATATGGTATCATTGTAAGGAAAATCCAACCAGTAAAACTAAGTGCCATAAAGAAAAGGTCTGCCTTGTACCCTTTTGTAATTTCTTTGCTTATTCTCATTGATTTACAAACACCAATATTTTTTTTGTCGGCCAAAATAAAAAACATTTGAGAATATGCAATTGCTTTGATAATACCTGGGATATAAAATATCATAGACCATAATGAAACCCACAAACCGCTCCATAAAAAGCCTCGAGTTCCTTTATGCCAAAGTGAAAGACCTTCAAAAAATGTTTTTACGTTTGTACCTTTATTGTCATGGGCAAAATGAAAGAAAAAATAACAAAATGCCATCATTACGGACATTATAAATATTGCATATATAATTAATATTACAAAGCCAATAAACACCGAAGTTGGGTCATGCGAATTTGCAGCAAGGTTAGTGCTAGATGTAACAATATTTGCATCAGGTGCTGTTGCTAATACTATAAAAAAGCAACCAAGTATTATTACGAGAGACACTATAATTCCTAAAGTTAGAAGTAATGGGATTTTCCAATACCCTTTTGCGTGTGCCCATGCTTTCTTTTTTATTTCCTTCCTGTTAAACATTGAGCCTCCTATATAATGTAAATTTGTTCTACGTAATTAAATTATAGTACGTATAGTAAATATATTCAAGGTATATCAGTGCTGGGTAGTGTTATGGGATTATACCTTTTTTTCCCGTAATAATTCACTATAGTATCGATTTTCAATTTTTTCCAGCGGTATTTCACAAAGTAAAAGTAGGTCTTTTAGTAATGTTGTTGCATTGTTTACTGTTTTTTCATCATTAGTATCGCTTACAATTTCAAGCTCTAAAAAATGTCCAAGATCACAAATAGTGCAAAGCTCAAGTAAAACCCCTTTATGCTCCCATTGCAATACGTCCTTTTGTTTTTTTATATCTATTTCAAATCCAGAGTCTATGAGTATTGCTTCAAAGGCCTCTCGGTT
>CAYJIS010000137.1:0-1892 GCA_964370315.1 uncultured Treponemataceae bacterium
AATCCTTCCCTAATAATTTATTCTAGCACAAAAACATTTACAAACAAGATCTCTTCTCCTGCAAAAGCAAAAAACTCGGTAGATTAAAAATATCGCAATTACAGAAATTACAATTCCCATTATTTTCAGCCTATTGGCTCCATTCAAGCCTTGTAGTACTGCAAAGGCTGAACTGCACCTACGGCGCCCCTACAATAGCTTGACGCTGTTACGTAGCTTTGAAGTGACGTGCGTGCATGATAAGAGCCTAATGGACTTCAAAACTTTCTATAAAAACAACATCACAATACCTGCTAGAGTAAATAATATTCCAACAATCAAGGTTTCTTTTGGCTTCTTAGCTTTTTTTAATAAAACCATAACTAAAGAAACTATCCCTGGAATTAACACATAAAGACCCATATTTTCCTCCTCAATAAAATTTATACTATATCAGGGAAGCTCTCAAAACATACATAGCAGTAAAGCAAAAAAATAGAAAAGTTGCACAAATTGAATATATTCTGAAAAAAGTCAATAGTTTTACAAACCCTTCAATATTGTTGTAATCTTCAGAAAACTTCATATTTTTTAAATTTTCAATAGGTGAAAAAATTGATGTAAAAAGAAGGATTCTATCTACACCAAGGCTTTGAAGGCATTTGTTCTTTTTGATGCAAATGAAGTACAACGCCATTATTTGTGTAACAATCCGCATTAAAAAAACAAAAATTAAACCTACTCCAATGATTATCATTAATATATCTTGAATCAAATGTTCTTGGTCAAGAATCATATTACACCTCCCAAATTATTTTAATATATGAAGATATCATAAAAATATATTTTCCATCCTAATTCGGTTTCTTTTAAAATAAAGCTTTCTGATGTAGTTCCATACTCATATTCGACACTTAGCTTTATTGAATAAAAATCTCTTATGTCAACGCCGTAGGATGTCATAGAAAATGAAATTTCATAATTTGTATTTTTAAATCTCATACCAACAATATCTCTAAATTCTTTATACAATGTGCAAAAGTCTTTTTCAGTATACGCACTTTTCTTTACTCTAAAATTGATTTTTTTGTCTAAGTAACTAGTTGCAATGGTATCTGTGTTAGAAAAGTCATCCAACATTTCGTCATAAAAAAGGGTAAGAAAACACTCAATTTCCTCTTTCTTTTCAGCTCTAACAAAAAATTCCCTTCCCTCAAACAATACCAAGTAGCAATATATAAAAACAAGAAAAGCAAAGATCATAAGTCCAATATTGCTAAAAATAACTATAAATATATTTCTAATCAGTCTTTTTGTATTATTCAAAAGTTACCTCTTCATTTTGTCGTTGTGATATTTCTTGATGATGGGCATTCCATGCATTTTCTATATCATTTCTTGAAGCATCACTATTTCCAGCCTGATAATTTTCTTTCCACAGTTTTTCATATTCAGAAAATACAGCCCCTGTAAAGGCATGACAGTTATTCCAATACCAAGTATATTTTTCCTTTGCTTTTTCATTATTGTGAATTAGGTTACCATCTTTATCTGGAACTAAACCACCAAACTTTTCCAAAGATAAGACATGTGAGACTGCTTTAGCAGTCAAATCATCATTCATACCAGTATACAGTATTGTATAGCTATTTGTTTGACTTCCGCTATCATTGGACTTAAAGCCTGATTTGGATCCAACATAGTGTATAACAGACCCCTCAATTTCCATTCCTCCCAGTACCCCGAAATCAACTAATGAATGTAGAACAAATCTCCAACCCTTATCCTCTCCGATATCATGAGCTACTGAATTCACTCCGCCAGAATCATTAATAACTCTAAGCAATATCGACGCTCTCCCATCAGGATCCACGTACTTGACGGGGTTGTTCCCTACGTAAAAAATGACGTCC
>CAYJIS010000138.1:0-1876 GCA_964370315.1 uncultured Treponemataceae bacterium
GCTCAGAATGACAATACTGTTCAAGACTACCCTTTGTTGCTACAATATGAACATTTTGGGATAGTAAAAAAGGTGGCACAACATAGCAAAGTGTTTTATCTGTAAGGTCATCGTTAGAAAGAGGCTTCCACAATGGAATACCATTTTTATAAAGCCACGAATCCATGCTATTTGTATGAATGTCGTCAAAACTAAAGTCTATGTTCAGCACCTTACAAATAGCATAGGCACAGGATTCTTTAGATGAAAAAAACCGTACACTTTGAAAGCCTACAAGGGTTTTTAAAATTGCCTTTTCGGCTCTATGCCTTCTGCCACTTTCAAAGTTTGACGTTAAGCCTTTTGCCATGGCATTTTTTAACATAAGCATTGATTTTCCACTACCATTACCCCGTCCCATAATTGAGCGTGCACCATCTAGGTACATATCTACAAGGCGCACTCCCTTTTCGGTGTAGAGGTATGGTCCTCTTGTGCGCTTTATATTTCCGTAGCGTTTTTTTATTTCGTTAAAATACCAATCAATGCTCATGCTAACCTATCGTTTTTGAAGTTCTTCAGTTAAAAGCTTTGTAGCACTTGCAGGATCTGCCTTTCCCTTAGAAATCTTCATAACTTGCCCCATTAAAAAGCCTACAGCATTTGTTTTACCGTTTTTAAAGTCTTCGATTGCCTTAGGATTATCGTTTAATACTTGGGTTACAAAATCTGCAATAGCATTTGAGTCACTTACAACTGCCATACCTTTCTTTTCGATAATAACACTTGGTAAATCGTTTGACTCAAGCATGTCTGCAAATACTTCTTTTGCTTGTTTACCATTAATTTTACCGTCTGCAACTGCATTTGCAAGTTCTGTAATATGTTTTGGAGTAATACTTACTTCATTTATAGTAATTTCTTTTTCTTTTAGAACTGCTAAAAGTTCAGCTAAAATCCAGTTTGCAACTTTTTTTACATCTTTTGAACCTTCTGCAGCTTGTTCAAACCAAAGTGAAAGCTCTCTTGTAGAAGTGAGTATTTCAACATCACCATCAGTCAACCCATATTCGCCCTTAAATCGAGTCCTTTTTGCTTCTGGAAGCTCACCTACTTCTTTTTGGGCATCAGTAATAAACTCTTCAGAAACACTAAACGGCTTAATGTCTGGTTCTACCACAAAGCGATAATCAACAAATGAATTTTTAGTTCTTTGAACAACGGTTTCGCCATTTGCTTCATCCCACCCCATAGTATTTTTGTATCCAACAACAAAGTTTTGTCTATTTGTTTTAAACTCTTCGAGTTGCCTTGTAACTTCGTAACTACACGCATCTTTTACAGATCTAAATGAGTTTAAGTTTTTAATTTCAGAAATGGGGGTGTGATACTCTTTGCCGTCTTCCCAAATCGTTAGGTTAATGTTAGCATCGCACCTCATGTTACCTTCTTCTAAGTTTCCCTTTGTGACACTTACGTATCGAAGAATCTCTTGTACGGTTTGCATAAAAAGAGATGCTTCTTCTGGCGAGTTCATATCGGGCTTGGTAACAATTTCAATTAAGGGTGTTCCAGAGCGGTTAAAGTCTATATAACTATGATTTCCCTCTAAGTGTAAACTTTTTCCAACGTCTTCTTCTAAGTGGATTCTTTCAATGCGAACTCGTTTGTACTTTCCGTCTACGTCATTATTGTCGCCTGCAAAGTTTTTATCAGTAAAATCTTGACCACCTGGGCGAAGGTTTTCACTTAAACTTCGGTACGGCAAGTCTACATAACCACCTGAGCAAAGTGGAAGGTCGTATTGGGTAATTTGGTATCCTTTTGCAAGGTCTGGATAAAAATAATGCTTTCTGTCAAACTTTGCAAAGCGTGCAATATCGCAGTTTAATGCAAA
>CAYJIS010000139.1:0-1835 GCA_964370315.1 uncultured Treponemataceae bacterium
GGGAATGTATGATACACAGTCAGATATAAATATTGATTCTAAAAAATTATCTTTTAATGAGATGGTAAATAAAGTGCATAGTATAGCATCTCTGTTTTTAGAAAAAGGTTATGTGCCTGGCAATCTATGTGATGAATTTGCAGTTAGTGTTCTTACAAGCTCTTTTTCTCAAGCTAGTGCAACAGCAACAAAAACGACGAGAGAAAAAGTAATAAATTTTTTAGCTGGCAAGCCAGAGGATTTTATGGTTAGTCAACATATAGCAAGTGTTAAAAGCAAAGGTACCTCTATACCCAACCCAACCAAAGCAGGATTCTACTTAATGTTAATGGATGGTAAAAAAGGAGACAATGATTATGATCCGCATGCAGCTCTTTTAATTATTGACTCATCAGGAAACTATAACCTGTATCATTCTTCAAGCTCAAATAAAGTGCCGAATGATGGATATGAGGTTCATGATGATATTACTCAATTAGAAAATAGCTTTGCATATAGTAATTTTTATTATATTAGAATTGACCAGGAGGATTTAAAATGAAAAGACTTTGCATATTAATTTTAACATTTATTATAGTTGGTTGTTCTAAAACCCAACCAGCTGATAATAAAAATTTAAAACCGTTTGAGGATATCCAGAATCAGCAAATTATTAGCTCAATAAACGAAGAGCCACCAAATTATAAATTTGAGGCTGACTTTTTTACAAAAAACAAAGATATACAAGATGAACGTGTTCTGTTTAGGTATGCTAGATCATATGGTTATTTGGACAAATCTCTGAATGTTATTATAGACCCACAATATAAAGAGGCAAGCGTATTTAAAAATGGGTATGCAATTGTAACGAACAACGATAATAAAACTTTTCTTATCAATACAAGTGGAGAGTTATTATATTCTTTTGGTACGTATGCTTTTCAACTATGGAATGAATTATTTAGTTATAAAAATGAAGAAAATCTCTATGTTATAGAAAATATACTCAATAACAAAGTTCTAGCTCAAAATTTAAGAAGGCAACCTTTGTCATTAGGAGAAAATAGGATTTTGGTTTCATTTACGGAATCGGATGATTTATATAATTATATTGATTTTAATGGGACTATACTATATAAAAACTTAACCTTAACAGGAGGCTTTCCTGTTTCACCTAAACCGTTTTCGGAGCAAAGGGCGACAGTGGTTTTAGGCAATAACTGGGATTTAGAGGTCATTGACATAAATGGAAACATTATTAGTCGTACTGACTTAAAAATGATTGGAAACAATTACTCTGAGGGATTAATTGCAATAAAGGACGCTAATGACATTACTGGATTCATGGATATTAATGGTGATATTTCTTTTGAAATACCTTTTGTCTCTGAAACTAAATCAAGTGGCATGATACCGCCAATACCTCAAGCTACAGATTTTGTTCAAGGCCATTCAATTGTTATGACAAATCTTACTCCAACAACTTGGAAAGTGATAAACTATAAAGGTGAAGTTGTTTCCGATGAAATCTATGTTCAGACAGCAGAGAAATTTATAGAGGGATTATCCAGGGTTTCATTGATAAGTGAAAACGGTGGTATTCTTTGGGGCTATATTGATACAAGTGGTAAATTTGTAATTGAACCAGTCTTTTCGGCTGCGACTGCTTTTAAAAATGAGTATGCACAAGTAATATACCAAGGCTTTGAAGGTATTGTCGATAAAGGGGGTAATCTTTACTTGAGTAAAGATATTGTAAAAGGATCAATACAAACTACAGACCTCAAATCATTATAGATTGTATCCTTAATTTCTGTAATTACCATATTTTTAATCTACATGTTTTTTGCTCTTGT
>CAYJIS010000140.1:0-1809 GCA_964370315.1 uncultured Treponemataceae bacterium
TTTGTGTACAAGAAAGCGAAAAGCTCGTAAAGATAAGTATTGTTAAAATCAAAATATTTTTCATATATTCTCCATTGGTTTGTACATTGTACATGGAATAGGGATTTTTTTCAAGCATAAAAAAGAAGTGGTTTATTGCAATAAACCACTTCTTCGGTATGTGAAAATCTAATTACTTTAATTATTCAATTCTGAAAGCGACTTTGGTTTTGGGCTGTCTACTTCTCCTTCCATTTGTGAAAACTCTTCTAAGAGTTTTTTACCCTTGCTAGAAATTTTCGTTGGAACTTCAACAATTATTTTTATATACATATCACCTTTTCTGCTAGAATTGATGTATGGAACACCTTCTTCTTTTATACGAAGCATTTTTCCGTGTTGTGTTCCAGCAGGTATTTTCATCTTTATTTTTTTATCATCAAGCGATGTAATAAAAATATCTGCTCCCAATGCTGCTTGGCTCATTGAAATAGGAACAGCACAATAAAGGTCGTTCCTACTTCTTTCAAAGTACTTGTGGCGTGCAACATGTAAAATAATAATGAGGTCTCCAGATGGAGCTCCATTTTTACCCGCATCTCCATGGCCTGAAATAGTAATGCGCTTCCCGTCGTCTACACCGGCAGGAATTGTAACGGCAATTTTTTTACGTTTTTTTTCTACGCAAGATCCACCACATTTTTTACACGGCTTATCGATAGTAGTGCCTTCACCGCGGCATGTAGGACAGGTTTGTGCAACACTAAAAAATCCAGCACTTTGACGCACTTGTCCATGTCCATTACAGGTAGGACATGTTTTTCTACTAGATCCTTCTTCACCACCTGTACCTTTGCAAGTATCACACACTTCATTATGTTGAAATGATATTTCTTGTTTTGTTCCATACACAGCATCTTTAAATGATATTTCTAAATCGTATCTAAGGCTCGAGCCTTGTCCAGATTGTTGGCGTGAACTTCTTCCACCTCCGCCTCCAAAAATATTTCCAAAAATGCTTTCAAAGTCGAACCCACCACCAAAAATATCTGAAAAATCTGCATATGCGTGTGAATAACCACCACCGCCACCCATGCCGTCTAAGCCTGCGTGTCCGTACTGATCATATATTGGTCGTTTTTGATCATCAGATAAAATTTCGTAGGCCTCTGTAGCTTCTTTAAATTTTTCTTCAGCTTCCTTGTCGCCAGGATTTTTATCAGGATGATATTGAACTGCGAGCTTTCGATATCCCTTTTTTATGTCGTCTTTAGAAGAACCTTTTTGAACACCAAGTACTTCGTAATAATCACGTTTTGCCATGTAAATTTAACCGCTTCTTTTAAAATGATATAAGGAACCTCTAAAAAAACTACTTTTATGAGGTTCCCGCAACTGCCTTTCTTTAAGGGGCAGCTACAGAAAATGTGGATTGTATAATCCACATTTTCAGAAAGTTTTATTTATCGTCGTCTACAACTTCGTAATCAACATCGTCTGCTTTTCCTGAATTACTTACATCAGGTCCCGCTTGACTTGCATCTCCTTGTGGTGCACCTTCAGGAGCTTGACCACCTTGAGCTTGTTGTTGCTTGTACACTTCTTCAGCAATTTTATAAGAAGCTTGTTTTAAGCTTTCTGTTTTTGCTTTAATATCTTCAATATCTTCACCTTGAAGTGATTGCTTAAGGGCTGCTATAGCTTCTTCAATTGCTTGCTTATCAGCAGGAGTTACTTTGTCGCCCAATTCTGTAAGAGATTTTTCAGTTGCATACACCATTGAGTCGGCTTCGTTTCGAACATCAATTTTTTCTCGTTCTTTTTTATCTG
>CAYJIS010000141.1:0-1786 GCA_964370315.1 uncultured Treponemataceae bacterium
GCTTAACAGGAACTGCAAATATAGTATTTAATTATGTATATTCTGATACAATTGCAGACAAACAAGCAAAAACTAGAACTATGCTTGTATCTATGTTTAATCAATCTGGAAAACTACCTACTGGTGTAAATAAAATAACTTCAAATGATATAAGTGTTACGTCAAATTATACTACTGCTACAGCCAGGATAGATTTAGAGAGTTCTGAAGGTTTAGAGTTTGAAGGTGGTACAACAACTAAAACTATTACAATTACTTTAAGCGGAAGGTATAAGAATACATTGTATTCTCTTGATGGTAGTACTGTAAGTGCAACTTCCACTAAGGCTGGTACAAGAATAGAAATTGATGATACAAAAACTAATTTAGTAATTAAAGAATCTGCCTCTTTTTATGGAAATTTTTGGGAAGTTACTGATTATGAAGGTAAGTTAAAAGCAGGTGTAATTGATTCTTTAGATGGTATAGCCGGTGTTGACTCAGTAACGGTAGGGAACATAGTACTTCCAAGTTTTGGAGTAAATGATTCTACACGTTCTGCTACAGTACCTATTACTATAGGACTTGAGTCTGGGTTTGAGTATCCAGGTGGAGCAACTTCAAAATCATTTACCTTATCTGTTTCTGGTCAGTATGTAGGTAAACAAAGTTATTATTATATAGGCGGGAATTATTCTGCGTCTTTACAGCTTGGTACATCTACAAGACCTTTTTCATCTATACAACGAGCTATGACTGTAGCAGAACAATTTGCAACCCATGGTAATTCGGTAACATTTTATCTTGATAGTAGTATGACGGGTGCGAATGCAAGTCTTCGCTTAACAAATAGTTCGTATAAGATAGCGACTTTAACAATAAAAACGCCAGATGATACGTATAGTCCTCGAGAATTAAATGGAAATAATACTCATCAATTACTACATGTTAATATTCCTAATGATAATATTAATATAACACTTGAGAAGATTACGCTCACTCGAGGAAAGGGTACATACGGTGGTGCAATAGAAATTCAAAATGGTTGCAATTTAACAATAAAAAATAACGTTTCTATTACTTCTTCCAATGCAGATTACGGTGGAGGTGTATATTTTGAAGATGCTAATACTAATGGAACTAGTCCTAACTATTTTGTATTTGAAGGTACAATAAGTAACAACAATGCAAAATACGGGGGTGGTGTTTACCTCACAAATTATCTAGGAGATGGACAAAAACATACCATTAAAGGATCTATTAGTAATAATGATGCCACAGAAGAAGGCGGCGGTATCGTTATTACTAGGTATGCTCATTCTAGCTTATCTGGGACAATTAGTAATAATGAAGCTAGTATCGGTGGTGGTGTACATATTGAAAGTGCTGATGTATCTATTGTTACAGGTGCAAGCATATCAAATAATAATTCAACAAAATTAAATCCTAGTGGTGGAGCTAATGAAATTGGCGGTGGTGGAATATGGGTAGGCGGAAATGGAACTGAAATAAATATGACTGGCGGCATAATTTTTTCTAATACTAGTGCTGATTTAGGTGGCGGTATACTAGTAACTACTAATGCTGATTTTAATATGTCTGGAGGAGAAATTAGATATAATAATGCAACTTACGGAGGAGGCGCATACGTTAGTGGAGGTGGGCGCTTAGACTTAAGTGGCAATTGTATAATAAGAAATAATGACTATGGGGGAGTTAGAGAAAGAGAAGGTACTCTCACAGGTGCAACAAGTTCAAGACTTTATAATAATGAAGGTTATAATTGGAAAACGGATGGTTAAAAATA
>CAYJIS010000142.1:0-1752 GCA_964370315.1 uncultured Treponemataceae bacterium
TTTAAGCAATGCTTAAAAACTCGGTAGTAGTATTCAATAGGGATATTGAATACTACGTAGGGAATAACCCCGTCAAGTACGTGGATCCCGATGGGCGGTTTGTTAATACCGCAGCTGATACATTGATGAGTTCTGCTAATAGTGATTCGGTACTTGGAACAAGCACTGAGTTGATAAATAAAGTCGGCTGTGTATTAACAACGTATACACGAATAGCAAGTGCTATAGCTGGAAAAGAATTTTCACTTGAAGAAGCAAATAATGAAGCTATAAAATTGGGTCTTTTTGATAATAAAAATTTACTATCGCCAGAAGATGGAGCAGCATTAATTACTGCTTTGGTAAATGATCCCGATATTAAAGTTGAGTTTTTAGGCTCTATTGAAAGAGTCAGTGTGTTAGACTATGCAAGGGCTGTTTACGTTTTGAACACTTTTGATAACAGAGAGTTATTTTTAACTGCAAGAATTTTAACAACAGGACCTACTGAAAGCAGCCCCTATGGGCATACGCTTAATATAAATGCGGGGGCAGTTTTTATTGACCCAAATACAGGAGAATTCAATATAAAACTTAGTGACACAAGTGGAGCAAATCGACAACAAATTAATAATGATGTTCGAACAAATACTTTTGAGCGGATTGATGTATTTCAAGTAATAGATTCAAGTAGGGAGATTTAATATGAAAGTAAAAAAAATAATCGGTTTATTTTTTTTGATGATCGGAATTAGTTGTATATACTCTCAAGGAGGTCAAGAAAAATATGTTCCCCTTGTGTTTAGCTATGAATTGTATGCGGCAGATAGAGATGTCTTTTCAGGTAATAGCCCAAATTTGCCAGGTAGCCATAGAAATTTCAGAAGTAAGGAAAATATATCATCCTGTAAAGTGATTCGTACCACTTACGACCATGGTTCATATGCACCAGGTTCAGAAGTAATTGAAGAATATATGTTCAAAAATGGACTTTTAATTGAACATATATATTCTTTTTCAGGTTCAAACTCAGTTACAACTTATCTGTATGATGATTCTAATCGCTTGCTTCAAAGTGGTGAATACTATTCATATGAATATCCGGAGGGAAAGTCTTCCAGAATAAATGAAAGAGTTAAGTTCTATAAGGGTGATATTAGATCATATCAAAAAATTGAAACAAATTCTGAAGGATTTAAATATTTTGAGGATAATCCAACCAGTATCTATGGGCTGCAGACATTTACATATATATATCAAAACAGTGTTTTGCAAGAAATAAGTAAAATGTATGAACAGCGTATGTCAACAACGACAACAAAGTTTTATTATGAGGATTCATTATTAAAAAAAATTACTACACACTATGAAGGAGAAGAAACGCCTAGAGAAATATATCTCATAACAAATTATGACGAAAATAACAATATGTTGGAATTAAAATCAAGCACAAAAAGCCGATCTGGCCTTTATGTTACAAATGAGTATTTTTCAGATTACGATAGTCATGGAAACTGGCAAAAATTAGAAATATATCATGACGAAAAGCTCATAGATGTATATGAAAGGGAATTCGTATATATAAAGTAAAGTAATTTCATATATATGTCACGTTTAGCCCTAATTGAGATGCTTCTTAGGGGAGGGAATGAAAGTATGCTACGGGCCCGTCAAGTACATAGATCCCGATGGAAAGTGAGTTTTATTTAATTTGGTGCTCACTTAAAAGATATCACCGCACGTCGGGGAGAAAAAGTAACAATTGGAGGAACA
>CAYJIS010000143.1:0-1751 GCA_964370315.1 uncultured Treponemataceae bacterium
ATGGTGGCTGTGATAATGTTGACGCAGTTGAAACTGCAGCCGTTGAAGAAGCAAAGCTCTTATTCGGTGCTGAGCATGCATATGTACAGCCTCACTCTGGGGCAGATGCTAACCTTGTTGCGTATTGGGCAATTTTAAATAATCGAATAGAAATACCTACTTTAGAAGAATTAGGCGAAACAAATGTTTCTAACTTAAGTGATGAGCAATGGGCTGCATTGCGAGAAAAGCTTGGCAATCAAAAAATGCTAGCGCTTGATTATTACTCAGGCGGACATCTCACACACGGATATCGTCAAAATGTTTCATCAAGAATGTTTGAAGCATATTCATATACCGTTAATAAAGAAACAGGCCTTTTAGATTATGATGAAATTGAACGATTAGCAATGGAAATAAAACCAACTCTTTTACTTGCAGGATATTCAGCCTATCCTCGCTCTATTGACTGCAAACGATTTAAGGAAATTGCCAATAAATGTGGAGCTGTTTTTATGGTAGACATGGCCCACTTTGCAGGCCTTGTTGCAGGAAAAGTATTCACAGGAAACGAAGATCCCGTAAAATGGGCTGACATTGTTACAACAACAACGCACAAAACACTTAGAGGTCCTCGAGGTGCACTCGTTCTTTGTAAGGAAGCCTTTGCAGAAAGTGTAAACAAAGGCTGTCCGCTAGTTTTAGGAGGTCCTTTACCACATATTATGGCTGCAAAAGCAATTGCATTTAAAGAAGCCCGAAGCAAAGACTATGAAAACTACGCCCATAAAGTACAAGAAAACGCCCGTTGTTTAGCCGAAGAATGCATAAAACTTGGAATGAAGCTTCAAACAGGAGGAACAGACAACCATCTTATACTCATTGATGTTACAACATATGGACTTACTGGTCGCCAAGCAGAAAACGCCCTTTTTGAATGTGGCGTAACTTCAAACAGAAACTCACTTCCGTTTGACCCAAATGGGGCATGGTGGACAAGTGGTATTCGTGTTGGCACCCCCGCAACAACAAGCCTAGGCATGGGAAAAACAGAAATGTCAGAAATTGCGTCTATTATCGATACGGCTTTAAAAGGCACAAAACCAGGGCTCACAAAAGATGGAAAGCCTGCTAAAGGAAAAATTGAACTCGATAAAAATGTGCAAAGTGACGTAAAAAAACGAGTCTCAAAGCTATTAGAAAAATTTGTTTTGTATCCAGAATTAGACTTAGAATTCTTAAAAACACATTTTAATTAACATCAAAACTTAGGAGAAATTATGGCAAAAACACCCGACGAATATGCCGCCTTAGCAGCAGAAAATTTTGAAACAGGAATAAATTGTGCACAAGCTGTTTTATGTGCCTTTGCTGACGACATTGGCTTAGACAGAAGTACTGCATCTAAAATAGCATCCTCATTTGGGGGAGGAATGGCACATGGCGAATTTTGTGGAGCTCTTACTGGCACATTTATTGCATGCGGTTATGCTTTTGGATTTGATGAATCAATGGCGCAAAACAGTGCAAGTATTGCAACACTTAAGGAAGAACAAAGCAAAAAGACTAAAACCCTTACAAAACAATTTAGCGACAAATACGGATCGTATAATTGTAAGCATCTTTTAGAAAAAGCAGGCGAAGACAGAAGAGCTTATTGTAAAACTCTTGTAGCAGAAGCTGCCCGTAATTTTGCAAATATGCTCGAGCAAGAAAAACAATAAACAAACAAAAAAGTGTTCGAAATAAAATCGAACACTTTTTTTAGTTTA
>CAYJIS010000144.1:0-1724 GCA_964370315.1 uncultured Treponemataceae bacterium
CTACAAGTGGAGGCACTAACTGGCAATGGCGGATGGAAGAAGAGTATTTTTCAGAGGAAAAGGCCTCTTGGCTTAAACATATGGGAAAATTATCTGGTAGGAATCTACGTAAAAATTAGCGTCCATGCTAATTTTTACTATCGAGTTTTGCGGTATCGAAGCTAAGAGAATAGCACAAAACTCGTTTACAATTGAGTTTTGTGCCGTAGGTCGCTTCTCTCCCTGCTCTAAGGAGTGTAGCAAGTGAGTGGAACGGGTCCATGGCACAATTATTCATGCTTAAACTCATTGTCAAAAATTCTAAGAGTAAAATAGTGTGACAAGGACGTCACTATAACTGAATAGACCTCGAGTTTGGTTTTACCAAACTCGATAAGTAATTTCAGCAAGCAGGCTGAAATTACGACTATTTCCAAGGGAAGATAAAGCTTTTTAAATCTCTCGGTCCAAGTGTTTCTCTGTCTTCTGCAATAAGTTCATCCCATGGAATTTGCTTTCGAGCTTCTTTTGGGCTTAAATCTGAATGTTCTTCAAGCCAGTCATATTTGTAAAGTCTCAGTCTGAGGGCGTTGTTTTGGGCAAGAACAATGCCAGTTATACCAGGAGCCATAAAGGCTAGCACACCAGAAAAAACAAATATGAAAAGAGAATATATTCCTAAAAAAACTGAAAAGCCTACATTATCAAAAAACATAATAAAACATTTTTTTAGATTCTTTTTAAATCCCCCACCTAACTGAGACTGCAAAGGTAAAAACCATTGCAAAGCAAAAATACTTAATAAGAGAATCCAAAAAATCATTGTGCTTAAAAATAGGTACAAAAGATTTGAAGTTTGATTATACATCTGAAAGTAAAATGGTAGTCCTACAAGTACTGTAAATAGTAAAAACGAAATTAGTAAACCAAATAGCATGCCAATTTTCCAAACATTTTTTATGTTTGAAAATACTTCCGAAATAGAAAAAGACTTATAATTTGCAAGTTGAGAACAAGCATCACTTAAAGAAAAAAGAAGCACCATTGCACCGCAAATAAATACTACTATAACTATCATATAAATGAGGGGGAGGTTAATTACTGCACTAACGGCAAAGAAACCAATAGCTGTCCATGCTAATAAACAAATATTAAAAAGGGCAATCCATAAAAGACTATCCCAACCATCACAAAAATTCTTTTTTAAGTAAAATAAAATCATAGAAATAGTGTATAAAAAAAAACATCGCAAGTCAACAGACTCTGCGATGTTTTCCACAAAAAAAGGCTTGCCGTTAAGCAAGATCAGGATAAACTCCATCGAAGGGGGACGCCCCGTGTCATCGCAGATACGAAGTCGAGGAATCTTTTAGCCATAGGATTCTTCGACAGGCTCAGAATGACACTTTTTTATAACTACTAAATAGGTTAGTCTTGAAAATTGATTTCCGTGAGTAACTAGTCTACATACTTTTCAAAAATCTTCTTTAGCCTTTCTGTGCCAATAATTTTCATAAAGTTTGCTAAGCGTGGCCCTTGGTCTTTTCCAACAAGTACTTGATACATTGCGGTAAACAAGGCTTTTGGTTCAAGTCCAATATCTTTTGCTGCAGCATATACGGCCTCACTCAAAGGTTTTTCTTCTAGCTCATCAACCTTCGGCAAAATATCGTTGTAAATATTTTTAATACAAGTTAGTTCAAGTTCGCCAAGCTTTGCCTTTGTTTGCTCTGGTGTTTCACCGC
>CAYJIS010000145.1:0-1720 GCA_964370315.1 uncultured Treponemataceae bacterium
AATTACTCACACATGGTAGTGGTACCATGTGGGTTGGAAATACATTACAAGTATCGGAAAGTGGAACATGGCAAGCAGATGATGGAAAATCTATTACACTAAAACGCAACTCCTTGTACACGGGCTCTCTCATTAATATAACAAGAGGAGAACTTACGCTTGAAAATCTTACGCTAGATGGAGAAAATAGGAATGTCGCAGATGTACTTGTTAGAGTAGAATCTGGCGCAACGCTTACCTTAAATGATGGAGCTACCTTAGAAAATAATATAAATAAAGGGAATAACGGTGAAGGCGGTGCAATTTATAGTAGTGGTACTGTAAATCTCAATAGTGGAAGTAACATTGTAAGCAATAGTGCAGATAAGCTTGGTAATGCAGAAAATTCTCCTGGTAAAGGAGGTGGGGTCTATGCGAATGGCGGAACTATAAATATGTATGAAGGTGCCTCAATAGCTCTAAATAATGCAAATGGTGAAGAAGCAAAAGGTGGTGGTGCTGCACTTTATAATAATGCAATCTTTAGTTTTTATGGTGGTTCTATTTTTAATAACAAAAACAATACTGATGGTAGTGGAACTGGAGGAGATAACCAAAAAGGAGGCGGAGTCTATATAGAAAGTGGAACTCTTATTATGAGTGGTATAAGATCGGCTATTTATAATAATGAAAGCGATGAAGGTGGTGGTGTCTATATTAAAAATGGTAAGCTTTCTATGAGTGCAGGTTCAATTACGGATAATGATGCAACCATTAATGGTGGTGGTGTGCACATTGCAGGTGGAACACTTGAACTTAGCGGAAGCCCAATTATAGAGGCTAATCAAATCAAAGGTGCTTCAGGTCAAAATAACGTTTACTTTACCAATGGCGCTATAATCCCTGTACTAGTAACAGCATCATTAAATGAAGATGCAAGAATTGGCTTGAGCCCTACTGGCATAGGTGCTGGTTGGATTGTAGCAACTGGCTCTGAACCAATTAATGCTTCCAACTTTTCTTTAGACAGTAATAGTTCAGGAAGGAGCTTAATAACTTCATCTGTTTCAGGGAATCTTATATGTAGTTATAAACTTGGGGACACTGGTCCAGGTGGCGGTAAGGTATTTAATATAACACAAGGTGCTCATAAAGAAATAAAAACCATAGTGAATTTTACAGCAGAATATGGATTTGTTGCAGAAAAAGTGCCAGCGGGATGGAGTATACCAACTCTTGAAGAACTTACTGAAGTATTTGATAATAAAGTTAGGCTGACGCATTCTTCTTATGTTTGGTCATCAACTGAATCGAGCTCTGCTTATTTATACATATACTCTCTAGCTGATGGTACTTCATTCGTGGGAAGTCGCTACGATGGCGAAGCCTTTGGGGTTGCCGTTCGCACCTTTGCTCCATAAGTATAACCTCTCCCTTTTGGGAGAGGTTTCCCAAAATAAAAACCCCATAAATCTGCGGCTAAAAATGACCAAGCTTGGTGGCATTCGCATAAAAAATTACCTTTTTTTGCAAAACTGTGCTATACTATTACTTAGACCATTATTTGGAAAAAGAACATGCTTAAACGAGTAACAAAACAAAAAATAGGGCTCCTTTTTGCACTCATTTCGTGCGTAGTGTTTTGGCTACCCTTGTACACAACACGACAGTATTTTTTATTTATTCCCCTACAAGAAAAAACACTTAACCTTTTACCCACCTTAGCATCAGGCGTCTTTGC
>CAYJIS010000146.1:0-1713 GCA_964370315.1 uncultured Treponemataceae bacterium
TTCCACAAGAAGTAAAACGGTACTACGCTGGTGAAATTTTAGGTGATGCATGGTGCTGCTATCCTTGGGATGCAAAAGATATTTATGCTCACGAATCCTTAAGCACAAAATAAACTCTTACTATTTAGCACTTAAACGTTTTCAAACGGCTTTACTATTATGTCTATTTTTTTCATTACTTCATCATCAATAGACCAGTTGATACTGGCAATGTTTTTTTCTAATTGATCAATATTCGATGCACCTGCAATTATTGAAGTGACTTCAGGTTTTGAAATAAGCCAATTAAAGGCTAGCTCGTTCATTGGTTTACCGATTTCATCAGCTAGATTTTTAACCTCTTTTGCTCCGTTTAAATAAAATTGAAAATCTCTTCCGACAAGTTTAGGATTTTCGCTTCGAACATCATCATTTGAAAAATTAATACCGTACGTTATAACTATATACCGACAATTATAGCATGTCAATAATAAAATTGATAATTCTTTAATATAATAACAAAATTTATTGACATAGAAATTTTGACATGATACACTTAAGAATGCTATTAGCAGAAAGGACTTTGTATGAACTTACTATTAAGAAAAAAAGAAGAATGCATGTATGACCAAATATCACTTGGAGAAGTTATGCTCAGACTCGACCCTGGAGAAGGTAGAATAAAATCTACTAGATCTTTTACAGCTTGGGAAGGTGGCGGCGAATACAATGTTGCTCGTGGACTAAAAAAATGTTTTGGTTACAATACAGCGGTGCTAACCGCATTTGCAGACAATGAAATTGGTCGTCTGGTTGAAGATTTCATTATGCAAGGTGGCGTAGATACTCGCTTTATAAAATGGGTAGATTATGATGGTATTGGACGAACAGTACGGAACGGTTTAAACTTTACTGAACGAGGTTTTGGTATACGTGGGGCTGTAGGCGTCTCAGATAGAGGGAACACTGCAATTAGCCAAGTAAAACCAGAAGATTTTGACTTTGATTATATATTTGGAAAACTCGGCGTAAGATGGCTTCACACAGGTGGAATCTTCGCTGCCCTTTCAGAGAGCAGTGCTGAAACGTGTATTGCAGCTGTAAAGGCAGCAAAAAAATATGGAACCCTTGTATCCTACGACTTGAATTACCGCCCTTCTATGTGGAAGTCTATTGGCGGCATCAAAAAAGCTCAAGAAGTAAACCGTGAAATTGCAAAGTACATTGATGTTATGATTGGGAACGAAGAAGACTTCACAGCATGTTTAGGATTAGAAATTCCTGGTAACGATGAACATTTAAAAGAGCTCAATTTAGATGGCTATAAAAAAATGATAGAAAATGCGGTAAAAGAGTTTCCAAACTTTAAAGTTGTTGCAACAACTTTACGTGAAGTAAAATCTGCAACCGTTAATGACTGGGCCGCGATGTGTTATGCTGATGGCAATATCCATTTTTCAAACAGATATGAAGCATTAGAAATTATGGACAGAGTTGGCGGTGGAGACAGTTTTGCTTCAGGTTTAATATATGGACTTATTGAAACAAGTGATGCTGAAAAAGCTGTTAACTATGGAGCAGCCCATGGAGCTTTGGCAATGACAACACCAGGTGATACTTCAATGGCAAGTGTGAAAGAAGTAGAAAAACTTATGATGGGTGCCTCTGCACGCGTTGAACGTTAAAATTGGCGTCCTGCCAATTTTAACTACCGAGTTTTGCGATATCGAAGCA
>CAYJIS010000147.1:0-1669 GCA_964370315.1 uncultured Treponemataceae bacterium
CTTATTCCTATAATAAGTGGAGCAGAGGTAACATATAACATTGCAATGTATGCACTGTATGGAGGCATTCTCCTTGCTGTTTTAATGATTGCGTACTCAAAGGAATACAGAGCAAAGTATCCGCCTGCATACAGCGAAAGTGCCTCCAAGAGAATAAGGTTAGCAGAAAGGATAAGAGAATTACCTTTATCTTTTTTTGGAAAAAAGGACTTAACCGATGTTACCACAACCCTTATGGGAGATACAAATCAATTGGAGCAAGCTTTTTCTCATTATATGCCCGACCTTGTTGGTTCTGTAATTGCTACCGGTTTAATAAGCGTGTCTCTTTTTATCTATAACTGGAAAATTGCATTAGCACTTTTTTGGGTAGTGCCCATAGCAGTACTTTTGTGTACGTTATCTAAAAAAATACAATTAGCATTGTATGGGGCAAATGCCGAAAACAATCTTTCGTATTTAAATAAAATGCAAGAATGTATTGAAAATATAAAAGACATAAAGTCTAATAATCGAAAAGAAAGTCATTTGCAAGAGATTGAAAAACGTTTAAAAGTGTATGAAAAAGGAAAAATGAAATCAGAAGTTGGCGTCGCTGTTTTCGTAGTTGCAGCTCAGCTTATATTAAAACTTGGTATTGCAAGTTCACTTTATGTTGGCATCCACCTTCTTGTTGTTGGTGAAATTGACCTTTTAATGTTTGTAATGATTGCAATTATCGCAACTCGATTGTATGAGCCTATAGCTGGCGTTCTTATAAATATTTCTGCAATTTTTTCAACGTTTAAAAGTATTTCTCGAATGAAAGAAATGGAGCAAACTCCTAGCCAAATAGGATCAGAAAACTTTGATAATGAAGGCTACGATACCGTTTTTGACAATGTTACCTTTTCGTACCACGATGATGAAACCGTTTTAGATGGTGTTTCTTTTACCGCAAAGCAGGGTCAAGTTACCGCACTTATTGGTCCATCTGGTGGCGGAAAATCTACTGCAATAAAGCTTGCAGCACGCTTCTGGGATGCAGACAGTGGAACGGTAAAAATTGGCGGCGAAAATATATCAAACGTTGACCCTGAAACGCTCTTAAAAAATATTTCTATTGTGTTCCAAGATGTAACACTTTTTAACAATACCGTAATGGAAAATATTAGAATTGGTCATCAAGGAGCTACAGATGAAGAAGTAATAGAGGCTGCTAAGGCCTCTCACTGCCATGAGTTTATTAAAAAACTGCCAAACGGGTATCAAACCATGATTGGTGAAAACGGCTCAAGGCTTTCAGGTGGGGAAAGACAGCGCTTGTCTATTGCTCGCTGTTTATTAAAAGATGCGCCAATTGTTTTACTTGACGAAGCAACATCTTCTTTGGATATTCAAAATGAATCATTGGTACAAGAAGCAATTGCACGCTTAACGAGAAATAAAACGGTTATTGTTATTGCTCACAGGATGAGAACTATTGCAGGAGCTGATAACATTGTATTATTAAAAGAAGGCAAGGTTGCAGCGCAAGGAAACCATAAAGAACTCATTGAAAAATCAGCTGATTATAAAAACATGGTGCGCTTACAAACTGCAAGTTTAAACTGGGCAATTTAGGGAAGAGAAATGAAAAAATGATTTTAGTAATTGAAAGTATTGTAGCTTGTATTCTTTTTACAGCACT
>CAYJIS010000148.1:0-1627 GCA_964370315.1 uncultured Treponemataceae bacterium
ACCTAAAAAAGAAATTAATAGAATGGCTAAGAAAGGATTTTAAAGTTATGAATGAAAAAGGCATACAATGCTTATCACTTTTCAATGGGATTAGTTGTGGAAGATTAGCTTTGCAAAGAGCAGGTATAGAAGTTGATAGGTATACATCATATGAAATTGAAAAACATTCTAATGCAATAGCAAAGTATAACTTTCCAAATGATGAATATAACGGAGATGTAACAACTGCTGATTTTACACAATATGAGGGATTTGATTTAGTGATTGGGGGAAGTCCTTGTCAAGATTTATCAAATTATAAATATGATAGAGGTGATGTAAAAGGTTTAGAAGGTGAAAAAAGCAGACTGTTTTATCATTTTGTTAGAGCGTTAAAAGAAGTTAAACCTAAATATTTTTTGCTTGAAAACGTTGCAAGTATGGAACAAAAATGGGTTGATGTTATAAGCGAAGAATTAGGAGTAAAACCAATAATGATAAATTCAGCTTTAGTATGTGCAGCTGAAAGAAAAAGGCTTTATTGGACTAACATTCCAAATGTTGAACAACCACAAGACAAAAACTTAGCTTTAAAAGATATATTACTTCCAGAAACAGCTATAGAAGATAAATATTATTATAAAAAATATCCTATTACAATACACGAAGGCGATATAAAAGTAAAAGCAACTATCCACTTAAAAGGTCATAGACAAGCAAAAGAAGTATATAATCCAAACTTTAAATGTAATACTCTTTTATGTGACGGTAATGGCGGTAATTTAGTAAAAAAAGTTTTAGTTAATGGTAGAGTTAGAAAACTTATACCAAGAGAATATGAATTGTTACAAACATTACCTAAAAGTTATACATTAACTGGCTCTTATGATAATGGTGATAAAACAGTAGCTGATAGTAATAGATATACAGCTATTGGCAATGGTTGGACCGTTGATGTTATTAGTCATATATTAAAAAATATTGAGGTGTAAATTATGAACGATTGTAAATTTTATGGTAAAATATGTTCTGAACCAAGATTAAAAGAAACTAATTTAGGTCATAGTCTTATGCTCTCAATTATTACTGTTAGTAAATTGCGTGGAACTCAAAAACTTGTTACAGGATTTTGTTATAACGAAATGGCTATTGCAATAGCAAATAATTTCAAACGTAATGATATGATATTTCTTACTGGAACTTTTCAAACTAAGCATAAATTGATTGATGGCAAAAAAGAATATTATGGATTTTTAATGTTTAACGACTTCTTTTCGGTAAATCTATTAGATTTTGATAATGCTTTAAAAGAAATTGAAGAAAAGAATACTGTAAATGGGGGAGAGATATAAAATGCTAATATTAAGCCAATGTAAAACTGCAATAGTCACTTTTGATAACGTATTTATAAAAATGCTAACCGAAAACTTTGGTGGAAACAAATCTGAAAACAAATTTGCAATATTCGCCAACGTGTTTGACCAAACTATAATTTTAGGTAAATATCGTACTTTAAATCGTGCAAAAGAAATAGTTGATGAAATATTCACTTTAAAAATCAATAATATCGCAGAATATATTATGCCTGAAAATTAAAAGGAGCTGTATAAATGGAACTTAATAAATATATTTGTAAAAAATGTGGAAA
>CAYJIS010000149.1:0-1619 GCA_964370315.1 uncultured Treponemataceae bacterium
TACCATACGCTAATAACAGTGTCAATAACGTAAAAAATATGAGTAGGTACGAAAAAGATGAGTGAGTGTAAAGCAAACCATTGTCCATGCAAAGAAGAATGTCCATTACAAGTAGCGCTTAAAATGATAGGCGGTAAATGGAAATCCCCGTAATTTGTACTTTATCGGGAGGGCAAGGTATTAGATACAATGAGCTTATGAAAAAAGTTCAAGGAAATACAAACACAATGTTAGCTTCAACTCTTCGAGAACTACAAAAAGATGGGCTAATTACAAGAATACAATATAATGAAATGCCAATTAGAGTTGAATATTTTTTAACTGAAAAATCAAAAGAATTACTTCCCACATTACAATCACTTGCCTTATGGGGAATGAAATAAACAACTTGACACTTTTTGTTATAAATATGGCGCATATTATCATTGCTTTATCCACTTAAATGTACTAGACTATTTCTATACGCCAATTATAGAGAGGTATTATGCAATACATACTTGGAAAAAACTATAAACTTGTATTAGACGCGTCCGGTGCAAAAGCTGAAGCTATTTATAAAAAATGTAATCTCCCTTCTAATGCTTCCAAAGACTTAACAGTAAGCCGAGAAACATTTATTGAATTTATGAAAGAAATCGACACTTGCGTTGATTACGTTACAATTGCAAAACTATGCGATGTAAATGCTATGTTTACCTTTAACCCGGCAGTGTACGCAAGCCTTTGTGCAAAAAATGGACTTGAATGTTTAAAAAGACTTTCTACGTATAAAAAAGTTATAGGTCCCTTTGCTATTGAGCTAATTGAAACCGATGAACAACTTACCCTCAATTTTACTTTTGATGACGGTAGTGATGTTCCAAAGTTTTTACAAGTTACAGAAAGTGCAATAGTGTTAACACTTTTACAAACTGGAACAGGGCTTCCCATTATGCCAACTGCAATAGAATGTAAAACACCCTACGAAGATGAACTTACACAATTTTTTGGACTAAATTCAATTGACAATACAAAGAATAGCATTAGCTTTTCAAAAGAAGATGTTCTTAAACCCTTTATTACCGAAAACAATATCATGTGGGAGTTTTTAGAACCTGAATTAAAAAGGCGTGCTTTATTATTGAAAAGCGAAAGTAGCATTAGCGCTCAAATAAAAAACATTTTACATGAACTCATTCCTGCAAATAAAGCAACAATTGATAATGTTGCCTTTGAACTCGCCCTGTCTACAAGAACGCTACAAAGAAAATTGCAAGAAGAAAATACTAGCTTTATTACGGTACTTAACGAAACAAAAGAGACCCTTGCAAAAAGCCTCCTTTTAAAAGAGGAACTCGCTATTACACAAGTATCATATCTTTTAGGATACGCTGACCCATCATCGTTCATGAGAGCATTTAACCAATGGACGGGCATGACGGTGAATGAGTTTAGAAAGAAGTATTAATTGTCTATTGTTGCTAATTGATAGTTTCGGCTTACATTACTATATTTTTCTGCGTGCTCAAAAATTGCTAGAGAATCTAATTGTTCTATTGTACTATTTAATTCTTGTACTTTATCTGTTTCCTCTGCGTGATACATAAAGTCAATACATGCTTGATCTAATGCAACTGGAT
>CAYJIS010000150.1:0-1593 GCA_964370315.1 uncultured Treponemataceae bacterium
TGGTTGATAAAAGATTGTATTGTTGAAACACAAAGCCAACCGTTTTATTTCTAAGATGTGCAAGATCCTTTTCTGATAAGGTCTTTGTTCGCTGAGCATTTATAATAACGGATCCTCTTGTTGGACTATCTAAGCAACCAATCATATTCATACAGGTTGATTTACCAGATCCTGAAGGACCCATAATGGACACAAACTCGCCTTTTTCTACACTAAAGCTAATGCCTCGAAGTGCCTGTACTTCGTTATCTCCCATGGTGTAGATTCTCCAAACATCACTTAGCTCGATTATACTACTCATTGCCTAGGTCCTCCGCCACCACCGCCACCGCCACCGCCTGTGGGAGCCGCGCCTTCTTGGCCGTTTGCTTCGCGTAAGGCTTGGATACCGCTTCTTGCATTGGCTCCCGAAGGTGATACTTCTTGTGCTTTCAAAACATCACCTGCTTGCACTCCATCTAAAATACGAATATAGTTTGTATTATATTGTGCAGTTTGTACACTTGTATTTACTAAGGAACCGTTACTCATAATAACATCAACAAAGGTTTGTCCTTCTTGACGTTTAATAGCTTGCCTTTCAACTAATAGTAGTATTTCTGGTGGACTTATAATAATTTCGCCTATAAAAGAAAAGCTTGGTAATATTTCTTGTGGTGGGTCATAAATATGTACTTCTACATCTACAACACTTGCACCTGAACTTGTAATATACGCAACAGATGGCCATGAAACAACTTCTCCTATAATGTTTCCATCTGAATATGCAGGAAAAGAAAGGCTTACTTCTTGGCCAATTGAAAGTCTGCTTACATCAGTTTCAACTATTTCTATTGTAGCTTTTAAATATTCTCTATTTATTAATGTTCCAACTTCATCCTTTGCTTCAAACACGTCTCCTTCAGAAACATCTAACTCTGCAATAATACCATCAAATGTAGCAATTACTTGTCTATCTTCTAAATCATCGAGCCTCATTTCTCGTTCTTTTTCCATAAGCTCAATTTCTTTTGCAGAGCCATTAATGCGGCTTTGTTGTAAGTTATAATCTAGCTGTGCTAAATTATACTCTGCTTGAGAAGTATTGAGTTCAAGAAGTACTGTTCCTTCTGTAACATACTCGCCTTCGCTTACGTAAACAGCCTCAACAGTACCTTCTCCTGCAATTTGTAGGGCTTGGCTTTGAGCTGCTTCTACCGTCCCTGATATTTCTATAACATTTTCAAATACTTCTTCTCTGACTGTATATGTTTGAACGTCATTAGAAGATGCAGATCCGCCTCTAAAGATGAGTAATCCTATCGTTACTATTACTAGACCAATAGCTGATAGCAGAATCAATGTCTTTTTTTGCAATTGTTTTTTTTTCATATTATTCTCCAATAAATTGTTGTGAAAGATTTAAATTGTAAATAAGTATATCTATGAGTGTTGTATTAAAACTTGAAAGTGCTTGTTCATAATTTGTTTTAGCTTGCAATAGGTCTAGCGAAGTAACAATGCCTTGGTCGTACCAACCTTGTGTGTCACTGTACAACTCTTCATATAAAAATAATTCTTCTTCATTTTTTTGTTTTTGCCACTCAAGATCAA
>CAYJIS010000151.1:0-1547 GCA_964370315.1 uncultured Treponemataceae bacterium
GGAATTTGTCCAATCCATTCAATGCCACTGTCACGCATAGGCACATCTTGTTTTAATCCTTTAGTAACCGCCTCTGTAATAATGGATTGTTTTAGTTTTTTATACTTTTCTATAGTTGCTTTTGTTTTTTCTATGGTTACATCAATCTCGGCACACTTTTTATCAAGAAAATCTGCAATAGCCGTTTGTGTGGGAAGAGGAGGAAGAGCGATAATTATATTATTCAAATTCGATGTAATTAGCTGATTGATAGTTGCTGTCAAAAAACTACTTAAGTAATAATCAAAAATAGATGAATTTAGAACGTAATACAAAAAACGGTAATTTTCTGTCCGAAAGACTGTCATAAATGCTCCAAACGTATTCCCCTCTGAATCTGTATCAATAAGTGCATTTTTTCCTATTAAGTGTTTGCTTCCGTTTCTGGAGCAAATTAGAATATCACCTTTCCGTAAAAGAAGTTTTTCACTAATTTCTTTTTCAACATATACATTATCTTCAAGGATAATTTTGCCATTTTGTACATTTGCAGAACGTAGAACAATTTTTCCTTTTTCAGACACTTCATCTGGTGAATAAGTCAATCCGATAATTGCTTTTCCGATATATTTTAGTTTTGTGGTACCCCAATCATCAGGAATTTCACCAAGCCAAGGAATGTTACTGTTTTTCATTTTTACCTTCCATGTCTTTTTGAGTACCTATAAGATATTGTTTATGCCATTCCCATTTTTGGGTTATACTTATATTATTTCTATACTCTTTTATTTTCACATCTGCCTCTTCTATAAGTTCTCCTATAATTTTCAGCAAACTTTGTTTGTCATAACCAAAAGCGTTATACATATAATTCACATAGTACAAAGAATCTTTGTCTTTATTCAGAAAACTAAAAGGATTATATTCTGTCCAATTTGTTAGTTTTGGAATAAAATTTGGGTCAACAATAATTCTGGGGTATATCGCATTTTTATTTTCTAGTTCATAACTCTTTAGAAGCGCTTTTCCAAAAACCATCACATCATCTAAAAAAAAGCTACCACATGTTATACCACCACGTACTAAATAACCTTTCATAATAAATTGTAACTGAATACCTAAACAAAATAACAATGCATGAAACCATGAAGCATAAAAATTTACTTTCTTGTTTGTCGCTGAAAAAGTTGGTACTGCTATAACTATATTATCTGAAAATATTTTTAACTTAAAAAACCCAGCAATTTCTTCTCGATTAATCAATTTAAGCACTGCCTTATATATTTGGTGTATATCATTAAGAGATTTACTTTCATCTTCCTCAATCATCTTGCTTGCCCCTAAAATATCAATAAAGGCTACAACATGTTCAGAGGTTTCGTATTTTTGGGTCTCTGTATTTTCCATGCATTACACCTCTTTTTCAAAAAGCCTTTTTAAACTGTCTGCAATATCTGCTTCTAACACTGCAATATCGCTTGCTATGGTTTCACTTTTTTCAGGTGGGATGTATGTGTAAAAATGACGAGTAAAGGGAATCTCGTAGCCAATCTTTGTTTTTTTTGTAT
>CAYJIS010000152.1:0-1546 GCA_964370315.1 uncultured Treponemataceae bacterium
CTTTTTCAACCGTCGGCACAAAACTTTGCGCCTTACGCCTTGCGTTTTATATCAATAATTTATAGTGATTTTTTAGTTATCAAAGTTTCTGGGTTACAAACTTTGGGTTACAATTTTATTTTCTCTACATCCTGCAAGCTAGACAGCTTTTGAGATGTTATTTGTCAGCAAATGCCCCACCATTTGCCCAATGTTACTTTCGCCGAGAGCTGTAACAATGTCTTGTTGGTCTGTGTACAGACCGGCGCTCTTGATGTACCGATTTGCCGTTGTAGCTTGGTAGTGCCCCATAAGAGTTTGTGCAGCGTGTAGGCCTGATTGCAAAAATGTGATTGCTGCACTCTTATGGCGTATGGCATGAAAGCCAAAAGATTTCACACCAGCTTCTTTACATATACGTTTCATAAAAGTTTCTCGTCTCAAGAATGGATTGCCAAATGAACCTTCTTGATGTGTTTTCATAAACACATTGTCCACCTTACATGGGCGATTTTCGTGCCACCAAGTCAGAGCTTGTACTAGCTCAGGGTGCATCTTGATCCATCGTTTGCGAGATTTACCACCGCCAGCTTTGTTGTCGGTCAAGCAAACTTTAGCTTCTTCCAAGTTTACGTCTTTCCATGTAAGGCGCATAACTTCACTACGCCTTGCGCCTGTGAAGTAAAACGTAAGCAGCATGACGAGGTCTTGCCCTGTGGCAACATTCAGCACCTTGATGAAATCTTCATCGGGTGGCACATATCTGTCATTCATCTGGCTTGGGAAAGGCTTAACCTTTTTGAATGGAGACAATATCTGTGGAAAACCATCGATAAAATCAACACCCCAATTCCATGCCGTCAGCATATTTTGGCGATATGTGTTTGCTGCTATGCCACTTTTTTCGTCATTAATCTCAGAAAGAAAGCTATAAGCTTTTGCTGGCGTAATAGCTTCTAAGTTTTTTATGCCTTCCGTTCCACAAAAAGTGAAAAATCTTTGCATAATACCCTTCTTTCTATTATATGTCCCATTAGAAGTTGTGCGTTTAGCGTGGTCAAGATATCTCTTTCCCAATCCAAAACGATCCATTCTTCATAGGTATTTCTCCAAATTGCATGTGCAATTTTCGGAAGAAATGTATCTGGGAAGTAGGTATACACTCCCAAAATACATTGAGGAGAAAATACTATGGCTAAATCCATTACAATTTTTGAAGTAAGCCCCAAAAAAGACGGCGTGGAGGGCATGTTCCAAAACGTAGAAAAGGCATTGCCCCATGTGGTGAATGCACCGGGTTTTATATCTGTAGAACCTTTTACAAGTCTTGCCAATGAAGGCAAATACTGTTTTCTTTGTGTCTTTGAAAGCGAGGAAGCTGCTGCGCAATGGCGCAATGTGGCAGAACATCGTGCCGTACAAAAGGATGGGCATGATAACTTGTTTGAAGAATATAAGATAACGGTAACGTCCGTGGTGCGTGAATACACCAACCATGACAGAACACATGCACCTGCTGATTCCAACGAATACTTAACAATCCGTTGAAAAAATACCATCTGCGGCG
>CAYJIS010000153.1:0-1506 GCA_964370315.1 uncultured Treponemataceae bacterium
AAGATCAAGTGGGATTTTATTACACCCAACATCACTTCCAGCTACAGACGGAATCGGAACAATTGGAGAACAAGCAAAGAAGTTCGTAGACTGGCTACACTCAGCTAATCAATCTTTATGGCAGATACTTCCGTTAGGGCCGACCGGTTATGGAGATTCACCTTATGCTTCTTTTTCAACTTTTGCTGGAAATCCTCTTTTAATAGATTTAGATATTCTCGTCAAAAACAAGGTTTTAACCTCGCAGCAAATAAGTGCTCCAGAGTACATTTCATCAAGCGGCTATATCGATTTTGGCTCAGTTGTATGGTGGAAAATACCACTATTAAAAATAGCGGCAAATCAATTTCTTGATGGAAAGGGAAGTGAGACTTATAAAAAAGATTTTGAATTATTCAAAAAAGAAAATGCATTCTGGCTTGATAATTATGCTCTTTTTATGAGTATAAAACAGCATTATGATGCTAAAGCACAGGAAGAAAAAAAAGAAAATGCAATGTGGTCAAACTATTGGCCAAAGAATTTACGAAGCCGAGAATCCACGGCCTTGAAAGCATGGCTCAATGAAAACGAGAGAGATGTAGAGGTACAAAAAGGTATACAATTTTTCTTTTTTACCCAGTGGAATGATCTTAAAGAATACGCCAATAAAAAAGGTGTTTCAATTATAGGTGACATTCCAATTTTTGTGGCATCTGATTCTGCTGACGTCTGGGCAAATCAAGAACTTTTTCAATTGGATATTGACAGTCAGCCAAAAGCCGTTGCAGGTGTACCACCTGATTACTTTAGTGAAACAGGTCAGCTTTGGGGAAATCCCTTATATGACTGGGAAGCAATGAAAAAAGATGGTTTTAGCTGGTGGCTAAAGCGAATACAAGCATGTTTAAAATTAGTAGATTATGTTCGAATAGATCACTTTAGAGGCTTTGAAGCGTATTGGTCGGTACCAGCTAAGGAAAAAACGGCTGTTAATGGTACATGGATTGACTGTCCTGGTCGTGAACTTTTTGAAGTGATTAAAAAAGATCTAGGCGATATTCCAATTATAGCCGAAGATTTAGGCGTAATTACAGAAGGCGTTGAAAAGCTCCGAGATGATTTTGGACTTCCTGGTATGCGTGTTTTACAGTTTGCATTTGATATTAATGAAGCCGGGAGTAGTGGGTATATTAATTCATTTTTACCACACATGTATTGTCAAAAAACAATTGTGTATACAGGCACCCATGATAATGATACTATGCAAGGATGGATAAACTCAGCACAAGATGAAGAAATTGAATTATTACAAGAGTACTTAAGCGGAGGTTTAAGCGAAAAAAAGCCTACTAAAGAGCAGCTTTGTGCAAGTCTTATCAGTTTGGCATTATTCTCCTGTGCCGATTTTGCCATTATTCCATTGCAAGATCTTTTTTCACTTGATTCAAGGGCAAGGATGAATACGCCTTCTACAAGTGGAGGCACTAACTGGCAATGGCGGATGGAAGAAGAGTATTTTTCAGA
>CAYJIS010000154.1:0-1492 GCA_964370315.1 uncultured Treponemataceae bacterium
CTACAAAGGTTGCAAACAAAAGCCAATTAATAAAAAAAGACATAAATTGCAAGCGTTTACTTTTAAAGAGAATAATTTTTCGAATTAGTACGTCTTTTGCTGCTGTAAAGTCTACTTGAGAAGAAACTTGCTTTGCATTATTGTAGCTCAGGCCAGATTTATCTCCACTTCTTGCTCCACTAATAAACACTTCAGTATATAATTATGGAAGTATTATATTTGTTCCGTCAAGAGCTAGTGCTGTCCCATCATCACTTTTAAATACATCTTTGTTGCTTTGCGTTATATATCCACCACCAGTTACAACAATGTCTCCTTCAATTCCTGCATGCGGGGTTATTCCTATGCTTCCAGCTGTTCCGGTAAGCTCTCCTGTTACGGTTATCTTGCCACGCTCAGAGACTGAATAGTAAGAGTACTGCACATTGTTTGTGCTTACTGTGCCGGTTACCTCTGCTTCATTACCTGTTATCTGAACATCGCCACTGAGATTGAGACTTCCAAAATAAGATGCTGAAGAGCTTAAATAAATACCGCCTCCATAGGCTTTACTGGAGGAAGAAACCGTGTTGTCACTTATACTTGCATCTCCTGTCATAGTCAAGCTACCATCAAGAACTCTTACACCACCACCATAGGCATTACTAGCAGCAGTAACGGTGTTGCCATTTATGCTTGTTTCTCCTGTCATGGCTAAGCTACCACTAGCAATAACTACACCGCCTCCATAAGCTAAAGAAGAAGAAGAAGAAGCGATGTTGCCACTTATACTTGCAGAACCTACCATGATTAAGCTACCACTCCTAACATGCACACCACCTCCTACGTTATGATTACCTCCGGTTATGATGAGTTTATTACCAAGAGTTACGTGTATGTTGGCACCTTCTATATAAAGAACACGTTTTCCTATACCATTTGAAACGCCATTTCTCCAACCGGCATCTATAGTGCCACCACTTGCCCCATAACCCTGTAGGGTTATGCGTACTTCTTTATCGCTTTCTATTTCTACCATGCCGTCATCAGTGCCGTTTTTACCTTCTGAAGCTCCGTTAGCTGTGCCTTCATCGTTTATAGTTCCTTCTATGTGAATAGTGTACTCTGTTTCGTCATCTACTCCACCAGTTACTGCAAGTATGGTGTCTACCGCTTTTTGTACGCTAGCAAAGGGCTCGGTTTGTGTGCCTGAGTTGTCGTCGCTTGCACCTGTATCAGATACGTAGTAGTCGGTTTTGCCTTTAACGATAAGGTTATCTCCACGTGCAATAAACAAAACGCCGTTTATGTCGCTGGTAAAGCGTGGTGCGTTACTTGAGGTTATGGGGTTTTCACTTGTGCCGTATACAACAATTTCGCCACCTACACTTGCATGCGGGGTAACCCCGATTTGGGCAGAGGAGCCGAGTGAGTCAGTTACGTTTATTTCGCCACGACTAGAGTCGGAGTTGTAGTAATACTCTACGTTGCTAGTAGTTCCGTTTGTGTGCTC
>CAYJIS010000155.1:0-1480 GCA_964370315.1 uncultured Treponemataceae bacterium
CGATCCCTGGCGCATTGCGTAATAACGTAGAGTGCACAGAAAGGATCCTTCGACTTCGCTCAGGATGACATGGGTGCTCGCTCAGAATGACACAGGTTTTACTAAGATGACAGGGTCACTCGCTCAGGATGACATAAAAAATCTGCACTTGCCAACTAGCTCCATATGCGTTATCATATCTATATGGATATTAGTGTTTTTCAAGTAACAGGGCCTATTATGACAGGGCCTTCAAGTTCGCACACCGCAGGGGCAGAGAGAATTGCTCGGGTGTCTCGTATGCTAGCAGGCATTAGCGATGTTTCCCAAATAGAAAAAGTTACCTTTGCACTGCATGGAAGCTTTGCTCAAACGTACAAAGGCCACGGAACAGATAGAGCCCTTGTCGCAGGGGTACTTGGCTTACTAGAAGACGACGAAGAAATTGCCATTTCCTTTGACCTTGCAAAAAAAGAAGGTCTCAATTACGAATTTACAGAGATTGACCTTGAAGGAATGCACGAAAACTCAGTAAAAATCATTTTTAATAAAAAGGACTCATCCACTTTTTCTGTTATAGGATCTTCAATTGGCGGCGGAAGAATTGTAATCAATAACCTAAACGGATTTAAAACTGAATTTAACGCAGAAACAAATACGCTCATTGTAATGCAAAAAGACGTTCCAGGTGTAATAAGTGAAGTATCCGGCATTTTAGCACGGAACAATATAAACATTGCAGTAATGAAGGTAAGCCGAAAAGAGCGTGGTGGTGAGGCGTGTTGCATCGTAGAAACTGATTCAAAACTTGACGATTCAATTGCAAACCAGCTTTGTGCCCACGACAATATTTTATCAGTTATAAACTTTTCTATATAAAGGAAACGTACTATGTACCAAAACTTTGAACAGCTTTTAGAGCTTTGCAATAAAAATAACGAGCCCCTTTGGAAGGTAATTCTCGACAACGAGTGTGAATTACAAGAAATAACAGAAGATGAAGTTTTTTACGAGCTTGAAAAAAGGTTTTCTGTTATGGAAGCTTCTGCAACAAAGGCTCTTGAAAAACCTCTCGACACTGTTGGCGGCTTAATTTCAGGCTATGCAAAAACACAAAACGATTATGCCAAGGAAACAAAAGGACTATCGGGCAGAATAATAAATAAGGCTATGGCTCTTGCCCTTTCTTGCACAGAAGTAAATGCGTCAATGGGAAAAATTTGTGCTGCCCCAACTGCAGGTGCATGCGGAATAATTCCAGCCGTTCTTCTTTCTCTTCGTGAAATAAAAGAATGCGATAATAGGGAAATATTAAAGGCACTTCTTACAGCCTCTGGCATTGGTACCATTATTGTAAAAAATGCAACCGTTGCAGGTGCAGAAGGTGGATGCCAAGCAGAATGCGGAAGCGCCGCCGCAATGGTAAGTGCAGCAGCAGTTGAATACATGGGAGGAAGTCCAGAGCAAAGCCTTCATGCGGTAAGCCTTGTAATGATGAATG
>CAYJIS010000156.1:0-1478 GCA_964370315.1 uncultured Treponemataceae bacterium
AGAACTTGAATACGAAGGCTTTTTTGTAACCATAGCAAATACCGGCCGCAAGGGTTTTGATGAATTTAGTGAAAATCAATTTGATATTATTCTTCTTGATATTATGTTGCCTGAATTAAATGGTATAGAAGTCTTACGACGCATTAGAAAAACATCTAATATCCCCGTAATAATGCTAACTGCTAAAGGGGAAACATATGATAAAGTAAATGGCTTAAATATGGGGGCCGATGACTATTTATCAAAGCCATTCGAAATTGAAGAATTGTTAGCTCGTATGCAATCTGTAATGCGGCGTTCTACTGCATCGCTTTCAGTTCGTTCTCTTCAATTAAATCCTTCTTCTTTAGAAGCAAACCTCTCAGGAGAATCAATTATATTATCAAAAACAGAGTTCTTGATAATGAAACTTTTAATTGAAAATAAAAATACCATTCTTTCACGTTCAGATATAATTGACGCAGTTTGGGGTAAAGATCACTATGTTGAAGAAAACTCTGTTGATGTATATATTCGCTACTTACGGACTAAAATTGATGAAAGGGCTGGGGAAGAATATATTTCAACCGTTAGAGGTATGGGATACACTATTAGAGATTAATAAAAATGAAAAATAGTATTGCATTTAGACTTTCAGTTTCTTTTTCTCTTTTAATTGCAATTTTAATGCTTGCTTTTTCAACAATTACACTTTTGTTGCTTCGCAATACATTAAATAATAAAAATGAACAAGAATTAAGAGATTCTGCTTTTTCTATTCAGCAAACGCTTGAAGAAGAAAATTTTGTTATAGCTCGTTTTGAAACAACGGTGACAATTCCTTGGTATGTTCTATTTGTGGTGTATGAGATTTCGTCTGAAACAGGCGAGGTTACAATACTTTCAACAAATGATCCACTGCTACCAATCTTGCCTTTCACAAAAGGAAAGGGCCAAGTTTATTCAGAAAAAAACTATTTTTTAGATGGAGATTTAAATCTCTTATATCATACATTAGAAAATGATGACTATATAATTCAAACGGCTATTAATACGGATTTAGATACTCTATCATCTTTTTTAGATGAAGTCCCCTTTGTTCTGGCCTTGGTGTTAATGCCAGTTTTACTAATTTCTTTTTTACTAGCTCGTTTTTTTGTTGAGCGCACATTAAAACCTGTTTTAAAAATGACTGAGTCTGCAAAAAAAATAAGCTTTGAAAGTTCTGCTTCTCACTTAGAATTACGGGGCAGCGGGGACGAACTTGACAACTTAGCTCAAACATTTAACAATCTTTTTGATTCGCTACGAAAAGAATACTATCGTGAAAAGCAGTTTACTTCAGATGTTTCTCATGAGCTTAAAACACCACTTTCAGTTATTTTAGGAAACGCTAATTTACTACGCCGTTGGGGCAAAAATGATCAAGCTCAATTGGACAAATCTATAGATGTAATTATTTCAGAAAGTAATCACATTGGGCACGTTATCACTAATCT
>CAYJIS010000157.1:0-1464 GCA_964370315.1 uncultured Treponemataceae bacterium
TTTGAGCATCGTTAAAATATGCAGGAACAGTAATAACTGCTTCTGTTACTTCTTCACCAAGATAATCTTCAGCTGTTTTTTTCATTTTTTGTAAAATAAAAGCTGAAATCTCTTGTGGTGAATATTGTTTACCATCAACATCAATTCTAACATCGGCTGAATTATCTACAACCTTGTATGGAACCATTTTTGCTTCACCAGTCAATTCGTCAAACCTGTGTCCAATAAATCTCTTAATTGAGTAAACAGTGTTAGCTGGATTTGTAATCATTTGGTTTTTTGCAGGCTGTCCTACAACTCGCTCGCCTTTAGCAGTAAAACCAATAATTGAAGGAGTTGTTCGACCTCCCTCTGAGTTTTGAATTACAACTGGTTCTCCACCTTCCATAACGGCTACACATGAGTTTGTGGTTCCTAAGTCAATACCTATAATTTTTCCCATTTTGATCTCCTTATGTGGCAGGCAATATCGCTACTGTCACTTTTTTATCTTATTTTATTTTTTACTACTACGCATCTTTTTCTGTAGATGCGCTTCCATCGGGTGTTATAACCATTACTTTTGCAGGTCTAATAACTCTGTCTTTAAGCATGTATCCTTTTAAATATACTTCCGAACAGATTGATTCGTCAACTGCGCCTGCATTAGTTGCGATAGCTTCATGCTTATCATGGTCAAAAAGGTCTCCTTTTTCGCCATATGCATTTAAGTTATACTTTGCCTCTAATAATCCGTGTAGTTGCTTGTTTATCATTCCAATTCCATCAACAACTGGTTTTAAATCTTGAACTGCATTGCCTTCTTGGTCAACACCTGCAGCAATTGCTCTATCAAAGTCATCTAAAACAGTAATAAGGTCTGTTAAAAGATTTGTGTTTGCATAATCAAAGGCTTCTTGTTTTTCTTTAAACATTCTTTTTCTGTAATTATCAAAGTCTGCAGACTTTCTCAAAAATTGATCTTGAAGGTCGGCATTTTGCTCTTCTAATTCTGTGATTCTTTCCTCCAGTGTTTTTGGAGTATCATCAATTTTTTCTTCTGTTTGAGCTTCGTCGTTTACTGACTCCACTTCTTCGTTTTGTAATTCTTCCTTACTCATTATTTTCCCTATTTACATTTTATATTATTAAGATACTGAAAAATTGCTTAAACGGCAAGTTATTGTAAAAAAAACTATAGTATGTTTATGTTATTTTTTTTGCATGTTTCAACCATTTCTTTTGGCCATGTGCTAACTTGAACTTCACCTACATGAGCCTTTCTTAAGAAGTACATGCACAGTCTTGATTGTCCGATACCTCCACCAATAGTCTGAGTAAGTTCATTATTTAAAAGTCTCGAATGAAAATAAAGGTTTGCTCTATCAGGACATCCTCGTTGATCTAATTGCTTTATGAGAGACTCTTTGGAAACTCGAATACCCATTGATGATAGTTCTAGTGAGTTTTTTAGTACAGGATTCC
>CAYJIS010000158.1:0-1433 GCA_964370315.1 uncultured Treponemataceae bacterium
TAGAACGGTAAAAAGATTTCAAGTACTTCTGTTGGGAATTAAAAATGAACGCAAAGTGACATTCACACATATTTTAAAAAAAATATAATTTTAAGTTAAAATTTCGAGATTTTTCTAAAAAAAAATAGTATACTATAGTAGTTAGGTTTTTAAGTTTTATAAACAACTTAAAAAGTGTTTCAGCTTTTAGGAAATTATGAAAAAATTAATCACACTTATTATTAGCTCTTTTTTATTACTTTCATGTAATCTTTTTAATGTCAATATCATCGACTATTTAGAAAAATACACAAACTCAGCTGCAATAGAACTAGTGAGTTATGATGATACCTATCCCAGTCTCAGTGGAATAACACATCTTCCCTCAGGAGATGAAAAAGTAATTCGCTTTATACTACGTAACCCACAAAACTATGTTTTACTTACCACTATTGAGTCATTTGAAAGTACTGACAGCGATGGAAATAAAACGTCAGCACCTTCAGGCTACGAAATAGAACAGTTAACATCTGATTTATCAATAATAGAGCTTCGACTTGATTCAAGTTTTTTAGATTCTATAGATGAAGCAGGTGGTGCAACTCTTAGAGGTACTATACATTTAGTTGAAGATGAAACACTACGTGAGTTTGATTCGTTTGACTTTAGTTTTGCAGTAAATACTCGCCCAATTGCCCCTAATAGAGTTACTGCCGTTAATCATACAGACTTAAACACATGGCTATTAGCATTCGATGTAGGTTCTTTAAGCGAAAGGCAGGGCATACACGGAGATATAAAAGCAATTAGAATAAATGGAGTAGATTACGAAGTGAGTACAGAAGGTGGAACAATTAGTTTTCCATCCGATTCTGACTTTCCACTAAAAAAAGTAAAACCAAGTGCGATACCAGCTGATGATGTTATTGAAGATTCAGCAGGTTTTGCATACATACACAGTAATGATAATAGTGTGTATTTTACAACTTCAGATAATACTTCAGGAGGAAATAGTCCAACGTATAGTATTTCTTTTATAGACGCACTTGGTTTGCAATCTGAAAGTATTACAGTGAACACAAAAGGTATTGTTAAAACAAACTACTATGTACATGCTACAAATGGGGCTGATACAGATGGAGCTGGCTCATATAATAATCCTTATGAGACTGTACAAAAAGCGATACATGAAATAAAAAGTATAAACAAGACAAATGACTTTACAGTACATATAAAAGGCTCTATTACAGAAGAAGGTGATAGTAGTAGTCCAAATGGAATGGTAGTAATTGAAAGTCCAAATACCTTAAACATAACATTGCAAGGCTATGGCTCAGGTGTTGATGCAGGAATAATAAATGCAAGTAGCAAAAGTAAACGCGTACTTTATATAGGTGGATCTGGTGCCAACGTTACACTTGGAGAAAACCTTACGCTTACTGGTGGAGAGGCAG
>CAYJIS010000159.1:0-1427 GCA_964370315.1 uncultured Treponemataceae bacterium
CTATCTCTTGCTCGGAATAATTTCTATCCAATAGCCATCAGGGTCATTAATAAAATAAAGGCCCATTTCTAAGTTTTCATAGCAAATACAATTCATTTCTTTGTGCTTTTTGTGAGCCGCTTCATAGTCGTCTACTATAAAAGCAAGATGAAATTCATTATCTCCCAAATTGTATTTTTCATTTGGAAAATCTCTGAGCCATGTAAGTTCTAATTGATGGGGGACTGTGTTGTCTGTTAAAAAGGCAAGAACAAAGCTACCGTCAGCGGCCTCTTTTTTTCTACTTACACTAAGACCTAAGGCTTCTTCATAAAAATTGATTGACTTTTCTAAATCTTTTACATTAATATTATTGTGTGCAAATGTAAATTTCATAGATACTCCTTGTTATATTTCAAATTCTTGATTGTTGTTTTTTATTTGTAAAATATTTTCGCTTGGATATTTTTCTTTAATTGCACAAACTATATTAAAATTATCCCACATATGCATTGGGGCAATTGTTTTTGCTGTGCACCGCTCTAAAAATCCTTCAAGACCCATATAAAATGCCGTCTCTAGCCTAGGGTCAATAGGTATACATGCAAGGTCAAAGTTTGTTCCAGATATCTTATCTATTTGAAAAAGATAATCCTGTTTCATTTTAGAATTATAGTTGTTGCTTTCTCCATCCCAATGCCAGTGATTTAAATCCCCTGCATGATATATATTTATATCATCTTCACCAATTACAAAAGCCACCCCTTCATCTGTGGATTTTAATGTTGTAACTTCGATACCCTCTATGGAATAGCTTTTACTTTCATCAACAAAGAAAATTTTTTCTTGATGAACATCCTTTTTTATTTTTCGCTTTATTCCACTATCTAAAATATATATTATATTCGAATGCATAATGTCAAAAATTTTTTGACTAAAATGATCTCCATGAAAATGACTTGCAAAAATAAATAAAGGTTTATTGTTTGGTAGTGGCGGAAGCTTACCTTGGAAATAATCAAATAAAAAAATGGCCTTTTCGGTTTCGAGAAGAAAACAGCTATGTTCGATAAAAGTTAGTTTCAAGTGCTCCCCCTGTAACTATTCGTGTATATGCAATTATATCATTTTTTTAATTTTTTTTAAAGCGTAAAAAAGCAGAGGTTGCTTTGTGGTACCTCCGCTTTTTACTTGTTTTTAATTAAAACTCAATCCCTCTATACCTACTCCAACACTAATGGTTGAACCTTCTGTATACTTGCCCTCAAGAATTTCTCGTGCAAGTGGATTTTCTAGATAGGTTTGAATAGCCCTCTTAATAGGCCGTGCTCCAAACAATGGGTCATACCCAGTGTCCGATATCCACCTAATGGCATCTTGCGAAACAGTAAGCGTCATTCTTCTGTCTTCTAGGCGTTTTACAAGACGTTGAAGCTGACCTTCTACAA
>CAYJIS010000160.1:0-1422 GCA_964370315.1 uncultured Treponemataceae bacterium
TCAAGAAAGAAGTTTTAAATATGAGTCAAAGTGAACGAATATTTTATATAGATAGAAAACTCCGCCTTAATGGGAGAGTAACGGCGCAGCAAGTAGCCGACTACTTTGAGGTTTCTACGCGTCAGGTTAAACGCGATATTGAATATCTTAGAGACCGTTTCGCGGCCCCAATAGAATGGAATGCAAGTTTAAAGGCATATCGGTATGACGAGAAGTTTGAGGAGCTTGCTTTTGCAGACCAAAATCTTATTTTGTCATATATTGTAATGAAGTCAATGCTCGAAAATGAGCATTATATTCCAATATACTCTGATGAGTTGATAAATAAAATATCAAATGATGTGCCATCTGACTACCGAGCAATCTGCGACAAAATACGCTACGAAATGCCTCACTTTGAAAAGATGAATGGTGAGTTTTTTATTGCTGTAATTGATTCAATTCGCGAAAAACGATGTTTAGAAATTGAATATCAAAATGTAAAAGGTGAAGCTTCAAAAAGGCTTATTGAATGCGAGCGTCTTATTAACTATGGAGGAACATGGTATATCCTTTGTTGGGATAGGATGCGAAAAGCTCTTCGCACATTTCATTTTTCAAGAATAAAAACAATTCATATTACCCACGATGCTTTTACAAATCATTCAAAAGAAGAAGGTGGATTGAAGGGATATGAAAAGGCTCTTGAAGAATATATTTCGAATTCGTTTGGTATATTTAAAAGTGAAAAGGCACAAAATATCCAAGTCCACTTTTCAGGATCTGCAGCGCGTATTGTTTCAACTCAAAGTTGGCACCCAGAACAAAAAATGGCCTTTACCGATGACGATAAAAATCCTTCTTTAAGCCTTTCTTTTCCTGCGAGCGATTTTACCGAAGTTGTTTCAAAAATACTGTCTTTTGGTTCACTTGCAAAGCCTGTAGAACCAAAGAAATTGGTTGACCTTTGGAAAGACGAAATTGAAAAGCTTAAGCGTATGATTACATGACACCACCGAATGTCCTGCCGAACTGTAGAAAGTGCAAGTTTTTTGTCGTGAGCCTTGCCTCATCATTTCCCTATACGTGCACCTTTTTTGGATTTAAACAAGCCGACATGGTAAAAACACCTGCTCATACGGTGTTTGAGTCTACGGGGCATCACTGTTTTTCGTTTGAGGTAAATCCAAGATTGAAAGGGTGAGAGTCAAGATTGCTCCGATACTTATAAATCTAACTATATGTTTGCATAAATACTACAGACTTAAATCTATATTAAATTTTCAGCTTCTTAAAACCAAATATATGATTTAAAAAATATAAATCTACCTTGACAGCTGAAATTTACCATGATACCATATTATAAGTGTAAAAATGGATAAGGAGGTGTTTGTGCTACAAAAAAAACACCGGACAATGGCGATTCTTTTTTTGAGTCCAGCA
>CAYJIS010000161.1:0-1403 GCA_964370315.1 uncultured Treponemataceae bacterium
GCACAAAATCCTCCTTGTACTTTAAAAATATTTGCTCCACCTATGCCATAGCATTTAGCTAAAATATCTTCCACTTATGTTACACCCTCACAAATTATAAATAATCTCACACCGTTCTGATGTGTCTTTAATGTAATCATTATACCACAAATATTAGCAAAAAGTTTCCTGCCTCACTTGTCTTTCATAAATTGTATGAGACAAGCATGTAGGATGTTTTTTATTTTATAAATACGTGTTATAATAATTAGAGAGGTAGCTCATGAACGATATCCTATCACTTGCTAAAAAGCCTGCATTATGGAAAAGAAGTGAAGCGCTATTTTGGGATGATGAGCACATATCAAAGGGAATGCTAGAAATGCACTTAAATCCAAACTTAGAACTTGCAAGTCGCACACACGACACAATCGATAAGTCTGTAAAATGGTTGTCCACTGTAATAAAGGCTAACAGTAAAGTACTTGATTTAGGCTGTGGCCCTGGGCTTTATGCAAGCAAGCTATCTGATTTAGGCTATGATGTTACCGGAATAGATTATTCAAAACGCTCCATTACGTATGCAAAAGAGAGTGATAACAAAACAAAGTATATCTATCAAAACTATTTGGAAATAGATTTTGATAACGAGTTTGATGCAGTTATATTAATCTACTGCGATTACGCTGCTCTCACAAAAGACGAAAGAAAAACACTTCTTAGTAAAATACGCAGGGCATTAAAACCAAACGGCTTATTCATTTTTGATGTGTTTAGCATTTCGTCATTTAAAAACGAGGACACTCAACCGACATGGGCCTATTATGAAAACGGTGGTTACTGGAGCCCTGATTCACATGTTTGTTTAGAAGCAGTACACAAGTATGAAAACAATACAGTGTCTGTAAGCCAGTTTATTGTGCAAAGCGAAGCAAAAACCAGTAATTACTTGATTTGGAATACAATGTATGACCTAGAAAGTCTAACTCAAGAAATGTTGGAAAGTGGCTTTACCGTAAAAGATACGTTCGATAATGTATGTGGTAGTCCTTATACGGGGGATTCAGATACTATTTGTTTAATTACAACGCCTTGATAAAATGAGCATTTGACGAGAGGTTAAATACTTTAAGATGCGGTTATAGTTGGGATAACTGCTTACTGCTCTTTTTTTATTAATAAATTAGAATTTTTGTAAAGCAATTCATTGACAAATGCTTTACAATTACGTATAATTATAATATAAAAAGATAATTGGAGGTAAAATATGGCACAATCAATGGTTAATTTTAGAATGGACTCTGAACTTAAAAAGTCTATGGAGCGCATTTGCGATGATATGGGAATGAGTTTAACAACGGCTTTTACTATTTTTGCAAAAAAAGTTACAAGAGAGAGAGCAATTCCTTTTGAAATAAATGCCG
>CAYJIS010000162.1:0-1395 GCA_964370315.1 uncultured Treponemataceae bacterium
ACCCTTGCGGCCGGTATTTGCTATGGTTACAAAAAAGCCTTCGTATTCAAGTTCTGCTTTTAAAAAATCAGAAATACCCTTATCATCTTCTACTATTAGTACTCTTTCCATGTTCCATCCTCTTCAAATTCATATATCGTTGAAGGTTCAATGTTTTCAAAAAAATGGTTGTGTAGAGGCCCTTTTCCAAAACTTTCAACACCCTCAAGTGAAAAAGAAAAATTTTCTTCGTCAGGTCTATTTTTTAAAACTATTACAATTTTAACCCTATCGGCAGTCCTATTATAAGTATACGTAATACTTTCAATATTATCATTTTTCTTTCTTCGCTCTGCGAAAGGGCTATTTTCAATAGTAAAAGGGTCTACTGGTCCATTAAAATGTATATCAAGGGTTAGTATTTTATCATCAAGAGTGTACTCAATTTTTTTTACAAAAAAACTTTGTGGATGCATATTTCTAGGAGGCATTCTTCTATTTCGAATCATACCTCGCCTTTCATTTTCTGGAGGTAGAGAAGGATTCTCTTGTGCCAGAATTCCTTGAGCTGTTAAAAAAATGAGAAAAAAAACAGTGATAAAGATACGAATCTTCTTTTTCATATTTTTAGTATACACTATTTTATAGTTTTTGTACCTTAAAAATACATTAAAAATTTTTAAGAAAATTTTAAATCTCCTCTAAGGCTTTTTGCCTTTATTAAGACTATATTATATTCATACAAATAAGCGAAGATGCGCTTAAAGAAATTACTGTTACAAATATGGAGGTAACAAACATGAAAACAAAAATAATAGGCATTAGTATGTTATTATTAGTATTATCTTCTGCTGCATTAGTTGCACAAGGAGAAAACGACGAATCCCTGCAAAGAAGCAATAATCGAGGCGAAATGCATCAACAAGGAAACAAACGGGGACAAGGACCTCAAGGCTCAAACAACTCTAGAGGACAAGGAACAACAGGAGAAATTACATCGATTGATGTAAATGCGAAGACATTCGATATTAAAGGCAAAAATAATCTTGCTGTAAGTTTTTCTATTGATGACGATACAATAATTGTTTCTCAGGATGATTTTAAAAATCTCATGGATAATCAAGAACTCGGTAGGAATAACAATCTACGTAATTCTATTGATACAGAAGGTATGAGTTCTACTGAAAAACGCCAAGCAATGGTTGATACAAGAGAAGAAGTCATGGCAAAGATAGAGCAAGAGCTTAAAAACATTTCACTTGATTTTTCAAGCTTAAAAGAAAGCGATAATGTAATGGTACATGTTTCACAGGAAGAAAATGATAACACTGTAAGGCTAATAGTGATACAATAATCAGTTGAAAAAAGAGAAAAGGACGAGAAAAAAAATCTCGTCCTTTTTAACAGTAGTAATTG
>CAYJIS010000163.1:0-1388 GCA_964370315.1 uncultured Treponemataceae bacterium
ACTAATGATCACCATGGCGCAGTGTTGGCGAAAGATGGAGAGGGCGGTTTAGCAGAGCGTGCTACTTTTGTAAATGGTGTTCGTGCCGCAAAAGAAAATGTGCTTCTTATTGATGCAGGGGATGTTAATACAGGTTCTGCCGTATCAAACATGTTTCAAGCTGAGGTAGATATAAAAGCCTACGATTTAATGGGCTATGAAGCTGTAACACTTGGAAATCATGAGTTCGATGGTACACATGAAAAAATGGAAAATCAAGTTGAGATGGCTAATTTTGAATGGCTTTCTGCAAACATAATGGAAGGAAGAAATTATTTTGTGGAACCATACATCATCAAAGATTACGAAGGTTTTAGAGTAGGTATCTTTGGGTTAACTACAAATCGAACAGAAGTAATTGCTAGCCCTTCAGACGATTTAGAATTTATCAATGAAATTGAAGCAGCTCAAAAAATGGTTGATGAATTGCGAAACAAAAAAAAGGTTGACATTGTTATTGCACTTGGACACCTTGGAACAGTAAAAGAATCAGAAACTTTTACTACCTCAAATGATGTTATTGCTGCTGTTGATGGAATTGATATTTTTATCGATGGGCATTCACATACATTCTTTGAAAGTGCTGTAGAAGAAAATGGAACAATTCTTGTTAGTGCAAATGAATGGGGGAAATATGTAGGTCAAATGGACCTTACCATAATGGATGGAAAGATTATTAATTACGCTTGGATGCCAGTTGCAATTACAACTGAAGCTTTTGCTCCAGATGCTGAAGCCGTGGCTCTTATTCAGCCATATGTAGACATTGCTAATGAAAGCCTTTTAGATGTTGTTATGGTAACAAGTGAAATGTTTGATGCTGGAGATAGAGCAAGCCGTAAAGAAGAAACAGCCCTTGGAAATCTTGTTAGTGATGCCCAAGTTGAATACCTTGCTTCTACAGGAGTGATGGTTGATTTTGGCTTTACAAATGGTGGAAATATCCGGGCTTCTCTTCCAGAGGGAGATGTAACAAAAGAAGATATTTTAACAATGCTTCCTTTTGAAAATTATGTATACGTTCTTGACTTAAAAGGAAGTGATGTAGTAGAACTTTTTGATTTTATTGGTTCAATTCCTCAAGGTGCAGGTGGTTGGGCACAAATGTCAGATGAAGTTAGTTATACCATTACTTATGAAGGTGATACAGGTACTATTTCTGATGTTATGATTGGTGGCGAACCTATTGATGTAAATAGAACATATCAAATTGCAGTAAACAACTATCTTGCAGGTGGTGGAGATGCATACGAACCTTTAACTAAAGCTGTTGCATCTTACAACACGTCAATGCTTATGAGCGACATTGTTGTATGGTATGCTGAAACTTTACCACAACCTATTGCTCC
>CAYJIS010000164.1:0-1384 GCA_964370315.1 uncultured Treponemataceae bacterium
TCTCCTTTATTATGTATTAATTATATTATACATTTGTTTTTTCTTCAAGTAAAAATATGTCAAAGGTGTTGACATATTTTGTAATATTATGGTCTTAGTGCTGTTATAGGGATAATACATATTATTTTTGTTATATTTCAATAGTTTTGTTAATCTAATATACATTTTTTAACGATTTCAATATACATTTTTTATGATTTTTGATATACATATTTTAAGAATTAGATAGTTTTTGTGCTAGTTCTTTTATTTTTCTAAATCTATGGTTTAGTCCTGGTTTAGATATTTTATTATTTGTTTCTAAGGAAATTATTTCTGCTAATTCTTTTAGAGAGGAGTCTGGATATTTTTTTCTGTATGTAAGTGCTTCTTTTGTTTTATCATCTAATAGGTTTACTGATAAGTTTTCTTCAATAATTCTTATGTGTTCTAGTTGAATAGTTGCTGTTTGTATTACTTTATCAGTATTAGCTTGTTCACAGTTATTTAATCTATTAGCGTTATTTTTTTGTTCACGATAGATTCTTATATCTTCAAAGTATAATACTTGAAGTGATGCTCCTAGTATTTTGATATAATCACTTATCTTTTCTGCTTCTTTTAAGTAAACCATATAACCTTTATCTCTTGTTAATATTTTAGAGTTAAGTTCATATTCATTTAATAGTTTTTGGACAAATACTGCTTCTTTTGGGTCATCTATTAATAATTCCATATGATATCTTGATGTTTTTGGATCATTAATACTTCCTGCTGTTAAGAATACTCCTCTTATATATGATCTTATTTCTTCTTTTGAATTTATTAAATATTCAGGTGTATTTTCTATTAAGGTATTATTTTGATTAAGTATTCCTAAGTCTATTAGTATTTCATTACTTTTTTTATCCACAATTATTGTGTATAAAGTTTTTTTTGTGAAATTAGCATTATCTTTTTCCTCAATTATTGGGGAAATACTATATATTTTAGTTATTTTTGTACTTATACTTTTAGCTATATTAAGGTTTTCTGTTGATAAAGTGAATTTATCTTTTTTTATTTCAGCATTATTTTTTATAAAAGCAGATAATTCTGCGATTATTTCAGATTTTTCTGTTGATAAGTTTAGTATTTCATTTTTTATTTTAGTAGTGTATGACATATTAGTTCCTCATAAGATATGAAAATATTAAAGATGATATTTTAATACTATTATGTCTAATCATGTTATCTTCTATTATAAGTAGGTCATCTTCTATTAATTCAGTATTTATATTTTCATAATCTATTTCTACTAAGTCTTTTTGTTCTTCTGTTGAATATTTTTCTGTTACTTCTTTTGTTACTTTAGTATTACTTGCTATTACTGCAGATATTTCTTTTTTATTTAAGTAAGTATTTA
>CAYJIS010000165.1:0-1378 GCA_964370315.1 uncultured Treponemataceae bacterium
TTACTTTTATTAATACCTATGGCTTTGGTTCGTGGAGTAATTAATGATAGACAAAGTTACCAAGAAGAAGCACGTAATTCAATTATAGATCCCATTGGTGGTGAGTTTACCTTTAACGGGGTTATGATTGCAATTCCTTATTACTACTATGAAGCTGTTAACAAAGTAACTGGAAATACAACAACAGAAGAAATGGTTCGTGTTAATGATCATATTATTATAATGCCGCAAGATTTTTCTGTAAGCTCACATATGGAAACTGAGATGCTCAGTAGAGGAATTTTTAAAACTCCAGTGTTTTATTCTGATATGAGTGTAGTTGCTCATTTTGAGGCCTTTGAGTTAACAAATGAAGCACATCCTGATACTATCTCTTGGGATGAAGCAGTCCTTATCGTAGCAACTGGAGATAGAAAAAACATAAAATCTCTTCCAAATGTTACCGTTGACGATGAAATGCTTGAAATAGGACATTCAAATGTTACAGGAACAGGCAGAACTCTGTTTATGTACGAAACTGCTCAGTTCTCAAATGTTAGTATTTTTTCCAATAGTTTTGTGTATAAAATCGACAGAGAGTATATCGAAAATGGATTTTCTGGTACAGTTCAAATGGGTATTCAGGGAGGAAACACGGTTCAAATTCTACCTATGGCCGGAAACAATACTATAAGCCTTACATCAAACTGGAGCGACGTAGGTTTTTCTGGTGCATGGCTTCCAAGCGAAAGAGAGTTTACTGATGATGGCTTTTCTGCTACATGGGAAATAGCAGGTTTTAATACGCCGATGTATGGTATTCGCTTTATGGAAGAACTTAAAGATTTGAGTGAATATTATACTTTACGTGAAGAAACAATAAAAACATCTTTTTTGCTTCTAAATGATAACTATACAAAAACTGAGAGAAGTATTAAATATGCAATGCTCTTTATTTTTATACCATTTTTTGCACTATTTCTATGTGAACTTTTAACTAAGAAAAAGATCCATGCAGTGCAGTACGGATTAATTGGGATTACAAATATTATATTCTATATGCTACTTCTTTCTATTTCTGAGCATACTAGTTTTAATGCAAGCTATGTTATAAGCGCCATTGCAGTTATCTCAGCTACCGGTCTTTATGTTTGGGGAATAACTAACACTATAAAGCTTGGTATTATTATTGCGATTGTAGAAGTTGTGATTTATGCTTTCTTATTTGGTATATTACAGTTAACAGACTTTGCTCTATTGTTTGGGACAATTGGTTTGTTTTTAGCAGTAGCAGTAGCTATGTATTTTACAAGAAACATCGAAAAGAATATTCAGTAGTAAAATATGGCAAGGATGAAACTGAATATATACAGGCCTAAAAATAGCGCGACAGGGATGT
>CAYJIS010000166.1:0-1377 GCA_964370315.1 uncultured Treponemataceae bacterium
CTGAAAAAGTTGAAAACATTGTTACTCCTGAATTGAAAAGTTGCAATTCTTCTATCGTACTAGTTGATATTGCAAAAGATAAAAACTTTGTGCCAATTTTTGAAGAGGTTCGAAATACCTATTCTGCCATTCACAAGATTATGATTGACGGAAAAGTTTTTGCTGCAAAGGCTGTGAGCTTTGGCGGTGTTGCTGCGGCAATTGCTAAAATGGCGTTTGGTAACGGAATTGGATGTAATATTGTAAGTGATATAAATCTTTTGCAAGAAAGAATTGGCGCCCTTGTGCTTGAAGTAGAAAATGAAGATTGTGTAAAAAATCTTGACTATACACTTATTGCTAAAACAAACAATTCTGATAGCATTACATTTACTGATGGTGATTCTGTAAGTATTCAAGAATGTTTACAAGAATACGAAAAGCCTCTTGAAAATGTATTTAGAACGACTGCCCCTGTTTCTGGAAGTGCAAAAAATATTACCTATGATAAGGGATCAATAATTACCTGTAAAACAAGCATTGCAAAACCTCGGGTTTTTATTCCGGTTTTCCCTGGAACGAACTGTGAATATGATACAAAAAAAGCATTTGAAAAGGCAGGGGCTGTGGGCGATGTATTTGTGTTTAGAAATACTCATAGCGGCGATATTGACTATTCAATTAATGAGTTTATAAAACGTATCAACGACTCTCAAATTATTACAATTCCTGGTGGATTTTCTGCAGGGGACGAGCCAGACGGTTCAGCAAAGTTTATAGCCTCTGTGTTTAGAAATGAGGGAATAAAAGAGGCTGTGCATAACATGCTTTATAAGAGGGACGGTTTAATGATTGGGATTTGTAACGGTTTTCAAGCGCTTATTAAACTTGGACTTCTACCAAAAGGTGAAATCTGTAACATTACAGAGGATATGCCAACGCTTACCTTTAACGCAATTACAAGGCATATTTCGTGTATGTCTCGAACGCTCGTTGCATCAAATCTTTCTCCGTGGCTTTCTCAAGCAACAATTGGCGAAACATACATGATTCCAATGAGTCACGGCGAGGGGCGTTTTGTTGCAAATGAGACAACCCTACAAGATTTAATTGCAAATGGTCAAATTGCAACCCAATATGTTGATGAAAGTGGAAACGCTTCAATGGATACGAAATACAATCCAAACGGGTCAACATATGCAATTGAGGGCATTACCAGTAAAGACGGTAGAATTTTGGGAAAAATGGGTCACTCCGAAAGAATCGGAAACGGCCTTTATAAAAATATAATTGGAAACACGGACCAAAAAATATTTGAATCCGGTGTTGCATATTTTAGATAGTAAGAAGAAAACAACAATAGTTTTCGTGGTAAATGAGGATATATTCACTCTTGTG
>CAYJIS010000167.1:0-1374 GCA_964370315.1 uncultured Treponemataceae bacterium
TATTGTTTAGATTGGTTTATGTGTTTTAAAAGAGAAAAAAAATAACTATATAGGATGGTGTTTTTTTACGGGTGTAACGGTAACGTTACACCCATTTTATTTTTGAGCCTATACTTGCTTTTTTTTGTAGCCTCATATAGTATAATCCAGTAATGTATATCTGTTACAAATTTTTGGAGAATACGTGTGGATAAAATAAAGCTTATAATTGTTATGTTGTTGTGGGGGAGCATAGGTCTTTTTACTCGATACATAGATTTAACACCAATGCAATTATCGTTTACAAGGGCCATTATAGCGATACCTATTCTCTTTTTATTAATTAAAGATAAAAAAAATATTTTAAAACTGAATAAAGAGAGTGTTGTTCTTTATGCTATTGCTGGAATCTTTATCGGTGGTGCATGGGTATCACTTTTTTATGGTTACCAATATACAACTATTGCTTCTGCTGTGATTATTTACAATATGTGCCCTGTGTATGTTATGATTTTGGCACCACTGTTATTAAAAGAAAAAATCTCCCTTATCCAAATTGCGGTGATTATTGTTTCTTTTATTGGACTGATTTTAATTGTGTGGAATAGTAAAAATGGAGATACTGATATTGTAGGAATGCTCTTTAGTGCAGCCTCGGGTATTTGTTATGCAATTGTTGTTATTATTAATAGAAAAATTAGGGTAAAAATTGAAAGCAATACGGCTACCTTTATTCAAATGTGTTCAGTAATGATTGTAATGCTCCCTTTTATTATTGTAGATGGCATTGGTTCAGATGTGCAGGCACTCAATTCAACGGCAATTGTCTTATTACTTGTTCTTGCAATAATTCATACCGGAATTGCCTATAGTGTGTACTTTTCAACATATCATCATATGAAATCAATTGACATTGTAATATTTAGCTACCTTGAGCCAGTGTTTGGAATATTATTTAGTGTGCTCTTTTTAGCAGAAACGATGACTCTTTTACAATGGCTTGGGGCAATTCTTATTTTAGGCTCAACCTTTATAGGGGAAAAGGCAAAAGCAGGGAAATAAGGTTTTGGGCGCATCCCCGCATGGCAACACATAGGTTGCCATGTACGGGGTCGCTCTTTGCGGGGTTCCGCTGACGCTTCATTCTCGTCTGCGGGATTTGCCGCGAGCAAACCCCTGCACACGAAAACGCCTTCGGCGCCCCTACAATAGCTTGCGCAGTTGCGTAGCCACAAAAACTGAAGCATACCCCTAGATTTTTCTTGTAAAATACTGTATTATTGTTCATTATGAGTGAAAAAAGAACAATTGATAAAGATACGCTTGAGGCATTATTATACTTGTCCAGGCTTTCACCGGAATCGACAAATCTCGAAACATTAAAGTCACAGGTTG
>CAYJIS010000168.1:0-1352 GCA_964370315.1 uncultured Treponemataceae bacterium
TTTTCATCATGGTTTTGTTGATGTGGCAAGGCTATATTGTAAACGTACCGGGAAGAATATCAGTTTTTATCCAATGTATATTGGAGGAGATACAAATAGTATTAACATTGGTAAACCCATTAGCTATGATATAACAAACAAACGACCAGAAGAAGCCTTGAGAGTTTGCGAATACTTGCAGCAAAGCATAGAAGAGCTGGGTGCAAGCTTACCGCCTCATAAAGTTATTCCTTATGTTCCAGAAGCATTTTATGAACACTATGGTGAATACACTGACGATGAAATAGGATTTTACGACTTTGTAAACCAACCATATAGTGAATAATTAATAATTAGTGATTAATATGAAGAGTAGAACTAGAAAGGGGTTCTGCTCTTTTTTTATATTCTCTTTCTGTAATATTTTCTCCCTTAGGCTATCCTGAGCGAAGTCGAGTGATCTAAATTGTGTAAAAAGATTTCTCCGCTACGGTCGAAATGAAGTGTGGAAATGGCAAGCGCTGTTTTTATAGTGCCGAGCTACTCGATTCTTACGCAAAAAAATTATAGACAAAGAAAAAAAATATACTATGATATATATCATATCTTACTAAAATGAGTTTTGTATGCTACCTCAAGGTAAGTTTACAAAAAAAGATTCAGCCTTTTCGCATCTTTCAGCGAGCGAACTTTCCTTAATGATTTAAAAGAGACGTGTTTTTCTTGAAGGTTTATGTTTGATGGCCTACGATAAAAAGTATGGTAAGTCTTTAGATGAAGATGTTATAATTTCTTTGTTAGAAGAGAGTGCCAAAGATTTTGGCAGGTTTTATAATGATGACGTCATATAACAAAATGTCATTTTGGTTTGTTCGTATGGAGGTTCGTCCTTAATGTTTTCTCTTAGTGGTGCAATAGTCCTTTTAGTTATATTACTTATAACAATTCTTGTTGTTTTTGGCTTGCCCTTAGGTGAGTTTATTATGGGTGGTAAATACAAAGTTTTGCCAAAGAAGTTTAGAGTCTTGGCATTTGTCTCTATGATAATTCAATCCTTGGCTATTGTAATTGTGTTACAGGCAGGAGGGTTTATCCCTCTCTCTTTTTCTTTTGTGATGACCAAGAACTTTTGTATCTTTTTTGCAGTCTATTTATCTTTGAATATCATTATGAATTTGTGCTCAAAGAGTAAAAAAGAGAAATATGTTATGACTCCGCTTTCTTTGATTGCAGCAATAAGTTATTGGATAACTGCATTACAGATGTAGTGTGAGGGAGAAACTTTGAATTAATGTGAAACAGTATTAAGCTACGCAAAACGCGTTAGGGATCGTTGCGGTATCCTTTTGCACCACGTAGGGACATGGCTTGCC
>CAYJIS010000169.1:0-1324 GCA_964370315.1 uncultured Treponemataceae bacterium
TTAGCAAAGTTCAATATAAGTATCTGTTAAACATTTAATAGCACCAACACAATTTAAGTTAATAGTGAAAAAATCTTTTGTTCCTACATATTGGTTAGTAGTTGTATCTAAATATAATACTCTACATGTTAGGCAACATTCATCTAATGATTCTACTCTGAATACAGTAGATGTTCCTGTAGTATCTCCGTTAGTATATGGAAAAGACCAATTTAAGCCAGTAGAGCAGTTATATAACATAACAGGTCTTGTATTATAACAGATTACATTTGATATTGGACCTAAGAATGGTTTTTCACAACCTGTGAAGTTTTCAATATTATGATCTTGATTTTGTAGTATTAATATTTTAGTAATAATATTTGATAAACAATTATCACAAGTATTTATTTGATTTTCTGGACACATGAATTAAACTCCTTTCTTAACTATAGTTATTTTATTTGAATATTTTTCATATTCCTATTATAAGATATTCATTCTTTTATTATTTGTGTTTTATAAATACCTAGTTAAATATATGTAATTATGTAAATATATTGTAAAGATTTTTAATTTACTTGTTAGATTCTTTTTTTTTTGATAATATATATATATAAGAATAGAAGAGGGATTCTTATTATAATATGGAAGGAGAGATGAAAATGAGTACATTTACTGCAACACCACAAGAAATGAGAATGGTAAGCGAGTTAATTGCATCTGAATATGCAAAGTATGTTGATACAATTGCAAGTATTAATACACAAATTACTAATTTAGGACAAAATTGGGAAGGTTTTGCTTATGAAACTTTCAAAGAATCTTTTAATAGCAAATTACCTTATTTAAATGAAGGTGCTGAAATGACTAAGGAGTTTGGTTTAAAATTATCAAAAGCTTCAATGGATTTTGAAGATAGTGAACAAGCTATTAGTGGAAAATTAAGTTAGGAAGGAGATAATAACATGAGTACAGGAATTAAGTTTAATTATGAAGCAGCTAGTATGGCTATAAAAGATATAGAAGTATTAACTGATGAATTACAAGCAACATTAAATAAATTAAATAATTTAATTGGTGATAACATTAAAAATCCTAAAGTTTGGTCAGGAGATTCTGCAGCAAACTTTGAAAAAAGATGGAGTGAATTTGCTGTTGAATTCCCTAGTTTTGTAAGTACATTTAAGACACAAAGTCATAATGTTCAAATGGCTTTAGATACTAGATTAAAAACAGAAAATGAAAATATGATATAAAAATATATTGCTTATGCAATATATTGTAAGTGAAAGATTTCTTTCATTTACAATATATTGTGTATGAAAGGAGAAATGATGTTATG
>CAYJIS010000170.1:0-1304 GCA_964370315.1 uncultured Treponemataceae bacterium
GGTGTATTTTATTTAATTTTAACTCTTACTGGTGTGCGTAAATTAATTGCTCGTGCTATTCCAAAAGTTATTAGTACTGCAGCTACTGTAGGTATTGGTTTATTTATATGTTTAGTTGGTTTTAGAAACATGGGATTAGTTGTTGCAAATCCTGGTACTATTGTTGCACTTGGCGAATTTACTTCACCTGTAGTGTTATCAATTGTTGCACTTCTTTTAATGGTTTTCTTTGACTATAAAAAAATTAAAGGTGGCATTCTTTTTAGTATCATAATTGTTACTATTATTGGTATTTTTACAGGGGACGTTGCACTTCCAACAGCAATTGTTTCTTTACCACCAAGTATTGAACCTATCGCATTTCAACTAGATATTATGGGTGCATTAAAATGGTCTTTAGCTGGTGCAATTTTTTCTTTCCTCTTTATTGATCTTTTTAACTCACTAGCGTTTGTTATTGCATGTGCTAAACAAGCTGGTTTAGAAGAAGAAGATGGAAGTATTAAAAATCTTAATAAAATGCTTTATTCAGACTCAATTGCAACTACTCTTGGTGCAGTTTTAGGAACAAGTACCATTTCTACCTTTAGTGAATCAACGGTAGGTATTACTATGGGTGCAAAAACAGGTTTATCAGCATTTGTAATTGGAGCTCTCTTTTTACTAGCACTTTTCTTTGCCCCTGTTGTAACCATTGTTCCACTGTTTATTGCATCTCCTGCCCTTGTAATGGTTGGTATTTATATGTTTAGAAGTATTTCTAAAATTGACTTTACTGACATAAAAGTTGCTTTCCCTAGCTTCTTAACAATTCTTTTAATGCCTTTAACATACAACATTGTTATTGGTTTAAGTTTTGGTTTTATTAGTTACATTTTTATGCATGTAATATCAGGCGAATTTAAAAAGATTCCTGTTATTCTTTGGATAATTGGAGCTCTTTCAGTTGTATTCTTAGTAATCTAAGAGAGCTTTTTTAGGTGGTAACATCTAAGCAAAGTAGGGCATGATTGATAGCTTGAAAGGGCGTGACACATAAGTCACGCCCTACTTTTTACTTTTAATTAACACTCAAAGGTTTTTTTAGCGACTATTTGTTCTTCATCAGTAGGTATAATATGAACTTTAACCTTAGAATGTGCCGTTGTTATTATTCCGTCATCGGGTATACTATTATTTTTACTTTCATCAAGTTCTATGCCAAAATGCTTTAGTTGATGTAATACTATTTTTCTTACAATTTTAGAATTTTCTCCGATGCCGCCTGTGAACACTATATGATCAAGTCCACCCAATTCTGCATA
>CAYJIS010000171.1:0-1269 GCA_964370315.1 uncultured Treponemataceae bacterium
TTAGTTGGGATGAGCAACCTTATTCTCTACCTCTTTCCTTCCTCAAATGCCCTTTAGTCTTCCTTTTTAAACATAGTGGTTGCTCAAAATGGCGTGTCTTCAATCGGTGTCCCACCTCTTAAAGACAGGTTTGAAAGTTGGAGCCTACGGCACTAGGGCTGACCGAAAACTGCTGCCGCTGCTGCCACCACCATAGTTACTGCCGAAGTACGCGAGCCCGGCACTGGAACTATTGTCGTAGTTACCACCTCTATAGAACCAGGGGTAACTTCCGCCTACGAAATCGATAGTATCTGAGTAAAATCCTGCCATTTTTTTTGTAGCGTCACCCTTTATATATCTTGTATAATCACTATAAGATGATCCATTTACATAGCTATTATAATATTTTGCTTCTGGCGCTGTTGCAAAACCTGATGAACTGGAATAAAAATTGCCACTTGAGTCTTGCATATTTCCCATTACATATTCTAAAGCACCTCCACTCATATCATATATTCCGGTTATATTCCCAGTTGTGGATGCTCCTCCACCACAACTCCCTTTTCCATTTCCTCTATCGATTATATTATCATATGTACATTGTGTTAAATAACTTGATTGAGATGGTGTTCCGTTTGAATTTCCGGTTATATATGAAGAATTTTTATTTTGATAAATTTCTTTATTTAATCCGGTATAATCTTCATTTCCATACTTTCCATAACGGGATTGGGTTAAGTATGCTACTGCACCCCATTCTGTATTTTTCATCATATGAGCGTCATATGTAGAACCTGATAATCCATAAATAGTTTCTCCATTTGTGCTATTCATGTTTGTTTGAACTGTATTAAACATAGTTGATACAGTTATACTTCTCCAACTAGTTACATTTGGTAGTGAGTTTGGTGGAGAACTTCCTGAATTACTTGTTTCAAATTTTGCTACCCAAATACCTGAAAGTTCTCTATTTTCTGAATTAGATCTAGTTGTTTCATCATCACAACTATTACCCCAACAAAAGGCTGAATTTGTAAACCAGTTTTCTGCTGTGTCACCAGTGTACTCTGCACTTCCTAAATCTGTAGTAGATGAAGAAATAAATTTAATATCAAAAGCTCCTGGAGTAGTCACTGAAGGAGTTGATCCACCACACCCTTGTACTCCATAAGTGTCTTTTATTGTATAAGAATATCTTGGTATCCATACCATAAAAGTATTTATATCTTCCATTGGTATCGTTGTACCAACTGCAGCTGCTACATGTGTTGCTCTATTTGTCTCTGT
>CAYJIS010000172.1:0-1250 GCA_964370315.1 uncultured Treponemataceae bacterium
AACCTTCGCTGAATATATGAAGCAGAGGCTTTTCCACTTTGCATAACTATGTCCAAGGCTTCTTGGTACAACGGATCATCTCCATCGCTGTACCCACTTGATAACTCAAACTCATCATCTGAGTCTACAAATATTTCATCGTCTATATAATCGGGTGCCCCGTACTGTTTAACAAAGTCGCACACTTTTTCTACTTCATCATCTGAAACAAACGTTCCTTGGATACGAACCGGGAATGGGTCTACAGGTCCTGCATAGAGCATATCCCCTTTTCCGAGTAATTTTTCAGAACCTACCTGGTCAATAATAATACGGCTATCCATTTTTGATGCAACCATGAATGCTATACGACTAGGGATATTTGCCTTAATAAGACCGGTAATAACATCAATAGAAGGACGCTGTGTTGCAAGCACCAAGTGAATCCCAATTGCACGGCTCATTGCAGCAAGGCGGGCAACCGTAGACTCTAGCTCTTTTCCTGTTGTTGCCATTAGGTCTGCAAACTCATCAATTACAAGAATTATATACGGTAGCTTTTCTGTTGCAATTTTTCTCTCTTTTATACGCTTATTATAGCTTTCAATATCTCGAACACCCATTCCGTCTAGCAATGCGTAACGCCTTTCCATTTCACACAAACAATATTGTAGTGCTTGGAAGGCTTTTTTTGGCTCAGTAATTACCGGCGTTAACAGGTGCGGTATATCATTGTAGAGCTTTAACTCTACTATTTTTGGGTCAATAAGAATCATTTTAACTTCTTGGGGAGATCGCTTATACAAAATTGATAATATCATTGAGTTTACACATACTGACTTACCAGCCCCTGTAGCACCTGCTATAAGTAAGTGAGGGGTTTTTGCTAGATCTATTATTTGCGCCTCACCCGAAATATCTTTTCCGAGCACCACAGGAACTGCCATCTTACCAAACTCATCGAGTTTCATATCAATAAGTTCTCTAAAGCCTACGATTGACCGTTTTCTGTTTGGAACTTCAATACCAACAGCATGCTTACCTGGAATTGGGGCCACAATACGAATACTTGGAGCTGCTAGTCGTAGTGCTAGATTATCACTTAACGAAACAATCTTACTAAGCTTTACCCCAGGAGCCGGAAGTATTTCATACATTGTTACCACAGGCCCTTTTCTAATTCCTGTAACTTGTGCTTCAATTTTAAATTCGTTTAAGGTTCTTTCTAGTGTATCACCTGACTGTCTTGTTTGCTCATCAATGAGCCAATA
>CAYJIS010000173.1:0-1240 GCA_964370315.1 uncultured Treponemataceae bacterium
TACCACATGCCAGAATCAACAAAAAGTTTTTCAGGCACATCATTTACATGGTATACACCACTTTTTCGTAGAACTACAATTCTGTCATACGGCGAAACTCTTAAAATTTCTGTTCCAGTTGAAACATTGGTACCCAAATATCCTGATTTAGAATCGTATCGTAAGGCAACGTCTCTTTTTACTACTTCTCTAACGTCAACTTGGTCAAAACCTTTTATTTCAGTTTTTCGACTAGTCTCTTCTTCGTCTAATCGAGCCAAAATACCGTCTAACCAAGAAAGCGCATAGGCCACAAGATTTTTTAAGAGTTTTGCAATTTCTTTTAATCTATTGTTTATCTCTTCTACTTCTTGTCTATTCTTGTTTATGTCATAAAGAGAAATGCGTCTAATAGGAATTTTTAATAATCTTTCTACATCGTCCTCTGTTACAGGTCGAATGAGTTCTTTTTTAAATGGCTCGAATCCTTTTATAACAGCGGCAACTACTGTTTCTGCTGTTTTCATTTTTTCAATTGATTTATAAATACGCTCTTCAATAAAGATTCTTTCTAAGGTGCGCATATGAAGCTTATCGGTTAGATTAGCACGCTCAAGTTCAAGCTCATCTTTAAGAATGGCAACAAGCTGCTTTGCATGATGTTTAATAACATCGGTTACGGTCATAACCTTTGGCATATTGTTGTTTATTAATAGAAGATTACATGAAATAGATTGCTCACAGTCAGTAAATGCGTACAAGGCGTCAACTACTTCTTGTGCATACACACCGCGCTGAAGCTTAATTTCAATTTCTACCTTATCGGTTGTAAAGTCATTGATTGATGCAATTTTTACCTTACCATTTTTAGAAGCATTTTCAATTGATTGCATTAAACTTTCGGTATTACATCCTGCAGGAAGTTCTGTAATAACAATACGCTTAGGATCAGATGTGTCAATTTTTGCGCGGGTCATAATTTTGCCCAAACCATCTTGATAATCGGACACATCAATAAATCCGCCTGTTTGAAAATCTGGGTATAACTTAAATGGCTTTCCAGCAAGGCAAGCTTTTTCGGCTTCTATAACTTCACGAACGTTGTGCGGCAAAATGCGAGTAGACATACCAACTGCAATACCTTCTGCCCCAAGAATTATTGGAAGAGGAAGTTTTGAGCGGAATAATACGGGCTCTTTTCCACGCCCATCATAGGAGGGTATGTATTCACTTATGTGAGGATTGTACAGAATGTCTTTTG
>CAYJIS010000174.1:0-1238 GCA_964370315.1 uncultured Treponemataceae bacterium
GTTCTAGATAATTACCCAAACAATGAAGTTGTTGTATTTGAAAAAAATACAAACATCAGTTTTTTAGGGTGCGGTATGGCACTTTGGATAGGAAAACAAATTGATGGAGCTGAAGGTCTTTTTTACACAAATAAAGAAAACCTCGAATCAAAAGGCGCAACATTTCATACAGAAACTACCGTTGAAAAAATTGACTACGACAAAAAAGTAGTGTATGCAACTGGAAAAGATGGAAAAAAACACGAAGAATCATACGATAAGTTAATTCTAGCAACCGGTTCACTTCCAATTATTCCAAAAATTGAAGGTGCAGACCTTGAAAATGTACAACAAGTAAAACTGTATCAAAATGCACAAGAAGTAATTGAAAAACTTGAAAAGCCAGATGTTAAAGATGTTGTTGTTGTAGGTAGCGGATACATTGGTGTTGAACTTGCAGAAGCTTTTAAACGTCTTAATAAGAATGTTACTCTTGTTGACATTGCAGATTCATGCCTTGCAAGTTATTATGATGCAGAGTTCACTTCTCTCATGGAAGAAACTCTTAAGAAAAATGGTGTTAATACCGCATTTGGACAAGGCGTTGAAAAGCTTGTAGGAGAAAACGGAAAAGTTACAAAAGTTGTTACAAGCAAAGGTGAATACAAAGCAGACATGGTTATTCTAGCAATTGGTTTTCATCCAAACACTGCCCTTGGAAAAGACACCATGGAATTGTTCAAAAACAATGCATACAAGGTTTCTAAAAAACAAGAAACTAGTGTAAAAGATGTATACGCAGTAGGCGACTGTGCTACAGTATTTGATAATGCAATTAATGATATTAATTATATCGCACTCGCTACAAACGCTGTTCGCTCAGGGATTATCGGTGCTCATAATGCATGTGGTACACCTCTAGAAACTATCGGTGTACAAGGTTCAAACGGTATTTGTATTTGGGACATGAAAATGGTTTCTACAGGTATAACACTTTGTAAAGCAAAAACCTTGGGCTTTAATGCTGTTTCAACAGATTTTGAAGACCTCCAAAAACCAGGCTTTATTAAAGGCGATAACCCAAAAGTTAAAATCAGAATTGTTTACGACAAAGATACTCGTGTTGTTTTAGGTGCTCAAATGGCTTCTACATACGATATGTCAATGGGTATTCACATGTTCTCACTTGCCGTACAAGAAAAAGTAACTATTGATAAGTTAAAGCTTCTCGATATTTTCTTCCTTCCACACTTTAATCA
>CAYJIS010000175.1:0-1223 GCA_964370315.1 uncultured Treponemataceae bacterium
ACCATTGAGTCGGCTTCGTTTCGAACATCAATTTTTTCTCGTTCTTTTTTATCTGCTTCTGCATTTGCTTCAGCTTCTTTAACCATTCTGTCAATTTCACTTTCGCTTAATCCGCTTGAAGATTCAATTCGAACTGATTGTTCTTTTCCAGTTCCAAGATCTTTTGCAGAAACGTGTACAATACCGTTAGCATCAATATCGAATGTTACTTCAATTTGTGGAACACCACGAGGAGCTGAAGGAATACCCACTAAGTCAAAACGTCCAAGTGTTCTGTTTTGGGCAGCCATTTCTCGTTCTCCTTGAAGAACATGGATTGAAACTGCTGTTTGTCCATCTGCAGCAGTCGAAAAGATTTGACTTTTGCGTGTTGGAATTGTAGTGTTTCTAGGTATAAGTTTTGTTGAAACTGAGCCCAATGTTTCGATACCAAGTGAAAGAGGTGTAACATCTAATAAAAGAACATCTTTAACATCTCCACCTAAAATACCACCTTGAATTGCGGCACCTACTGCTACAGCTTCATCTGGGTTAACACCTTTTGAACCTTCTTTTCCAAATAATTCTTGAACTGCTTGTTGCACTTTTGGCATACGTGTTGAACCACCAACAAGAATTACTTCATCAATTTGGCTTGCTGAAATTCCTGCATCTGCAAGTGCTTTTTTACAAGGTTCTTTTGTTCTTTCTAGTAAGTCTTCAGTCATTTGTTCAAACTTCGCACGGCTAAGCGTTTTTTGTAAGTGCTTTGGTCCTGTTGCATCTGCTGTAATAAACGGAAGGTTTATTTCTGCACTTGCTACTGCTGAAAGTTCAATTTTTGCTTTTTCTGCAGCTTCTCTTAAACGTTGTAAAGCCATTCTATCTTGTGAAAGATCTATTCCAGAATCATTTTTGAACTCAGAAATAAGCCAATCTGTAACCTTTCTATCAAAGTCGTCTCCACCGAGGTGTGTGTCTCCATTTGTAGATTTTACTTCAAATACGCCATCACCTAATTCAAGGATTGAAATATCGAATGTACCACCACCTAAGTCGTATACCGCAATCATTTTTTCAGATTTTTGATCTTTGCTAAATCCGTATGCTAAAGCTGCAGCTGTTGGTTCATTTATAATTCTTTTTACTTCAAGACCAGCAATCTTTCCTGCGTCTTTTGTAGCTTGTCTTTGAGCATCGTTAAAATATGCAGGAACAGTAATAACTGCTTCTGTTACTTCTTC
>CAYJIS010000176.1:0-1156 GCA_964370315.1 uncultured Treponemataceae bacterium
GGATCCACGTACTTGACGGGGTTGTTCCCCGCATAGTGGTATACATGGAAATTTACCTGATTATATATGCCTCCCATGCCAGGTAAGTTACCATTTGCCCTCTTAGCTTCATCGTTTACCGGTGCTTGTGGTATGTATTCTGCCAATGCAGGGTCAGTGCTTAACCACCTACTTGTTTTTGGATCTAAATACCTAGCTCCATAATAATACAGTCCGGTCTCCTCGTCAAGCTCTTTACCCGTAAATTTATACGGTAAATCAACATTTGTTGGAGATGTTTTTTCTACCCATGTTTCACCATATGGCGTGTATTCTATTCGCTCGTATTCTTCCCCCTTATGGTTTGTGACAAGCTGGGCGCTTCCTAGATGGTCTGCATGATAATAATACGTGTTTTCTTTTGCAGCATCCACATTCTCTGAATCTCCATCATTATTTAGTCTTGTTACTAAACGTGTGCTACCTAAAAATACGTTTTTACTAACCCTGTCATCACTTGATATACTTTTATTTCTTATCCAACTCCACATACTATTAAAGTATAATGTCTCGCTGCCAGCACTACTTTTTATAGCCCTTTGTCCATCTTGGCCATAGCGATATTGGACAGTATGGAGGCTATCACTACTTTGTATAAGCATGTTTCGCTCATTCCATGTGTACGTTCTCTCGTAGCTTTCATTCCCATTCCCGCCAGAAGACTCTGGGTTTTCTAATGCCCAACCATAATCTGTTGAATATACATCAGCTGCTTCTTCTGTTACTTCATACCTTCCCTCTTCTAATTCTTCTTCTCTATCTCCTTCCCATTCTCTTATAACGTTCCCATTATTATCATATTCATAGTGTAATGGTCCTATTTGGCTCACTCTATGGGCATAGCCTTGTGCATACGTATAATCAAATGAATAGTTTAAATCCTCTCCCAAAACTTGGCCTGTTGAATTCCATGATGTACTTATCTTTTGCTCCATGTTTCCAAGCTGATCAAATTTAAACTCTTGAGTATACGTTGAAGTTGTATTTACTGATCCATATGGCTTATCATCTGAAGTTCCATTTGCGCTTATTAATTGATATAAATCATCATACCCATACTCTTGTGTTGTTGTATATCCATTTGCAATATTCGTATACGAACTAACATTTCCTACCG
>CAYJIS010000177.1:0-1138 GCA_964370315.1 uncultured Treponemataceae bacterium
ACAATACGCTTCAAAAAGAAAATCTTCTTGATGAGCTTAAAGAACTTCAACGACTCTCCGCAGAAAAAGACGGTGTTCCCCCATACGAACTTTCTGACCCATTTGTGTACAATAAAGCTTTTGACGATATAACAAAAGATGATGATATTTCGCTCATTGTTATTGGCGACAATCCCGGAAAAAATGAGCAATTAAAAGAAAACAGGTGCTACCTTGTTGGCCAGTCAGGTAAAATTGCAGAAAACTTTTTTTCTAGAAACCCAGATCTTGGCATAGATTTTAGAAAAAATGTAATCATTCTTAATAAAAGCCCTCTACATTCTGCAAAAACAAAAGAACTTTCATTTATTACAAAAAACGGAAACTCACTTTTTGCACAGCTCCTTTTAGAAAGCCAACTATGGTGTGCTAAGTCCACCTCAGAACTGCACACAAAACTTCATGAAGAGGCAAGAAAAAGCGAAAAATCAGTTGAGCTTTGGCTTGTTGGCTATGCCGAATTAAAAGGAAAAGGTCTCTTTATTCCATACCGCGATGAACTAAAAAAAGTGTACGGCGAAAATGACGCGTGGAATAAAGTATTTGTGTACCAACATTTTTCTATGAACCGCTTTTTAATCGATTTAGGGCAAAATACAGTACAAGAACTTTCACTCAAAGACAATTTAATTGAACTTGGCACACGGCATAGAAAAGAGATTTTTGGAAAATAGGGTTACCTACTCCCCAATTAACTCAACCTTTTTAAGCTGTCTTTCAATTGCCCTTGAGCGCACGCCTGCATTTTCAAGCTCTTTTCCTGCAGCATCAATCTTATCCTTTGTTTTTTCAAGAATATCACCAAATGACACAAACTCTTTTTGAACATTGCCCAAAAGTTTCCATACTTCAGTAGTACGTTTTTCAACTGCAAGGGAACGAAACCCCATTTGCAAGCTATTTAAAAAGGCAGAAATTGTTGTAGGCCCCGTAATTGTCACCATGTACTCCCTCTGTATAGTTTCAAAAAGTCCTGGGATTCTAAGCACTTCTGCATACAAACCTTCAAAGGGTAAAAACATTATGGCAAACTCAGTTGTGTTTGGGGGATCAATATATTTTGTTGCAATATCTTTTGCAAATTTTTTAACTGTTTTGG
>CAYJIS010000178.1:0-1111 GCA_964370315.1 uncultured Treponemataceae bacterium
TTACACAGTTTTCAACGGCCCATACACGGCTCACTTGCCCGCCACCAATCGAAATTGTTCCACCGTCTTTTGCAAAAACAATCGCGTTCGATGTTGTATGCTTGCATACCTTCATTGCAAAAAGCATGTCGTCTTTTTCTGTTTTTGTAGGGATTCTTTCAGTTACAACTTCAAACTCTTCTGTAACATCCATTGTATCAAGGTCTTGTACCAAAAGCCCGCCCGAAACTTTTTTAATGTTTAACTCTGGTTTTAATTTATCAGTTATATTTGCTAATTTTATAAGCCGTAGATTTTTCTTGGCCTTAAACACTTCCAAAGCTTCCTCTGTGTAGTCAGGGGCTATAATTACTTCAAGAAAAATCTCCACCATTTTTTCGGCGGTTTTTTTGTCTACTTGCATATTGGTTGCAATAATTCCGCCAAAAATAGAAACACTGTCACAGTCATAAGCTTTTTTGTAAGCGTTAAAAATGTCAATATCAACACCAACACCGCAAGGTGAAGAGTGTTTTACGGCTACAACACAAGGAGTTTTGCCAAATTCTTTTAAAAGGTTAATCGCTCCGTTTGCGTCGTTTATGTTGTTGTATGAAAGCTCTTTTCCCCAAAGTTGCTCACCTGATGTAATTCCAGCTTCATAGCCCATTGTTTCTTTGTAAAAACAGGCATCTTGGTGTGGGTTTTCGCCGTAGCGCATTCCTTGTTGCTTTTCAAATGTAAGGGTCATTTTATCAGTAAACTTTTCACCGATTCGTTCTCGAAGGTATTTTGAAATGAGTGCATCATAGGCGGCTGTTTCCGAAAATACCTTGAGCGCAAGCATGTATTTTGTTTCTATTGAAACGCTTCCTGTTTCTTCAAGCTCTTTTAAAACAAGTTCGTAGTCGCTAGCGTCGGTAATAACGGCAACGTCTTTGTAGTTTTTAGCGGCCGCACGCAACATCGATGGACCACCGATGTCAATATTTTCGATACATTCTTCAAATGAAACGCCTGGCTTTGATATGGTTTCTTTAAATGGGTAGAGGTTTACAACGATGATATCAATGGTGGCAATGTCAAATTGTTTGAGTGTGTCCATGTGGGATGTATTGTCTCTCATAGCAAG
>CAYJIS010000179.1:0-1094 GCA_964370315.1 uncultured Treponemataceae bacterium
TATCTTGAGTCATGTATACAATAGGGGCAGTTTTTGAGTCTGTGCGGTGTGGTAATGAGTCACCATAAAGAACTTCTCCACCTAAAGATGATTCGCCTTTAACATGGATTGAAAAACCTTGTAAAGCTCCAAGACTATTTACACTAATAACATCACCAGCTTTGATTAAGGTAGCATTATCCGCAAGTATTGGATAATCAGGGTTTGCCGGTTGTGTCCCCAAGCCAGAACTCTCAGGAATGCCCCCCATAAAATCGCAGCCATAATTAAAAATAACCGCTATTACTAAAATAATAACACCGAGTATATTAGTTTTTTTCATATAGAAAACCTATCCTTGTAATATAATTATTATGCACGTATCCTATATGAATAAAGATATTTTGTCAATAATTTGTGAATCCTTGACCAGCTCTAGTCTTTCCACTATACTCTCACTATGAAAACTATTACAAAAATAATACTATGTATACTAATTCTATGTATGGCCTCATGCACTAAAGAAGGAATATCACTAAAAAATACTTCGAAAATAACAACAGAGGTTTCCTCTCATAGTTCAATAAGCCATTATATTACAAGCCAGTACGCTTTTAACGGAGAGATACCATTCACTGATACAGAGGAGGGAAAAACAAGTGTAGATTTTTTACTTGAAACAGTAGAATTCTTTCCAAAATCAAAGCAAACAAAAATACTTAATGCAAATGTAGAAAAAAAGTTTAATGCCATAACATTAGAAGCAAAAGAAGCCTATGCAGATGCAAAATCAGTTATTGACGATCTTGGATATGGAAGTATCGCAATTGCATATGAAATGAAAACATACGTACCATTTGTTGACGAAAACATTGCATCACTTTCAACTAATACCTACAAATATACAGGTGGGGCTCACGGTATAACAATTATCGATAATAGCACCTATCATCTTTTATCAGGAAATAAAATTACGCTTAGTGATGTTTTTATTGATACAGAAGATCAAGAATTAATACAGTTGGTATATGATAAACTTTTAAGCATAAGAAGTAAAGAACGTTATTTTGAGTTTGATACAATCCGATTACATGAAAACTTTATTGTTAATGAAA
>CAYJIS010000180.1:0-1081 GCA_964370315.1 uncultured Treponemataceae bacterium
AATTTTAGCTGTGATGTGCTTATTTTAAATCATAGCATGCTTGCCATTTTTTTTGAACTGTGATATATTTCAAAAATTAGGAGATGGTATAAAATGAAAAAAAACATTGTACCATAACTAATTTTTAAGGAGAGGAAATTGAAAAAAAGTGTGATCGTATTATTAGTATTTATGAGTTTAATAATGCTAATGGGATGTGTTACTCCAAGTATTGTGGTGTCACCAGACTTAACAGAAAATGCAGAAGTTCTTGAAGTAAGTGGTAGACAGGGATTCCAGTTTAACCAAGTTGTAACATTTGGGGATTATAAAACAAGCGAAATTAAGCGAGGCTGGGGAACTGGCGGTCGAGTGAATTTGGCATTTGTAGCAGACTATGAGTTTGGTAATGAAGAGTTATCATTTACTCAGTATTCCCCTTCTGGAAAAAGTGCAGAAGTTTATTGTCTTACTGAATTGGAAAATGTCCAATATCAACCATCAGAGTTTTTAAATGATGCTTTTTCTATTGATATGTCAATTTATATTGGAAACAAAGATATTTTTACTGGCAGCGTTATTGGGGAAAATGCAACATGGGATTTTGTTTTGCATAATCCAGATAACAACAGACCTTTTATGCTCGACGGAATGCCAAAACCACCTTCGGGAGAAATTGTTAACAGAGCAAGCAATGAAAAAATAACAATTTTACCTGTTTATAAAATAGAGAATCAATTGTATCTTGGTGATATAGAAGTGTTTGGCTATGAGTTCTTTTCTAACAATGAAAGCATTGCCGCCGTATCACTTTTAAATAACGGAAGAGTTTGGTTCAATAATGAACTAACCGAAGACACAAAACTAGCTTTAGCATCAATAATGACAGGGCTAATGGTACGCCATTCTATTACATTTGATAACTAAAGAAACTTTGCTATAAAAATGAAACAAAGTCCAATGATGCTAGTATATAGCACCATTGGGCTTTTTATATTTTAAAACCTACCAATAATTACGTCATCTACTGTAAGAACACCAGCTTCGACCAATGCTCGTTGGAAAGAAGTTGACTCACGTGAAATTCTAACGGTAGCTCCAG
>CAYJIS010000181.1:0-1079 GCA_964370315.1 uncultured Treponemataceae bacterium
AGGAGCTCAAATGGATACAACTTCCAAAAAGGAAGTATACACAAGAATTATTTCTTTCTTTGATGAAGACTATATATATTCTTTTTTTGTTCGGATAAAAAAGAACATATCCACTTTGCGTAATCAAAGAAATCTTATCTATTTAAAATATTCTTCAATTTTATTTAAACAAATGATGCCTATGGCATATTTCTCGGTACTTGATTGGATTAGCAAAAGGCTATTTCTTTTGTCTATAACCTTCATAAGGAGGTAAACAACAAATTTATACATTAGCACAGCAAAAATTTAATGTAAAAAAGTTTAAATTATTTAAAAATGCTCAAAGAAATGTTATATATTTTAGTATTATTTAATAACATTTCATAGTACCTTGTTATACTATAAAGGTTACAATGTATAAAAAAACATAAACTTTGAAAATCAAAGTTTAATAGGAGAAAAAATGGCAAAAAAAATACAATTTTGCATTATAATAACACTGTTTATGTGTGGATTACTAAGCGCCCAAGAGTCTACAACAGAAAAAAAGGTAAGCTTTAACATACATGCAGGATATTCACCAATGGCTTTTTTTGCAGAGGACTCTATAGGCACTACCTTTTCACCTGCGGGAGCAGAGTTAGGTTTTACGGTGTTCTTTTTACACAAGTCTTTTGGAAACTTGGGCATTGAACTAGGTGGCAACTGGGCAATGACAAATACAAGTCCTAGTCAAAATAAACTCATTACTCATATAATACCCATACACACAAATTTTGTTTATCAATATCACTTTAATGAACGCTTTACTATTAACAGTCATGTTGGAGTTGGTATGAATATGTATAATTTACAACTACAGCCAAGCAATGGAAATCCCTCTCTGTTAGAATTTTCTGCTTCTGTTGGTACAGGCACTGGATTACAAATTGCTATAGCACAAGGTTTTTATTCTGAGATTGGTATAGGATACATAGCAAGTTTTCCAAAAAGAGTTTTTATACACCAATTAGTGCCAAACCTAGCATTTGGCTATAGATTCTAGAAAAGGAGTACACTTATGAAAAAGAATCAAACACCATTATATGTAATAAAGT
>CAYJIS010000182.1:0-1065 GCA_964370315.1 uncultured Treponemataceae bacterium
GGTAAAAAATAATTGTCATAGTAGTCTTCAACTCTTTTTTCAGAATTGAGTTCTTTATATGGTTTATCACCAGATAATATAGCATATATATAACTTGATAGCGAAAATCTCCATCCATCAATATGGCTTAAAGAGGCATTTATCCAACACCCATAAACGCTAGAGCTAATTGCCTCCTCTTGAGCAAATATGCTTCTTTCAAACAAAGCAACTGGTAAGAATAAAAAAGACTTATTATCTAATATAATGATTCCAAGAGGCCCGCAGTTTGAAATTAAAATATTATTTTTAAAACTCCACTCTAAACACATGTTGAGATTTTCAAGAATGACTAGGTTTTCTTGAGTATCGCTGTTTTCTTCTAAGACAGATAATAGGGTTTTACCTTTTATGCCATTAAAATAGAGTACTATCTCATCACCTTTTTGAGATGTAATTGTTTTAGACTCAGTAAATCGAAAATCTTCTGTAGTATAATTGTCTTTCTGTGTAGGAGATACTATAATTCCAGGTTCTGTTATGTATTGTCCCATTTTTGCATGAGCAAATTGTCTCGAGGTAAGACCCGTTTGGAGTAGTAACGTATCATTTTCAATAATAACTATTGATGTATTGCTTTTGTTCACTGTGATTTCCTTCTACTTGTACTATGTAGCATACTATTATTATACAAAAAAAACAAGGTTTTAATGTCTATTATACTTAAGGTGTATTAAAATAGTCTTAAGTAGAAAGTATGTTTACACAGACTGTAATAGAGGTGTGAAACCTACTGCAATAGATAAAAAATCACAAAGGAAAGGGACCTGAGTTAAAAAACTTTTTTGGTTTGTTTTTTTTCTAACTATTATTGCTATGATATATGTTATTATTTGTGCATTCCATACTAGTGTAATGGCGATTGTCTGAAAAAAAGTCGACATATCTGTGATACCAAAAAAACCTCTATCGATTGCATCAATAACAAAGGTAATACCGAAAACAGCAAAAATTACTGTTGGAATAATATCTACGACAAAAAGAACTTTATTTATGGGACTTAATGGTTTCATACCTTTCTTATAA
>CAYJIS010000183.1:0-1041 GCA_964370315.1 uncultured Treponemataceae bacterium
AAAAAATGGAGAAATAACAAATGAAAATATTAATATGTAACGCAGGAAGCACTTCTTTGAAATTTCAGATCTTTCAAATGCCTGAAGGATCATCTTTAGCAACAGGTAGAATCGAAAGAGTCGGTAGTAAGGATAAAGGCATTTTCCACTACTATTGCAAATCAAAGGATGTAAACATTACGTTAGAAAACCAGAATATTCTTACGTATTCAGATGGAATTTACATGTTTTTATCGTATCTGACAGATGCCCAAAATGGAATTATAGAAAACATAGATGAAATACAAAGAGTTGGATTTAAAACGGTGCTTGCAAAAGGGTATTATAAAGTACATGAATTGGTACCTGAAGTTTTAGATGCTATGGATGCATATATGTCTGTAGCTCCTGCTCACAATGGACCATACCTTGAAGCAATAAAAGAATTTAATAAAATCTTACCAAAGGCAAAGAAAGTAGGTGCTTTTGAAACTGCATTCCATGCAACTATTCCTTTAGAAAGAAAAGTTTTCGGTATTCCATATGATTGGTATGAAAAATATGGTATTCAAAAACTTGGATATCATGGTGCATCTCATGAGTTTATTTCTTTAGAAGTAGCTAAAAAAGAAGGTAAAACAGGTAACTTGATCTCCTGTCATTTAGGCGGCAGTGGGTCTATCTGTGCGATTAAAGATGGTAAAAGCGTTGACAACAGTTTTGGTTTTTCCCTACAAACAGGCACAATACATTCAAATCGTGTAGGTGATTTAGATTCATTTGTTATTCCATTTTTGCTTGAAGAAGGATTAACGTTAGAAGAAATAAAGACACAGCTTAGCAAAAATGGAGGCTTACTAGGTATTTCTGGAGTAAGTAATGACCTAAGAGAAGTTGAGGAAGCAGCTGAAGCGGGTAATGAGAGAGCAAAGCTTGCAATAGATGTATATTGCAATGGAATTATTAGATATATAGGCTCATACTATGCAGAATTGGGTGGACTTGACCATATAGTGTTCACAGGCGGCATCGGAGAAAATTCTAAAATTGTAAGAAAAATAG
>CAYJIS010000184.1:0-1023 GCA_964370315.1 uncultured Treponemataceae bacterium
GCAAACACTACCCACCCAATCATTGTTAAACTAAAAAGACACCATAAACCAACAACAACATACGTAGGCAATGTGTGAGGTTTCTTTTTTATATCATTCAAAAAACCCATATTCTAAACATCCTTTTCTTTTACTAGTGAATTTACTATTAAAAAGACAATAATAGTAATAATACTTAGAATTATACACGCCGCTGCCGCTGCCCCTGGATCAACTACTGTTGTAGCATCTATATTCGAAAATGCTTTTTCATAAACATAAATCATTGGCGTTATTGTCTCGAGGTCAACTGTTAAGGGTGAAAATACCTTTGTCCAAACAAAGAACCCAATTACGGTTACACTCCACAAAGTAAGAACCGTTTTTATAGTACCCCTCAATAAAGGAAGTATTATATAAAAAAAAGTTTTCGCATGCCCTGCTCCATCTATTTTTGCAGACTCACTTAGCTCTGTAGGAATAGCATCAATCCCTGATAAAAAAATAAGCATATAATATCCAACGATACCAAAGCTAAATGCTATCAACATTGATGCAAATAAATGTTCAGCCCCTGTCCATTTAATGCTAGCTAATTGCTCCATATTTAGAAAGGTGAAAACATTTTTTAACAAACCATATTGAGCCGAATAAATATATTGCATCCACATGGTACCAAGAGCAACAGCAGAGATAATATTAGGCATATAGAGAATTGTCTTAAAAAGGCTCTTACCCTTAATATCTGTACTTAACAAGGTAGCAAAAAGCAATGCAATTGTTAAAACGAATACACCACCAAAAAACCAAATACTCCCCATGTTTTTTAAAGATTGGATAAATAAGCCATCACTAAAAATTTCCCTATAGTTGCTAAGCCCATTAAAAGTCCAGTCTTTTAAATCTGATGTAACAAAGGGAACGTCAAAAAAAGTCATTATTGTAGTCCTAACAGTAGGATATAAAAACATAAGTACGTAGCTTAGTAATGCTGGACTCAAAAAAAGAATCGCCATTGTCCGGTGTTTTTTTTGTAGCACAAAC
>CAYJIS010000185.1:0-1004 GCA_964370315.1 uncultured Treponemataceae bacterium
AATGTTCTATGTAACAAATACGCTAAAGAGCTATTTGACCTTAATAGTGAAGAACAATATCTAAAAGAGTTTGCAAGCTTATCACCAGAATATCAGCCAAATGGTGAAAAAAGTTCAGAACTTGCAAAAACGCATATTGAAAAGGCTCTTTCTGATGGTATTAATATTTTTAAATGGCTACACTGTAAAAAAGACGGAACTGAAATACCTGCTGAGATAACGCTAACAAAAATTAAGATTTCAGATAAAAACTATATTGCAGGATTTACTCGAGACTTAAGAAATGAATTTTCACAAAATACTTTGGCTGGAAGTTATTCAGAAGTATATGAAGATTATTTCTTTGATAAAATATCCGATGGTCTTTTACTTAGAAAATTATCTGAATTATCAAATGAGTGGTTTTTTTCGTTAGACATACGCACCTCTCACATACAATACTATGGTATAGATGCTATTCAAAATAGAAACCATCAGGGAATTGCGCTTCCACTTGAATTAGCATTAGAAAGAGGCTTCATTCACCCCGATGATACAAACCTTTATAAACTCCTTATTACTAATATGAAAAATGGTAGAAGCGAAGCTCTTGATATCCGCTTTAAAATGCCAGCTGGAAATTTTAGATATTTTCGGTATTCATACTTGCCTGTTTACAATAATGAAGACAAACTTGTATTTGTTATAGGAAAAAGCACCGATGTTCACGAAGAAAAAATCTTAAGTGAAAAGTCAAAAATGGATCTTTTAACTGGTTGCTACAATAAGATTAGCGCAGAAAACATCATTTCAGAAAAACTACTTAAAGACAAAAACAGTCAACATGCTTTTTTTATTGTTGATATTGATAATTTTAAAGCTGTTAACGACAATCTTGGTCACTTTTTTGGCGATGAGGTTTTAAAGGAAGTTGCTTCAGAGCTTAAATCTGTCTTTAGAGGAAGTGATATTGTAGCGCGAATTGGTGGGGATGAGTTTATTGTATTTGTTGAAAATGTTGTAGA